>JBDRBU010000063.1:0-9385 GCA_043822305.1 Candidatus Firestoneibacteriota bacterium
GGCAGACTTGATCATCTCAAACTCTATCAAATTATTCATTACTTATCCCCAAAATAGCCTTAAACGAGTCAAATTCAAAAAACTCTCTCATATATTTAGACTTACATCATTTCTCTGCATTAAACTTGAGGAAGTTTCATAGTTTGACTTATCCCACAAAAACTAACCCAGATTAACAGCGGATAGATTAATTATACACTAAGATTTGGAATAAATAAAGAGCGCATTTTAGACAAAGAGACGGTAATGTAAAAAGTTTTATGAAAGAAAAAAGGCAGTGCAAAACGGAATTTAAGTAGGGAAAAAGACAAAAAAGGGCAGTTTGAGTTACGATAAAGGAATAGAAAAGACAAAAAATACAAAAAAGGACAAAAGGTATTAGTAAGGGAATAATGTTCTTTAACAAATAGAGGTAAAGTTAAGAAGCTAAAGAAATAATTTTAGCCCACTTACCTTGAATGGTAGAAATATTTTTAAGCTCTTCAAGAGGCACCGGGACATTGTAATCAAGAGACATATGAGGTCTTAAGAAGTTGTAATGAGTAACAAAGAGGATAATAAGAGCGAGAGCGCCGTTAAAGGAATTAAAACCGGCAGCAGGTCTAATATGCTGTTTAAATGTAGATTTTTCAAGAGTTTCTATTATACCTTCCTTTTCTTTCAACCAAATTTTTTACTCTTTTACAAACTTTTTGGTACCGTAATAAATCTTTGACCTACACAACTTAATTTATTCAAGCCCTCTTTTAACATACCATATTTTTTTCAAATTATCAAGAACTTTTTTCTTTTTATTTTATTTGACTTTTGTAAAATTTTTTTGTATTATATTTATTATGAATCAGCAAACTTTAGTCATAATAAAACCGGATGGATTAAAAAAGTCTTTAACAGGCAATATCCTCACAAGACTTTCAGAAGCAAAATTAGAAATAGCCGCAGCAAAAGTACTTCGTGTAAGTAAAGAGTTAGCAGAAGAACATTATAAACATTTAAAAGGCAAACCATTTTTTGAAGACCTTATAAAATATATTCAAGGCGAATTTCATAATAGAAAAAAAGTCTTAGCCATGGTTTATTGGGGAGAAAACGCAATCAAAAAAGTAAGAGATATTGCCGGTGCTACCAATCCAGAAGAAGCGGATTCTATTTCCATAAGAGGTGCATATGGAAGAATCACAACAAGAGGAATATATGAAAATGTAATACATACATCAGCTAATAAAGAAGACGCAGAACGAGAAATAAAACTATGGTTTAAACCGGACGAAATTATCGTGAATGTTTATCCAGATAAGGAAGTTATCTTAAATAATATTAAAATAAGAGTTTGGACATAATCCAAACAATAAGGAGAGAAACATTATGAAGAATGTAATCAACAGCCTGATTAAACTGGGTTTAGTGATCGGGTTGATTTGTATGTTAAGCAACCCATTGTTTTCTGCTGAGGCCGACAAAAAAGGCAATAATCAGGATGAGGATTTTACTACTGTCATTTTAAACGGTGATAAGATAACCGAAAAAGAAGCTCAGGATCTTGAGAAAGTATTGTCTGAAGATATAAATGATTTGCGTACAAGAGCTAAACTACTAGGTTATTATTTCCGTAAGCGGTTTAATGGGTCTGAGTCAGTAAAAAAAAGATATCAAGAACATATTCTTTGGCTAATACAAAACAAACCGGAATCGAAATTAGCCGGTAACCAATGCTTTCATCTTTGTAATATAACGGATGATCAATATGATAATGGTAGAAAATTATGGCTTAAACAAATAGAAACAAATCCCAATAATCCGAAAATACTTGAAAATGCTTCAAATTATTTCTTTTTAAGTGATAGAAAGCTGACAGAAGAATGCTTAAAGAAAGCGCAAGAATTAGAGCCGAATAGTGCAAAATGGGCGAAGAAGCTTAGTTGTTGCTATAAGTCGGGATCTATACTTGAGACCGCTGAAGAAAAGATTGAGAGCATGAAGAAGTCTCTTGAACAATTGGAAAAAAGCTACAACCTGGAAAAAGACAATGATAAAAGAAAATCTATGCTTAATGAACTGGCAAAGATTGCGTTTGAAGCCGGTGATTTAAAAAAGGCGGAAAACTATGCTTCCGATTCACTAAAACAATATTCCAGTCCTAAATATGATTGGAATTATGGAAATGTTGTCCATGATGGGAATATGATTCTGGGAAGGGTGGCGTTGAAGTCCGGGGATATAGATAAGGCGAAGAAGTATTTAATCGAATCCGGAAAGACATCCGGGTCCCCACAGTTGGACTCTTTCGGTCCTAACATGTCCCTGGTAAAGGAACTTTTAGAAAAAAACGAGAAAGAAGTTGTTCTTCAATACTTCGAAATGATTTCCAAGTTCTGGAAAACCGACAAATTAACAGGATGAGTGGAAACAATTAAAAAAGGCGGAGTGCCCACTTTTGGTGCAAATCTTTACTATTAACTAAGGCAAGAATAATATATTAGAGTACGAGAGAGGTTGAGGAGATTATAAAGGAAATAAAAAGTTATTCTTAATATTTAGATAACCAAAATATTCAGATGTATAGGCTAAAAGCCAAGGAGGAAGATATATGCCCTTAGTATCAAGTCAAGAGTGGTTGTTGAAAGCTCAAAAAGAAAAATTTGGGATAGGTGCGTTTAACGCTAACAATATGGAGGTTGTCGAAGCAGTTATTGAAACGGCTGAAGAAGAAAAATCACCCGTATTTCTTCAAATAAGTCAGGGTGCCATAAAATACGCTGGATTGGAGATGGCCACTAATATGGTCAGAACAGCAGCAGAACTTGCTTCTATACCGGTAATTTTGCATTTAGACCACGGAACAGATTTTAAACAAAATGTAAAGTGTTTAAGAGCTGGATTTACATCACTGATGTTTGATGGTTCAAAATTATCATTTGAAGAAAATGTTAAAATTACTTCAAAAGTCGTGGAAATAGCACATGCCTGCAATATTCCAGTAGAAGCAGAACTTGGACAGGTTGCTCAATCCAAAGACAAACTTACATTAGAACAAATAGAAGCCTTAATGACCCAACCTGAAGAAGTAAAAAAGTTTGTTGAATTAACAAAATGTGATTCATTAGCCCCGGCCATTGGAAGTGTTCATGCCATGAAAACAAGAGAAGCAAAATTGGATATAGAAAGATTAAAAAGAATTAGAGATATTGTAAGTATTCCGTTAGTTTTACATGGAAGTTCCGGTGTTGCTTTAGATAGTATTAGAGAAGGTATTGCTAATGGTATTTGTAAAGTAAATGTAGCTACTCAATTAAGTATGTCATTCATTAAAGGATGTGCAGATGCACTAAAAGCAAATCCGGAAGAAGTTGACATAAGAAAAATACTTTTACCAGGCAAACAAGAGGTAAAGGAAAAAGTTAGAGAATATATAAAAGTATTTAATTCAAGTGGAAAAGGTATTATGCCCGGCGTCAAATCAAACCTAACAAAATCTGAAATTAAACATCATGAATAGGAGGAAATAAAAAATGAAAATAGGAATCTTAACTGGTGGTGGTGATTGTCCGGGATTAAACCCAGCCATTAGAGGCTGTGTCCTGAGAGCTATTGATTTTAAATATGAAGTTGTAGGCATCTTAGACGGATGGAAAGGTTTAATTAATGCAAACACTATTCCCTTAGGTTTATCAGATGTGGAAGAAATTATATCAAAAGGTGGAACAATCCTTGGAACTTCCAGAACAAATCCTTTCAAAAAAGAAGAAGACTTAAATAGTTGTTTAGAGAATATAAAAAAATTAGAACTCGACTGCCTAGTCGCCATGGGTGGAGATGATACCTTAGGTGTTGCTTATAAACTTTACGAGCGAGGAATTCCCTGCGTTGGAGTTCCAAAAACAATGGACAATGATTTATCTGCTACTGATTATACATTTGGATTTGATACTTCTGTAACGATTGCTATTGATGCTTTAGAAAGATTAAGAGATACGGGAAGGTCGCATAGAAGAATTATGGTCTTGGAAGTCATGGGAAGACATTCTGGATGGGTAGCGTTATTTACCGGAATTGCCGGTGCTGCTGATTGGATACTAATTCCAGAATATAAAGTTGAAATAGAAAAAATGTGCGACCATTTAAAAAAAGTTCATAGTAGAAAAAAATACGCTCTAGTCGTTGTCTCGGAGGGTATAGAACTACCAGAAACTGAAAGCATGATTGCTGAAGAAGAATTAGATGCCTTTGGCCATATGATACTTAAAAAAAGAGGAGTAGGCGATAGTATTGCAGAAATAATAGAAAAAAATACAAAAATAGAAACCAGATTAGCCGTAATAGGTCACATGCAAAGAGGTGGTTCTCCAACTTTATTTGATAGAATGCTGGCCACAAGAGTTGGAATTAAGGCAACAGAATTAGTTGAAGAGAAAAAATTTGGATATATGGCCTGCCTTAAAAACAATGAAATTACAGCAGTTCCATTAAAAGAAGCAGTTGCAAAAACAAAAACAGTAGATGAAAAATGGTGGAAATTAGCCCAAATTTTGTTTAAGTAGCCAAGTTGCGATTATACAACGCAGGCTAAAGTCTGCGGCTACCTATGGATTTGAGATTTAAGACAAGACTGTCAATATTGGTTTTACTATGTTTGGAAGTTATAGTAATTCTTAATCTACTTGTGCCTTTAGGAACAGTTGGCGGTCTGATACCGAGAACAAGCATTCCCTTTTCCTGAATTTTATTGGCGACTTCCATTGTTTTCTTTTCATCTCCCAGAACTATTGGAATTATTGGAGTAGTAGAATTTAAAGTATTCAAATTCAGACTATTTAACTGCTTTTTAAAATAATTCGTATTATCCCATAACTTTTTAATTATTTTCGGGTCTTTTTCTATAATTTCTAAAGAAGCCATAGAGGCCGCACATAAAGAAGAAGGTATTCCTGTTGTATATATAAAACTTCTGCATTTATTTTTTAAATATTCAATTAAACTTTTCTTACCACAAATAAATCCACCCAGACTCCCAAGTGCTTTACTAAGTGTACCCATAATGATATCTGGTTTATCAATGAGATTGTAATATTCAACTATTCCTCTACCATTTTTTCCAAGAACACCAGTAGCATGAGCATCATCAACCATAACCATAGAATGATATTTTCTGGCTAATTTCATAATGTCTGGAAGTGGTGCCAGGTCACCATCCATACTAAAAATACTATCTGTTATTATCAATCTTCTTCTAAATTTTCCTACCTTTTTAAGAACTTTTTCTAAATCATTCAGATCTACATGAGAATAAACCATTATCTTTGCTTTTGACAACTTACAACCATCTATTATACTTGCATGATTTAGTCTATCAACAATAACAACATCTTCAACATTTAATAAAGCAGAAATAACACCCAGATTGGCCATATATCCCGTAGAGAAAACTATTGATGCTTCTGCTTTCTTAAACTTTGCAAGTTTTTCTTCTAATTCCTCATGCAGTTTCATATTTCCACATATCAGTCTTGACGCACCAGCACCAACTCCGTATCTTTCTATAGCCTTTATAGCCGCACGTTTAACATATGGATGATTGGCTAAACCCAGATAATCATTTGAACAAAAATTTATAAATATTTTATTTCCCATTTTTACTTTAACATCCTGGGCAGATAATAATGTTTTAAATCTACGGTATAATCCTTTTTCTTCTAAATTTTTTAATTCTTCATCTAAAAAGTCCATTTACTTTCCTCCTATTATTATACCTATATGGCCACCAAATCCGAAAGATAACGACATAAAATTTCTAATTATCTTACTTTTTCCAATGTTTGGCGTGTAATCTAAATCACATTCTTCATCAGGATTTTCTAAATTTATTGTAGGTGGAATAAAACTATTTTTCATAGCAAGTATTGATATTATAAACTCCACACTAGAAGCAGCACCGAGCAAATGGCCGGTTATAGGTTTTGTAGAACTTATAGAAACTTTCTTTGCAAATTTATGAAAACTTCTCTTTATGGCTTTAGTTTCAATGACATCATTTACTTTAGTTGCTGTTCCATGTGAATTTATATAATCAATCTCTTCTGCAGAAACACCTGCATTTCCTAATGCTTTACTTATAGCCAGAGAAATACTTTCTGCATTATCATTAAAAGAAGTAATATGTGTTGCATCATTAGTCAAGCATCCGCCTTTTACATAACAATAAATATGAGCATTTCTCCTTAAAGCCATTTCTTCGCTTTCTAATATAATAATACCACACCCTTCGCCAACAACAAAACCATCTCTATCTTTATCATATGGCCGCATCTTATTTTTGGTTAAAACACCCATATTATTAAATCCACTTAAAATCAATGGGATTGAAGATGCTTCAGAACTCCCGGCTATGGCTAGATCACTATCCCCTCTTTTTATAAAATTTGTTGCAAATAATATTGATTGTACCCCTGTGGCACAAGCACCGACAAGGTTTAGGACAGGTCCTTTTATTCCAAAAGTACTGCTTATAAAACTTCCTACACTTGATGATAAAAAATTCTGCAAAAAATCTTTTGAAATATTTTTTTCTTTATTCCAGAATGTAACCATCCCACCTTTACTGGAACTAACAAAACAACCTATCCGTGTTCTATCATAATTATTTAAATCCAATCCAGCATCTTTTAAAGCATATTTAGTAGTCTGGAGAGCATATTCTATAGAAGGGTCATTCCCATTAGTAATGTAGTTAAGCATCTTCAGATGCTGTTCACCCTTCTTAATCTTTAACCAATTTTCCTTCAGAGTCTCACCAAGGCCGGTAAGCATTCCTATACCCGTTACTACTACTTTTCTCATATTATTCTACTGTCTAAATTAAATATCTGTCCAGAAATAGTTTTTAAATCGGAAAGAAAGTAAATAAACTTAGAAACCTCACTCAGAGATGATGTCTTACCCAAAACATGTCTATCAATAATTTTTTGAATCTTTTCATTACTTAAATCTTTTGATATGTTAGTCCTATGAAAACCAGGAAATACTAAATTTATTTTAATATTAAATATCCCCATCTCTTTGGCTAATGATTTTGTAAAACCAATTAGTGCTGCTTTCGACGCACTATAGTTGCTTTGGCCAAAACTACCCTTTAATCCGCAGATAGAACCAATGTTAATTATACAACCTTCTTTTTGTTTTATCATAACCTTACAAACTTCCTTAGTAAATAAAAATACTCCTTTAAGATTTACATTTATTACCTCATCCCAATCTTCTTCTTTCATATTTATAATTATTGAGTTTCTTAATATCCCTGCATTGTTTATTAAAACATCTACTCTCCCGAATTTATTCTTTACATAATGCACTAATTCCTTTACATCTTTTTCATTACTTATATCAACTCTTTTAATTTCGCCATCGGACCCATTAGAAATTACTGTTTTCAATAACTTTTCTGCTTTCTTTAAATTATTTTTATAAACAATTATGACGACATTATTTTTCCTTCCGAACTCCAAAGTAATCTTCTCGCCAATCCCACCTGTGGCACCTGTAATTAAAACAATCTTATTCATAATTTAGTCCTAAATCTTTCACCATCTGTCCATCTAATTCAGGTGGCCTACCAGAAGTTGTTAAATAATTGCCTATCATAGTTCCATTTGCTCCAGCATAAAACATCCAACTCTGTAAATCTCTTAAAACTACTTCCCTGCCACCACAAACAGTTATATCCTTATCAGGAAAAATAAATCGAAAGATTGCAATTATTTTTAATGCTTCCATTGGTAAAAGTTTTTCTTTATCTTCTAAAGGAGTACCTGGTCGTGGATTTAAAAAATTCAATGGTATAGAATCTGGTTCTAACTTCCTTAAAGTAAATGCAAAATCTATTATATCTTCATTGGTTTCGCCCATTCCAAATATCCCACCACAACATATTTCAAGTCCAGAATCTTTTGCAATCTTTATAGTTTCAATCTTCTCATTGTATGAATGGGTTGAACAAATTTCTTTAAAAAATCGTCTTGATGTTTCTAAGTTATGATGATATCTTTTCAATCCACTTTCCTTTAATTTTCTTGCCTTATCATAGTCAAGTTTACCTAACGATGCACAAGTATACATACTCATTTGATTAATACTTTTAATTACTTCACACATTATATTTATTTCGGAAATATTAACTTCTACACCGCTTGTTACTAGACCAAACCCTGACGCCTTTAATCCGAATACCTTACTTGCTACATTTATAATCTCTTCAATACTCTTTAATTGATATACTTCTACTCCCGTATTATAATAAATTGACTGAGCACAGAATTTACAGTTCTCACTACAAAGACCAGATTTAGCATTAACTATTGAACAAAATTTAATTTTTTTACCTTTGTATCTCTCCCTTATCTTATTTGCATAGTAAAACAACTCAGTATAATCATTACTTAAATTAATTAAGTAAGAAGCCTCTTTCCTTGATATAAAACTACCCGAAATTATTTTCTTAGCTAATTTCTCTATCATATTGTCAACTTATTTATTCGAAGTTAGTTAACCATTTTTACAAAAAAAATTTAGCAAATATTCAGTAAAAACCTCCTGATTTTTTTTCGTAAATATTCACTGAACCCCGTTACCGTATATTTAATATGTTTGTAGTTGCCCAATTCATTGGGCTCTTGTTACTTTTCTTTTGCCTGATAAATCAGGCAACTACAATTGCTAATCTATTACTAACGGTGTTCAGTAAGGATTTACTTTTTTTCTATGATATTTTAATCTTTTGTAGTTGCCCAATTCATTGGGCATAGTTACTCTTTAATCTAAATCACGCAGGCTAACCCTGTACCACTTGTTATACTCGGATACAGGAATTAAAGACATAATCACTTTACTGTTTAATAACGAAGTTCACTGACTATTTACCGATAAATTAAAACTTTACCGACCTCTTTTAATTCTGTTCTTTTCTTAAGAAGCGTTTTTTTAATTTCTTCCAAGAACTGCATTGTACTCCTATCATAATATCTCTCACCACAATTACCACATACAGGCACTTTTACTGGCACATAGACAATATCATTACCAACAGCAACCTCTTCCTTTACTTCCATAACATTAATTTCATCTCCATGACAAATAACACACTTCATAATTTTTTCCTCCTTCTTTTATACTTTATCCATTTATTAGGATCTGGATGATAAACAGTAATTATTATCGCCTGATCCTCGTCTTTGTTATATGCACAAACTATATGTAAAGAGGCTGTCCCACAACCTCCATCTTTTTACCATTTAACACCTTATTTTTAACTTTTACCAATTTCACCTCCCATTCTACGCCCTTCTTTGGGCAAAAATTCCTTCCATCTATAATTCGATTACCTCACTATTCCATT
>JBDRBU010000064.1:0-27425 GCA_043822305.1 Candidatus Firestoneibacteriota bacterium
AATGGAATAGTGAGGTAATCGAATTATAGATGGAAGGAATTTTTGCCCAAAGAAGGGCGTAGAATGGGAGGTGAAATTGGTAAAAGTTAAAAATAAGGTGTTAAATGGTAAAAAGATGGAGGTTGTGGGACAGCCTCTATAGTAAAGAGGGTTAATATATGGAAAGAACAACCCCCTGTCCCCCTTTAATAAGGGGGAATAAAATAAATGGAGGATTTATGTTGAAAAAGTTTATATTTTTGCTTTTTTGTGTTATGGGAATAGGGTTTTCTCAAGAGGTTGTTACTAATGAAGATATACAAGGGAGTAATGATCATCCTTTAATTTCAAGATATGCAGGTTCTAAAATAATGCGTTATTCTTGTAAGGATTTTGATGAGTACAAACTTCCTTTAGGTGGGCTTAATGCGCAAATGAAATTATCTAAATATATGCGGTTGGAAGGGAAGATAACTCGTATTACTTATGCTGTTTCTCAGAAACGTTCTACATTAGAGATTTATCGCAATTACGAGCAAGCTTTAAAAAAAGTAGGATTTGAATTTTTGTTCAGTGGTTCTGGAGAACAGATTGCCTCGATTGGTATTTTATGGGTAAGTGCTGTCTATAATACTGTGGAGGATTATGATTTAATAGGATATATTGATATACAACGTCATCTATCTGCAAAACTGTCTCGTCAAGAAGGAGATGTATATATTTCGCTTTATGTTTCTAGTTCTGCACAGTATTCCTATCCTGTAGTTCGGCTTGATGTGATAGAATTAAAATCCATGGAAGATAATTTAGTAGCTGTTAATGCTGAATTTATGGCTAGTAGGTTGAAGGAAAGCAGCCATATATCTATTTATGGAATTTGTTTTGATAGTGGAAAGACAGAAGTAAAGCCTGAATCAGAAACGACGATAAAAGAAATTGTAAAATTGTTAAATAATAATTCCAAATTGAACCTTTATGTTGTTGGACATACTGATAATGTTGGAACTTTTGATTTCAATATGTCACTTTCAAAAGGACGAGCAGATGCAGTCGTAAATGTTTTGACTACAAAGTATAACATAAGTAAAGAAAGATTAATACCTGTTGGGATAGGTCCTGTTTCACCTGTAACGACGAATAAAACTGAAAAAGGTAAGGCAAAAAATCGAAGAGTTGAATTAGTAGAGCAGTAGAATAACTATGGTTATAGTTTTAAAGGGAATATCTTTACTTGTAAAAAGTCTCAATTAAGTAGTTTTAAAATTAAAAAAAGGGGGGATGAAAAATGAAAAGATTAATGATGTATTTTTTGATATTAGTTATTGTTGTTTCATTTATCGGATGTACAGTTAAGAAACAAATGGTTTATGATTCAAATGCAGATATGATTTATAAAACAATTCAAGAACTTGCAAATGAAATTGTAGAGAAGAAAAAAGATATTAAAAAGTCAAAGATATGTATTACGGACTTAAATGATAAGACAACTCATCGTGTTGATTCTACTATATCTATTCTTACTGAAGATGCATTAATTTCTTCACTTTCTAATAAAGGATGTAGCGTATTAGAAAGAAATGAGAATATATTAGAAGATATCACTATGGAAAACGGTGAAAAATTTAAAACCTCTGTTAAAACAGAAATTAACAATGGTAATAAACCTAATGTAACAAAAGAGGATGATTTTACTATTGGAGTACCTTTATCTGCTGATTGTATTTTGGGATATAGATTATTAGAATGTGGAGTTAAATATGAAAAAGGTTCTTCTTCCGAAAAAATTAAAAGGATTTCAAATGCAAAAATGAACATTAGATTGATCAATAAAGATAGTTCTATTGTCTGGAGTGATATATTTGATAAAGAAAAAAGTGATGAAGTAAATATAGAAGCAATAAAGGATGTTGAAGGGATAGACCTTAAATATTTTGGTTATACTTTGCCAAGTTTAAAAGATGAAAAAACATTTAAAGGAAGCCCTATAATTACAAATAAAAGTGGAACTGGTTCTGGTATTAGTGAAAGCAGGATAGATATAAATGTAGATGTGGGTTATTTATTTGCACTTTCCTATAATTATTCATTACATAGTGCTTTAGTTTATGGTTTAAAGATAAAATACGGACCTATAATTGATAATAATTTTAGTTTATCATTAAATGGTAAATATTCACAAGTGGGTTCTCAAGGTAATTACTTTATTCCTGTATATCTTTCTGGAGATTATACTTTTTTAAAGTTACAAGAGTTATCAGTATATGCTACCTGGGGAGTTGGAGTTCAATTTATAACAAGTTCATATTCGTATTGGTATTATGATTATTATTGGAAATGTTATATTGTGCGATACAGCAGTTATCAAGTAATGGAATTTGAAACGAATGGTGGTATAGGAACAGAAATATATTTAGATAAAAATTTCTTATTGAATGCGTCAACAACATATTTCTATGGAAATTCGTTTTATGGATTAGCACTTTCTGGAGGATTAGGATTTAAATTTTAATATTAGTTGCACGGCGCCGAAGGTGCCATAGTTAAAAAAAGGAGGGGGAAGTGAAAAATAAAAATCTAATATTCGCATTGGCTATGGCTGGGGTTGCTACTCTACTTTGGTTTGTATATTTGAGTAATAAAGAAAAAGAGGTGGTTTCAAAAGGCACACCAAACAAGGTAATAGTTGCAAAAAAGTACATCCAATCTGGTGCTACTTTAAGTAATGAAATATTAAAAGAAGTTGAAATACCTGAAATATATATTCAACCAGGTGCGGTGAGGGATATAAAATATGCCGAAGGGAAAATTACTTTAGCAGAAATTTCACAAGGAGAGCAGATATTAGCAAATAAAATCACTAAGATAGCGGATTATTTATCTTCTGTGGTTCCTATTGGATATAGAGCCGTAGCGATTTCTGTTGATAGTGAGACTGGATTAAACGATATGATTAAAGTAGGCGACTATGTTGATGTTCTGGGAACATTTGAAGAAACTGGTAGCAAGGGTTCATATACGGCCACCATTCTACAAAAAGTAAAGGTATTGGCTATAAATGATAATTTTAATAAGTATCCAAAAGGGAAATCACAATTTTCAACAAAAGAATCTTTTGGACTATCTACTGTTACTTTAGGTTTAGAACCATCAGAAGTAGAGGTAATTTCTTTTGCAGAAATTAAGGGCAAGTTAAGATTATCATTAAGAAATCCAGGTGAGGATGAAATTGTTTCTATGAAACTTACTAATTTTAGCAATTTGTTAAAAAGTACTCAAAAAGAGATGACTAAACCCACAGGAGATACGCCTTCTTTAGAAATAATCCGTGGAACAGAAGGCGAAAAGATTCAGATAAAAAAGTAGTAAAAGTTCACTGGAATCCGTCAACTACGAGATGGCCACGGTCGCCTAAGGCGACCTCGCAATGACATGATGGATATTAGTAAAATAATTACATTCGAGGAGGTAAAATTGAAAAAATATTTATTAGCAGTACTGTTTTGTTTTTTATTTTTTAATCAAACTTTTTCAGAAGAAAAAATCCAGATAACAGTTGGTGAATCAAAAATAATACAAATTGATTCGCCAAAAAAAATTGCCGTTGGAGATCCTAAGGTGGCTGACTTAAAAGTAATTTCAGAGAAAGAAATACTTTTGATTGGAAAATCTGCTGGTTCAACATCACTTATAATTTGGGATAAGGATAATAATCAAATAACAAAGCAGGTTGTAGTTCTAACTTCTGAATTAGAAAAAACGATGGTAGAAGTAAATGTACAGGTTCTTGAAATGAATAAAAGCGCAGTAAATGATTTTGGAATAAACTGGTCAGATACATTAAATGCATTAAATATTGGAGAAAAGACAATCCCACCAATTTTCCAGATAGGAGATTTTGAAAGACTTGAAAGTATAAAAATGAAATTAAATACACTTGTAAAAAATGGGCAAGCAAAGATGCTGGCCAAACCAAGACTTCTGACGATAAGTGGTTCAAAAGCTTTGTTTTTATCTGGTGGCGAACTACCGATACTTTATCAAGATAGTCAGAAAATGAATGTGGAATGGAAAGAATACGGAGTTAAATTAGACATACAGCCAACAGCAGATGTATTACAAAATATAAATGTAGAGATAAGGGTTGAGGTAAGTAATTTAGATGCTTCTACAGGAGTAAATTACAATGGGAATATAATTCCAGCACTTAAAACAAGATGGGCCAAGACTTCTATATATGTGAAAAAAGGTGGAACTATTGTGATTGCTGGTTTAATTCAAACTGAAGAAGTTAAAAGGGAAGAAGGAATTCCAATCCTATCTGATTTGCCGCTACTTGGGATACTCTTTAAAAGTTTTCATACTGAAACTTCCGAATCAGAACTGGTGATATTTGTTACTCCATCTGTGGTAGGGAAGTGATTAAAATTATGCAAAAAGAAGCCAAAGCACGAATTAAAATAAATAATTTGCTCCAAAATGCTGGTTGGAGATTTTTTGATGATGAAAAGGGTAAAGCGAATATTGTTTTAGAGAATAATGTCAAAATCACTGAAAAAGCGATTGACGAATTTGGAAATGATTTTGAAAAAACTAAGAAAGGTTTTATTGATTTTTTACTGCTTGATGAAAAAGGATTTCCATTCGTCGTTTTAGAGGCAAAGTCAGAAGACAAAGACCCGCTTGATGGCAAAAAGCAAGCCCGCCGTTATGCCCAATCGCAAAACGTCCGCTTTATTATTCTTTCAAATGGCAATCTTCATTATTTATGGGATGTAGAGCGTGGCAACCCGACAGTCATCATCACTTTCCCGAAATATGAATCTTTAAAGCATTTTGAATCTTTTACCCCAAGTTTTACTACTCTTTCAGAAGAAAAAGTAGAGAGTGATTATATTGTCCAGACCCAAAATCTAAATTATCAAAAAGACCCACGCTGGATTGATGAAATACAACGACCAGATTTTATCAAAGATCAGGATTTAAAATTTTTACGGCCTTACCAACTTTCAGCAATTCATTCCTTGCAGAGTTCGGCAAAAAAAGGCAATAACTGTTACCTTTTTGAAATGGCAACTGGCACAGGTAAAACTCTTGTTGCTGGTGGAGTAATCAAACTGTTTTTAAAAAGTGGAAATGCTAAAAGAATCTTGTTTTTAGTGGATCGTTTAGAGTTGGAAGATCAAGCATGGAAAAATTTTGTAAAAATACTTCATATCGATTTTCTTTGTGTCATCTACAAGGAAAATAAAGACGATTGGCGAAAGGCGGAAATCGTTGTTTCTACTATTCAAAGTCTATCGTTCAACAATAAATATAAAAAGCTTTTTTCACCAACCGACTTTGATTTGATAATTTCTGATGAAGCGCACCGATCAATTGGCGGTAATAGCCGCGCTGTTTTTGAATACTTTGTTGGCTATAAATTAGGGCTTACAGCCACGCCAAAAGATTATCTCGAAAATATTGACCCGCAGAAAATTAGCGAAAAAGACCCGCGAGCATGGGAACGTCGTCAACTTTTGGATACCTACATAACTTTTGGTTGTTCTTCCGGCGAGCCGACTTTCCGATATAGCTTGCTTGATGGCGTAAAAGACGGCTATCTTGTTAATCCGATTGTTGCCGATGCAAGGACAGAAATCACCACCGAGCTTTTATCAGAAAAAGGTTATTCCTTAATGGTAGAAAATGAGGAAGGAATTGAAGAAGAACAAACCTTTTTTCAAAAAGATTTTGAACGGAAATTTTTCTCCGATAAAACAAATCAGATTTTTTGTAAAACATTTTTAGAAAATGCACTTAAAGACCCAATTAGCGGAGAGATTGGAAAGAGTATTATTTTTTGTGTCAGCCAAAATCATGCCTCAAAAATAACGCAAACTTTAAATCAATTTGCCAGTCATCTTTGGCCCGACAAATACAATTCCGATTTTGCAGAGCGGGTTACTTCAAATATTTCTGATTCTAATCAATTTGCTATCAATTTTTCTGATAAAAGTAACAATTTAAATGGTCAGACTAAGTGGATTGAAGGATATAAGTCTAGTAAAACCAGGGTTTGCGTTACTGTGGGCATGATGACGACTGGCTACGATTGTCAAGATATTTTGAATCTTTGCCTGATGCGTCCGATTTTTTCACCAACTGATTTTATCCAAATCAAGGGACGTGGAACGAGAAAATATACCTTCAAATACAAAGATGCAGACAATGAGCTGTCAAAAATAGAAAAAGATACCTTCAAACTTTTTGATTTTTTTGCTAACTTCGAATATTTTGAGGAAAAGTATAACTACGATCAAGTTTTGAATCTACCGATTAAAACCGGAACTGGTACAGGTGGTGGCGGGGGTATAAATATTGATAAAGTTAATATTTGGAAGCCCGACCCGCTCAAAACTTTTTCGGAAATACCCATTGGCATTGCTGGAATGAAAATTGACTGGAAGTTTTTTGATAAATTTGAATCGGTTGTTAAACAAAAATATGAACAAGGTGATGTCAAAGGCATTGAAGAATATGTTAAAACCGAAATTTTTGACAAGCCGGAAGATTATTTTAATTTGGAAAACTTAAGAAAATCTGTAAAGCAGACCGCCGCATAACACTCAAAGAATTTATTGAAAAAATCTTTGGGTGGATTTCTGAATTCAAATCAAAAGATGAATTATTGGAAGATGAATTTGAAAATTTTATTGCCATTTGCAAGCCAGACAACAAATATGTGATGCCAATAAAAAATTATTTCAAGGCGTATATCACAGACTCTGAAATTCGCGATATTGTGGAAACCAAAGAATACAGCCGATTTGCTACTAATCCTAAAGTTACAATGAAAGATTTTAAAGAACTGAATGGTTGGCGCGAGATTGTGCCAGAATATGTAAAGGATTATGTTTCAATAAATACTTATATGTAAAAGGAGAAAATGTGGATAAAAATAAATTAGTGTTGTTTGATGGTAAAAAAATTCGTCGCCAATGGGATGAAAAACAGGAAAAATGGTATTTTTCCGTAGTTGATGTAGTAGATATATTGACCAATAGTCCTAATGCGCGGAAATACTGGAGTGTGCTAAAGACACGGTTAAAACAAGAGGGAAGTGAGTTGGCTACAAATTGTAGTCAACTGAAAATGATGTCTTTAGACGGTAAATATTATAAAACAGATGTAATGGATACTGAGCAGCTCCTGCGTTTGATACAATCAATTCCTTCTCCCAATGCCGAGCCCTTCAAATTATGGTTGGCAAAAGTTGGCTATGAAAGGATGCAGGAAACAGTTGACCCAGAAAAATCTTTGAATCGTACTAGGGAAAACTGGCAAAAATTGGGCCGAAGTCAAAAATGGATTCAGCAAAGAATGATGGGACAGGAAACGAGAAATAAATTGACAGATTACTGGAAAGAACATGATGTAAAAAAACAGGATGAATATGCAATTTTGACGAATATTATTCATGAGGAATGGAGTGGTTTGTCAATAAAGGGACATAAAGAATTAAAAAGTTTGAAAACTGAAAATCTACGCGATCATATGACCGAGGCGGAACTTATCTTTACTGCTTTGGCTGAACTCTCCACTCGCCAAATTGCCGAAAATATGCAAAGCAAAGGATTGGAAGAAAATAAAATTCCCGCCAAAAAAGGTGGACGAATTGCCAAAAACGCAAGATTGGAATTGGAACAAAAGACATGGAGAAAAGTTGTAAGTGATGAAAATTACAAGATTCCACCAAAAAATAATAAAAGATTGGAGAAATAATAATGCTTAATCAAGATACAAAACGAAAAATTGACTCATGCAGACAAATTTTGGTTGGCAAGGTACCTGACCCAAAAGCACAAGTTGAACAAATTACCACGGCTTTGATTTATAAGTTTATAGTAATAAAGGGGTCAGAGTCATTTTTTCGTGGATGTTAAATGTCAAGGACTGACCTCGTGCCCCATTTTAAGTAATCTTTAACTTTTTTGGTTGAATTTGCTTCGGCATAAATCCTAACAATTGGCTCCGTGCCTGATGCTCTAATTAATAGCCAGCTTAAATCCTTCATTATAAATTTTGTGCCATCATATCGGGTTATTTCTTGAACGGAATGCCCTGATATCTTGTCTATTGTAACTGTATTCAAAAAGTTGAAAATCTTTTGTTTCTTCTCTGAATTATATTTTATATCAATTCTATCATAACAGAATTTTCCGTATTTTTTTTCAATCTCTAATAGAAGTGCACTTACTTTTTTTCCCGTCTGTGCCATCATTTCAAGTATTAAGAGTCCGATGAGGATGCCATCTCTTTCCGGTATATAATTTTTCACTCCAATTCCACCACTTTCTTCACCACCAATAAGAATATCTTCTTTTAGCATTAAATCTGCGATGTATTTAAATCCAACAGGTGTTTGGTAAAGTTTTAAACCATAATCCTTTGCAATTATCTCAACAGCAGATGTTGTAGCGTTTGTTTTAACAACACCACCCGACCATTTTTTATTTTCTAATAGATGTATCATAATAAGAGGAATTATATGCTGAGCTGATAAAAATCTTCCTGTATCATCTATGATGGCTATTCTGTCGCCATCACCATCTGTAGCCAGACCTACATCCGCGTTATTTTTCAAGACCTCTTTTTTTAAATCAATTAAATTGTGTTCTAATGGCTCGGGTCTAATTCCACCAAATAATGCATCTTTATAATGATGAATTGGCAATAATTCTAATTTTGATTTTGATAAAATATTTAGTAAATAACCTTGTGAAGAACCAAACATAGGGTCTATGACAACTTTAAATTTACTTTTGTTAATGGATTTCATATCAACAAAAGAGATTAGTTTTTTAAAATAATCATTCTCAAGGGAAATAAATCTTATTGAATAAGTGTTTTGTAAGACAGAAAATTTATACAAAAAACTTTCTATTTTCTTTGTTTCTTCCGGTGAAATTACGGCGCCATTTGCTGATTTTACTTTTATTCCATTATAATGAGGTGGATTATGACTTGCCGTTACCATAATTCCGCCTAATGCTTTTTTATTTACTACATTAAAAGAGACAACAGGGGTAGAGACAGGATTTTTTGAAAGATAGGCAGTAAAACCATTTCCAGATATAACCTCGGAAATTATGCCTGCATATTTTTTAGACAAAAATCTCAGATCGTAACCAATGATTATATCTTTATTTATTTTTTTGATGCTATTAAAATAATCGGCTATTCCTTGTGATACGATTTTTACATTTTCAAATGTAAAGTCTTTAGCTATGATCCCTCTCCAGCCATCTGTTCCAAATTTGATGTTTTCCGTATTTAACATACAAGTATTATATCTTTTATTTGTATTTTTATCAATTATTTTTGTAATTTTTATGATATAATTAAGTAAGAAAATATGAATATTATACTTGCGTCAAAATCGCCAAGAAGAGAGGAACTTTTAAAATCTTTAGGGTTAAAGATAAAAATAGTTCCTGCAAATATTAAAGAGGATTTAGGCAAATATTTTTCTAAGGAGAAATTAAAAAAAGTTGCACTGGACAAAATAAATAAAGTTGCAAAAAAATTTAAAAAAGGAATTGTTATTGGAGCGGATACTATCGTTGTTGTTAAAAATAAGGTTTATGGAAAACCAGATAATATAAAAGATGCAAGAAGAATGTTAAAAAGTTTAAGTGGTAAAACTCAGTATGTCTGGACAGCCGTGGCCATAAAAGATATAGAAAGAAACAAAGTATTAGTTAAAACAGCAAAGTCATCAATAAAGATGAAAAAATTAGATAAAGACGAGATAAACTATTTAGCCAATAAAAATTTAGACAAAGCAGGTAGTTATGGTCTTCAGGAAGATGATAAGTTTTTAAAAGTTTTAAGCGGTTCATATACCAATATAGTAGGCTTTCCCATGGAGTTAGTGCAAGAGATGTTAAGACTTTTTAATGTAAAGATTTTTAATTTGACAAAGTAATTAAATTATGTTAAATTATATTAAACCATACTTAATAAAAGGGGGAATGAAAATTATGGATAAACTTAAACTCATTGGAGTTAAAATGCCGGTAAAGATTGCTTATGTGCTTGAGAACATTGCCGAGAAACAATATAAATCGGTTTCAACTCTTATTAGAGAAATGATAGTAGATTATATTGAAGATGAAATTAGTTTAAAATCGTGGAAGATAATTGAAAAAGGACGGAAAGAGCACAGGGAAGGAAAGTGTATTCCTTGGAGAAAAGTAATTCATGAATGAATTTACTGTTCTTTTATCATCACAGGCAAAGAAATACTGCAAGAAAGTTGATAGAAAAACAAGTGACTTATTAAGGGATTGTTTCTTGTGTATGGAAGAAAATCCTTTTCATCACCCTGGGGGAAGAATAAAAAGAATCAGAGGACAAGGTTTGTATAGATTTCGCGCAGGCGATTTGAGAATTATTTATGAAATAAATGAGCTTAAAAAAGAAGTCCCAGTACATTTAATTGGTTCCAGAGGAGATATTTATAAAAAAATTTAATTTAAATTAATATTATAAATAGAAATAAAGAATAGTGTGAGAAAAAATTGAAAAAATGACTTGCAAAATATAAATAAATATTATATAATTAATTCTTTTGATATTATATATATCGCGGGGTGGAGCAGTTGGAAGCTCGTCGGGCTCATAACCCGAAGGTCGACCGTTCGAATCGGTCCCCCGCAACCAATTTAGCTTCCTTAATCTTAAATATATCTTGCATTTTTACCATTCTTAAGTTAAAATAAATCATCCGGAGGATTTTATGCATAATTTTGATTTTTATTGGCCAGTTAAATTTATTTTTGGTGCTGGTGAAACAAAAAAAATAGGAATAGAGGCAAAAAAATTAGGCAGAAAAGCATTTCTTGTTACTGGCCGATATTCAATAAAAAAAAGCGGTGTTTTGGATAAAGTAGTTAACTATCTTAAAGAAGAAAAAATACAGGTTGTTATATTTGATGAAATAGAATCAAATCCTCGTTCAACCACAGTAGATAAAGGTGGAAAATTAGCCAAAAAAGAAAAATGCGATTTAGTCATTGGAATGGGTGGTGGAAGTGCAATGGATTCGGCAAAAGGTATTTCGCTTATGGCAAAATCGAAAGATGGAGTATCTATATGGGATTATATGTGGTTTTTAAAAAATCCAAGACCAATAAATATAGAACCACTTCCAGGGCTAATGATTCCAACACTTCCGGCAACAGGGTCTGAGGGAAATTCCACAGCCGTTATAACAAATTTAAAGAGTCATCAAAAAGTTCATCTTATGCATCCAAAACTATTCCCTAAAGTTTCTATAATAGACCCGGAACTTACAATGAGTTTAAGTCCCGCACAACTTTCATATGCTGGAGTAGATATAATATGTCATTTACTTGAACCGTACCTTACAAATGTTGGAGAATCTTTTGTAAAAGATAGAATAGCCGAAGGTATTATTATTACAGTTTTAGAGAATTTACCAAAAGCATTAAAAAATCCGGAAGATTTAGAATCAAGGAGTAATTTATGCTGGGCAGGAACTTTAGCCTGCTCTCCTCTTAGATTCATGGCCTGGAATGGAAAAGGATATTTGCATTGGATAGAACATTGTTTAAGTGCCTGGACAGATGTTCCCCACAGTGAAGGTCTTTCATCAATACTTATTTCCTGGCTAAATTATATGAGTAAATTCAAATTTTTTAAATTCAGGCTTGATTTACTTGGAGAAAGAGTTTTTAATTCAAAAGATACAATTTCTAAACTTCAAAAATGGTTAAAGAGTATTCGAATAAAAACAAGACCAGATAAACTTAATGATGATTTGATAGAAAAGATGGCTAAGACCATTATGGAAGTTTACAGTGGAGGAAAAGATTACATTGATCTTCCATCGGGAGAAAAAATGGTAAAAGATGATTTTGCGAAAATTTACAAAAATTCAATGGGTACATAAATGGATTTAACCCGGGAGGAAATAAATTTACATTCCTTAAGACATAATATAAGAGAAATTAGAAAAAGAATTGGTAGAAATGTAAAAATATGTGGTGTGGTTAAAGATAATGCATATGGGCATGGGATACTTCCGGTTTCAAAAGTTTTAATAAAAGAAGGAGTGGAATTTCTTGGTCTGGCAGATGTGAGTGATGGAATCTATTTAAGAGAAAAAGGAATAAAAGTTCCCATAATAAATTTAATTTCAAATTTACCCGGCCAGGTTAAAGATATAATAAGATTTAATATAACCCAAAGTGTTTCTGAACTACCCATGGTTAAATTAATAAATAAAGAATCAAGAAAAAATAATAAAATAGCAAAGATTCATATAAAAATTGATACGGGCATGGGACGGCTTGGAGTTTTACCGGAGGATTTTAAGAAATTTTATAAAGAAGTTTTAAATTTAAAAAATATAAAGATAGAAGGAGTTTATACTCATTTTGCTTCTGCTGATAAAAACAAGGAATATACCCTGAATCAGATAAACATATTTAAAGATTTGAACTCGGATATCCCGGCGAATATTATTAAACACGGTGCTGGTAGTGCGGCCGTTATAAATTATAAAAATTCGTATTTTGATATGGTCAGACCTGGTTTAATGATTTATGGACTTTATTATTCTAAAAAAGATATGTTAAAGATTAACTTGAAACAGGTTCTTGCCTGGAAGGCAAAGATAATATTAGTTAAAAAAATGAAAAAGGGGAGTTTAATTAGTTATGGAGGTGTTTACAGAACCAAAAAAGATACTAAAATTGCTGTTGTTTCAGTTGGATACGGAGATGGTTTTAATAGATTGCTTTCTAATAATGGGGAGGTTATAATAAGAGGGGTTAAATATCCAATTGTTGGAAGAGTTTGTATGGACATGACCATGATTGAGATTGGTATGAAGTCTAATGTTAAAATAGGAGATGATGTTGTTTTAATAGGAGAAAGTAAGAACGAGAAAATTTTTGTAGAAGATATTGCTAAAAAATGTAAGACAATTTCTCATGAAGTTGTCTGTGGGATTAATGCACAAATTAAAAGAGATTACAAAAAAACCAAATAAATCACGCAGGCTAAAGACTGCGACTACAAAGTGTAATTATAGATATTAGGAATGTTTGCGACATTAGAGGAGCAGACTATGAATAAAATTCATTCTACAGCCATAGTTCATCCTAAGGCAAAATTAGGCAAGGATATTGAAATAGGTCCTTATAGCCTTATAGGGGAAAATGTTTTGATAAATGATAATGTTAAGATTCGTTCTCATGTTGTTCTAGAAGGATGGACAACAATAGGGAATAATTGTAAAATATTTGAGAGCACATGTATTGGCACTCCGCCACAGGATTTGCATTACAAGGAAGAGAAAAGTTTTATAGAAATAGGTGAAAATAATACCATCAGGGAATTTGTCACGATTCATAGTGCCACAGGAGAAGGTAATAAAACTATTATAGGAAACAATAATTTTATTATGGCTTATGGTCATATAGCCCATAACTGTATTGTCGGAAATAATGTAACCATGGTTAATGGTGCTTCGCTGGGAGGATATGTTGTTGTAGAAGATAGAGTAGTGATATCTGCTTTTTGTCCGGTCCATCAGTTTGTCAGGATAGGGAAAATGGCTATGGTTGGACTACTTTCAAGTCTGGATATGGATGTTCCACCTTACATGCTTGGGATAGGCAATCCTTTTAAAATTTGTACTATTAATAAAGTTGGATTAGATAGAGCGGGTGTTTCTCTTGAAGATAAAGAAATTATAAAAAAAATTTATAAATTAATCTATCGTTCTGGCTTGAATGTTTCACAGGCATTGGAAAAAATAAAGACCGAACTTCCACAGAATGAATATGTAAAACATTTTATTGAATTTGTAGAGAGTTCAAAAAGAGGAATATATAGATGATAGGATTAATTGCCGGGAGCGGAAGAATACCATTAGAGTTTATTAAAAATGCAAAGGAAAGAAATGTGAAAGTAGTAACTATTGGATTAATTGGAGAAGCAGATAGTAGCCTAGAAAAACATTCTTATAAAGTTTATTGGGAGAAAGCAAGTAATTTTAATAAAATAATAGGAATATTCAAAAATGAAAATGTTAAAAAGATTGTCATGCTGGGTAAATTTCATAAACAAAAACTTTTGGAAGGATTTAACGCGGATAAAAAGACCTTAAAAGTTTTAAAATCATTAAAAGATTATAAAGATATTACATTACTTTCGGCAATAATAAATGAGTTTAAAAAAGAAGGAATAAAAATTCTCCCTTCAACATTATATTTAGAGAGATTAGTTGCAAATAAAGGTGTTTTAACGATAATCTCGCCAGGTAAAAGCGAAATGGAAGATATAAAATTTGGTTTTAAAATAGCAAAGAAATTGGCAGATATGGATATTGGACAAACAATAATAATAAAGAATAAAGTAGTTCTAGCCGTAGAAGGACTAGAAGGGACAGATGAAACGATAAAAAGAGGTGGAACTTTAGGAAAAGGTAATGCGGTTTGCATTAAAGCGGCCAGGACAAATCAGGATTTAAGGATGGATGTACCGGCCATAGGAGTAAATACTATAAAAATGTTAAAAAAATATGGTATTTCCTGTCTGGCCATGGAATCAAAAAAAATGCTAATAATAGACAAAGAAAAAGTTGTAAAATCAGCAAATAAATATAATATATGTATAGTCGTAATTTAAAAATTCAAAATCCAAAAATAAAATGGTATCTGTCCCTATTTTTAATGGTGGCTGTCCCCATTTTCTCCGAAGAAAAAATAATAGATTATCATTTATGGTTAACTTACAGGAATCTTCCGCATAATAGTTATCCAATTAGTTTACCTGAAGCAAAATTTGGTATAAAAGGGTGGAGTAATAATTGGGGTTACGGCCCATTATCTTCCTTAACCGGAGAGTTTAATCTAGAACCATTGTTAGCCGTAAGGATAAGAAACGAAATTAATGAAGATATAAATCCCTTCAAAGAACTTATATGGAGGCCACATTTACTTGAGGCAGAATCCATCATAAGCGAAACCAAGAAGATTCAAATGAAAACTGTTTTTGTAAATGACAATTCTGTATTGGCTAATATAACTTTCGTAAACGAGTCAAAGGAGATATGGAAACAAGAGGTGATAATCTATGTTAAAGGTGAAGGGATACAAACAGAAGATGCGAAGGTAAAACCTGAAGCAGATACAAAAAAATCTATAGGAATTTTTTCAATTCAGAATAATAATTATATTTTGCTACAACTTCTTCTACAAGAAAAAATACTGGAGTATTCCAGTATCTCAAAAGAAGAAGATAAATATAAAATATTTTTAAGGATTTTAGTGCCAGGAAATTCATCCATCTCCTTTAATGTTAGTCTGGGTATAAGCAATGATTTGAAGTCAGCAGATGATATTGTTGCCCTGGCTTTAAATAAAGATATAAATCAAATTATTGAAGAAAAAAAGATATTTTTAAATAAATTACTAATGGGAATTCCACAGATAAAAAAAACAGATATTCCTACTCGTAACTTTTATCAGGCCGCATATTTGCTAATTAATGATTATAAATTAGAAGACCAGGCAAATTTTAGTTTCAGATTTATGAATAAAGCCGGATATGAAAATATAAAAAATATTAGTCCCTGGATGTTATGGAAAATATACGAGTTTAATGGTGATATAAAATATCTTGAAGAAATGTATAGTAAAATGCATAAAATGTTTAACAAAGAACCAGAAACAGTGCTTGATCTTTATAATTTAAACTCTTTAAATTGGATTAATGCGATATTAAACAAAGAAAACATAAATTTCAAAAAAAGGAAGTTAGATAATCTTGAATTAGAAGAAAAAGTATTATATTTGCTTTTAGAAAAATTCAACAAAAAGGATATTGAATTAGAAGTAAATAAGTTAATTCTTAAAGAAGATTTAAAATATCCAGAGATTTATTTTATAATTGATAGTTTAATAAAATACAACCTTAAGGATTTAGCCGTAAAATTGATTAAAAAACTCATGCCCGGTGTTCAAAGAGATGGACAAAGGACTCTTTTAGAAATGACAGGGTTTTTAGATTTATATTTTAAATTGTCTGGTATGGGTTTTGAAAGAGGAAATATAATAATACAACCTCTTAATTTATATACGCATAAAGATATATTTAATTTTAAATATAAGGGCAATATTTTAAATTTTGAATATAAAGGTGAAGGTAAGTTTATTAATAAAGTTTTGATTGATGATAGTTCAGTATATTCCAGAGTAATATGTTTCCCTGTGTCGGATTCAGTAAAACATAACATTGTGATTTTTTTGAACGATAAACCTACCAATCCTATTTTAAATTATGTAAAAGCAAATACCGGGTATAGTATTAAAAAATGCGGCTGGGACGAGAAAGAAGGAGTTTTTAATATTAACCTTGATTCACCACCTCTTGAAGAGATTAAAGCAATATTTGATATTAGTAAAAATTCAAAAAAGATTAAAAAAGTTACAATTAATTGGAAAGATATAAGCAAGTTTAGTAATATAAAAATAGAAATAAAATAATGTCTGGGTCAGGGACGACCCCGACTCCATAAGGACAGTGAATTTTCTAAAAAGTCTTTGACAAATAAACATTTTTTTGGTATTATCTTAATATTGGAGGTTATATGAAATATGCAATTATAGGGGCTGGAGGTAAACAATACAAAGTATCTGAAGGAGATGTTGTAAATATAGAAAGAATATCTACTAAGGATAAAGAATATAATTTTGATAAAGTTTTAATGGCTGTTGATGGAGAAAATGTTAAAGTTGGAAAGCCAACTTTATCTGATGTAAAAGTAACAGGAGAAATTCTTGGTGAAGTAAAAGGGGATAAAATCAGGGTTTTTAAATACAGAAAGACTGAACAATATAGAAAAACAATAGGGCATAGACAAAAGTATACAAAAGTAAAAATTACAAAAATAGAAATTTTGTAATTTATGTTTGCGAGGAGGTTTTATGGCTAAAGGGGGTGGCTCGTTAAAGAATGGACGAGATAGTGCAGGTAAAAGACTTGGAGTTAAAAGATATAGTAGTGAACGTGTTACAGCCGGTAGTATTTTAATAAGACAAAGGGGGACAAAATTTAAACCAGGTTTAAATGTTGGAATTGGTAAAGACTACACATTATTTGCAAAAATTGCTGGTATTGTAAAATTTGAAGGAAAAAAATTAAGTGTTTATCCTTCAGGTACATAGTTAATATAAAAAATAGGGTGTCTGTCCCTATTTTGGTCCTATTTTGGGAGGTGATATGAAAAAAAATTTTGTAATATGTTTTGGTTTGTTGATGGTAAGTTTTGGGTACAGTCAGCCACTGATATTGGAACAAGGGCCAAATGTGTTAAAGACATTTCAGTTTGAAGTTGGACTTGAGGGTTCAGCTGCATATGATAATTTTGTTAGAATAGAGACTCCAAATGTAGAATATACTAAAAAAGGGGTGATAGTATCTCTTTTTGGTAGATATGCTACAGATGACCAGACAGAGATAATTTTTAATCTTCCATATAAACTTTTAAGTAGTTCAACTACTGGTTCACCAGATGAGAATATAAATGGATTAGGAATGATTACATTAGGTGGTAAGTATTTTGTAATTCAGGAAAGTAACATGCCATCACTGGCCTTAGGTTTGATTTTAGATTTACCGACAGGAGACCCTAAAAAAACAGTTGGAGATTGGGGCTGGAGTCTGGGTGAAGGACTAAATGTTGGAGTAAGTGTTATAGCTACAAAGAAGATAATTGAACCATTCTCAATAAGTTTAAATGTGTCCGCAAAATATAGAGGAAAATATACAAATGTTAATGATGCTATTGTTATTCCATCGCCATTATTAGGAGCCGGAGCAGAAGCAGAACTTAATTTGGGTAATCTTTCTGTTATGGCTGAAGTATATGGGACTACATTTAGGAACTATAAAGCCGGAGATTTAGAAGTAGAAGGTTCAGCAGGAAATACATTCAATACTGTTTATGGTGTTAGATATAATGTGGGGGATATAAAGATAAATGCAGGTATTGATTTATCAGCAGGAGGTACTACATTTAGACCGTATAATTACAGGATTTTTGGTGGTGTTAGTCTAATATTTAGTGATATAAAATAGTAAAATTCATTTAAACCTTTTTTGGTAGATTGCGTCTAAATAATTGAAAACCAAAAAAAAGGAGGGTAAGAAAATGAGAAAAGTATGTGTTTTAATGCTCGGACTAGCCATAATTATAAGTGGCTGTGGTAGTAAGGAAAAGGGTGCTGTTGTCGGACCAGAACTTGTAACAGATGATGCTTCTATGGCGACTTCATCTGCTCAGGAAGCAGTCATAAGTTCTGATGTTGGAACAACCAGTGGCGGTGCTTTTGGAGCACCTGTATATAGTGGTGCACCTTCTAATTCTGAAGCAGCAGCTGCCTCATATATTTTACCACCCGCATTGTATAATCCAATCCCGGATAACGAAGGATATTACACAGTAAATGTTACAGATTTTAAAATTTGGTTTCCTCGTTTGTGGTGGGCAACTACAATAACATTAAAGACAAAAGTAACTGGTGCAGATGGTTCTGATGTCATGGCTGATTATTTAACAGGAACAACACTTCCACTACGCCAAAGATGGGTAGATATAGTTCAAGGTAAGGGGTCGGTTAATGTGACAACAAAATTAGAGGCATCAAACGATTTTAGGAGCGTAACTTCAACTTTGCAGAAAAAAGTTACTTACTGTGATATACCTGTTTCTCTTATAGTAAAAGATGTAGGAGATTTAAATTTGAATGTTACTGTAACAAGATTTAAGACCGGCTGGACTGGAAACTTTGTAATTAAAAATACTGACCAATATACAATTCCTTACTGGGTTCATGGAGAGACAATAGATTATACTGGTTCATTTGGTCATACAGCACATTTTGATTTAGTTAGAGATAATAATCCTGACTCTTTAACTTTTGGATACCATACAGGAGATGGAACAGTTTACTACAAAAATGTTGAAAAGGCAAAAGTTTATTTCAATGGAGATGGCACTGGATATTACACATTAGCAAGTGAAAATTATTTGGTCCAGCATCCATTTACAGAGAAAGCAGCAAAGTAAGTTAATTCAGTATCATTAAGCCTCTCATTTATGAAAGTAAGTGGGAGGCTTTTATTTTTTTATGTTAGTTTTATATTGACAAAATGTTTTTATGGAATTATAATATGAATGGATTGGTAAATAGTAATATGTAATACCATCGAGGTATTTTGAAGGGATGAGATTGTCACGCCCTGTCCCATTACGGTACAGGGCAATGACAATACCGACAAATAAAAAAGGAGGTAAATATGGCTGAAATTAAAACAGTACCAACACAGCAGATAGATGATAACTCTGCTGTAAAGATGTTAAAAGATGCTAGAGAAACAATGCTTCGCGAGTTAAGAAAAGTGATTATTGGACAACAGGATGTTATTGATTTAATATTAATAGCAATATTTTGTAGGGGTCATTCACTTTTAATGGGGGTTCCTGGCTTAGCAAAAACATTGATGGTTAAAAGTTTAGCGAGTGTTTTAAATCTATCTTTTAAAAGAATTCAATTCACTCCAGATTTGATGCCCGGTGATATAACCGGAACCGATGTTATAGAAGAAGATAGAGCCACAGGTAAAAGGATATTTTCTTTTATGAAAGGTCCGCTCTTTGCAAATATTGTCTTAGCTGATGAAATAAATAGAACTCCACCAAAAACTCAGGCGGCATTACTTGAAGCCATGCAGGAGCATTGTGTTACGGCAGGTGGTAATACATATCATCTTGAAGAACCATTTTTTGTATTAGCTACACAAAATCCTATTGAACAAGAAGGAACATATCCACTTCCAGAAGCACAGTTAGACAGATTTATGTTCTTACTAATAGTTGATTATCCCAAAATTGAGGAAGAGATTGAGATTGCTTCAACAACAACTTCTTCATATATTCCGGATTTGCAGCAAGTTTTAACTGGAGAACAAATCATGCAGTTACAGGATTTAGTCAGGAGAGTTCCGGTATCTAAAAATGTTGTTCGTTATGCCGTAAGATTAGCATCGGCCACAAGACCTAATATTCCGACGAATCCGGATTTTGTTAAAAAATGGGTTGCCTGGGGTGCCGGACCTCGTGCATCACAATATTTACTGCTTGGTGGAAAAGCAAGAGCAATACTCCATGGTAGATACAATGTTTCATGTGAAGATATAGCCTCGGTATCAGGTCCTGTTTTAAGACATAGAATCTTAACTAACTTTCATGCTCAAGCAGAAGGTGTTAACTCTGAAAAGATTATAGAGATGTTGATTAAACAAATACCTGCTGAATAAGGATGGAATGATATGCCCGTAGAAGGATTAAGATTTTTAGACCCAAAAGTATTGGCGAAGATAAGGCCAATGGAATTAAAAGCAAAATATGTTGTTGAAGGTTTTATGACCGGTCTTCATAAAAGTCCTTACAAGGGTTTCTCGGTTGAGTTTGCTGAATATAGACAATATATGCCGGGTGATGAAATAAGATACATTGACTGGAGAGTTTTTGGAAGGTCAGATAAATTTTTTATAAAAGAATTTGAAGAAGAAACAAACCTTAGATGTTATATTACCCTTGATGTTAGTGAGTCAATGGGATATAAATCAAAAAAGTCTGCTTTAACAAAGTTAGAGTATGCTTCTTATCTGGCAGCTTCATTAGCCTATTTTATGACCCATCAAAGAGACGGTGCTGGTTTAGTTGCTGTGGATAATGATATAAGAAATTTTATACCGGCCTCTATGAAAACAGGCCATTTACATAGTGTCTTAGTTACTTTAGAAAAGATAAAACTTGGTGGAATATCTAAGATGGCGCCAATACTTCATAATTTAGCGGAAATCTATCTTAAAAGAGGATTAGTTTGTTTAATATCAGATTTATTTGATGATGCCGATGCAGTTATTGAGGCCTTAAAACATTTTAGATTTAGAGGGCATGAAGTTATATTATTTCATGTTTTAGATTACGATGAAATAGAATTTCCTTTCACTGGTTTAACTAAATTTGAAGAGATGGAAACTAAAACCGAATTAATAACACTACCAAATGCTTTAAGACAAAATTACTTAAAACAATTAAATGCATTCATAAATCGGTATAAAGCAGAGTGTTTAACATCAGATATAGATTATGTACTGCTTAACACTTCTAAACCATTAGATTTTGCTTTAATGCAGTATTTAGCCAAAAGGGCAGGGTTAATGTAAAATGCCAGTAGGATTTTTAAATCCAATACTTCTCATAGGTCTTTCTGCAATTAGCATCCCTATAATTGTACATTTACTTTTAAGAAGGTATGCTAAAAAAGTTGTATTTTCAAGTTTTAAATTCTTAGTAAAGAGTGATAAGGTTACCCACCAAAACAGATTAAGAGAGTTAATCCTCCTTTTAATGAGAATACTTATAATGGCCATCTTAGCTTTTGCTTTTGCCAGACCATTTTTGATAAAAGCCAAAGGAGCTTTTGGGGGAGATGTAATAAGTGCTGTCATAATTTTGGATAACTCTTACAGTATGTTGTATAATAATAATTTTGATAAGGCAAGAAATAAAGCTAATTCTATCGTGGATGGACTGAAGGTTTTAGACCAGGTTGGACTTCTTTCTCTGGCTAAGTCTTTAGTGCCTTTAACCGTAGAAAAAGAAACAGTAAAAAGTAAAATAAGAGATTTAAAAATTTCTACAGTGTTAACGGATTTTCAATTGTCAATTAAAAAGGCAGACCAATTACTTGCAGAAGATACCTCAGGGAAAAAATATATATATCTTATTACAGATATGCAAAAGATTGGATGGGATAATTTTAATTTTAGTGAAAAGTTGTCACCAGGAGTAGAGATAAAAATCATAAATTTGGGACAAGATGATGCTGAAAATATGGCCATAACGAATTTAAGCATTCCTCCAGTATTATTAGATGAGACTGAACCGGTAAAGATAGTGGCCAGAGTGGAAAATTTTTCTGATAGGCAGAAGGAAGTTAATGTAGCTTTATTTATAGAGAACAGGGAAGTAAAAAAAGAATCTGTTGTAATACCCGGCAGGAACTTTAAAGATGTTGAATTTACTACATTCTTTGGAGAATCAAGAGGCACTAAGGGATATATAAGCATTGGTCATGATAAATTACTGTTGGATAATAAATTTTATTATTCATTTAGAAAAAGGGGCGGACTAAATATTTTACTTGTTAATGGGTCTCCTTCTAATGATAGAGATGATGATAGTGCCTACTTTATTAAAGAAGCACTAAATCCAGGAAATGATCCAACAGGAAATATAAAAGTCAAGACGATACTTCCGCAAAATATTGAGATAGAAGATTTAAATAAATATGATGCAGTCGTATTGTCTAATATTAGCTCTGTGTCGGGTAAAGCAGTATCTAAACTAAAAGAATATTTATCTAACTGGGGTAATTTAATTATAGGATTAGGTGAAATAGTTTCTGGAAGGGATTACAATAGTACTTTTGGTACAGATTTACTTCCGGCTGAATTATCAACTCCAAAAGGGGATTTTAACGATAGAAGTAAGTATTTAACATTACTGACGATAGATTTTAATCATCCATTATTTATGCTGTTTAAAAATCCAAGATATTCCAATAGTTTACAACTCCCAAGATTTTTTAAATATTTTCAGACATTTTCAACGAGAAATCACATCTTAGCGAGGTTTGGTAATGGGGACCCGGCCATAATAGAAAAAAGTTATAAAAATGGTAAGATTCTTCTTTGGACATCCTCGTTTGATAAGAAATGGTCTAATTTGCCTGTAAAAGGAATATTTTTGCCTTTAATCCATGAGATGCTTTACTATTTAACATCTTCAGGTGAGTTAATCTCAGACTATAGAGTTAGTCAGCCAGTTACCTGGCATGGAAGATGGAAAGGTGTAAAAGTAGAAAATCCAGATGGTGAAGTTAAAAAAATAGATTTTGTTAAGGGAATTGTTATATATCAAGATACGACACTAAATGGATTTTATAAAGTTACAATCGAAAACAACCAGGATATTTTTGCTGTGAATTTACAAACCAAAGAATCTGATTTAACAATAGAAAATGAAAGAGCTGTTGTCATGCAATTAACAAGTGTTTCGGGTGCCAAGGCAACTACAGAAAAAGGAAGAAATGAAATTGGCGAAGAGACCAAGAGACGACAAGAAATGGCTCAAAAATTATGGTGGAAATTATTTGTCTTCTTATTTGTCTTAGCCTTTATAGAACTTACTTTTGCTAATAGAATATATGTTTAGGTTTGGGGTTTAATGGGGACAGCGACCTTTAAAAATACTTTACTGCTTAGCCATATCAGTAGGAGATATAAGACAGGGGGATAATATGAGTAAAGAAAAAGAAATAGAAATACTAAAGCCATTAGTTGATGAACTTCTGCAACTTTCTTCAACTCAAATTAATGAACAGAAGAAGAAAATGTGGGCAGAACATCAGTCTTTAAGTAGAAATACAAAAATACCTGTATGTGTTTATTATGAGTGCATTCCAGACTCTCAGTGGAAATTAATGTTAGGTGAAAATTTTCTTAAATCTGAATCAAATTTAGGAAAGAAAATAGAATTTGATTTAAGAAAACGTCTTTGGATGGCAAAAAATGTTCCAGATGACCATATTGTTTTACCATTTATTGTTGTAAAGAGTATTTTAGCCCAGGATGTTAATTGGGGTGTGCCTTTGAAATGGGTTGGAAGTGGTGAAAGTGATACTCCGGATCTTGAGGCAAAAAGAATTGAACCGCCATTTAAAGAAAAGATAAACTTAAATAAATTAAAATTTGCTGATATTGAAATTGATGAAAAGGCAAACTCTGTTTTGGTTGAAGAAGCAAATAAACTCGTAGAAGGAAGAGTCCCTGTATTTATTTATTATCATAATTTAGAATATTCGCCTTTTGATAAAGCAGTTGAATTTCGAGGTTTGGAAAATTTACTTTATGATGTTATTGATGTACCAAATGAAGTACATTCTTTGATGGATTTTATAGTTACTAATTATGAAAAACATCATAAGAATAGGGAAGAAAAAGGTTGGATAAATTGCATATCTATTGACAGCAAGTATAAATTAGTTAGTTTTCGGGTTCACTCTGCTTTTTTATCAAAAGATTTTAATCCAAAAAAGCCTCGTTTATGTGATGAGTGGGCTTACATAGCTGCTCAAACATCATCTGGACTAAGTCCAACTATGTATGAGGAATTTGTTCAACCTTATAATGTTAGATTAGCAAGATTTTTTACTAACAACACTGTTTATTATCATGGTTGTGAAAATCTTGATAAAAAAATAAATGCGATTTCTACTTTGCCTAATTTAAGAAGATTTCATGTTTCTCCATGGTCGAGTGTTAAAGTTGCGCAAGAGAAGTTTAAAGAAAGTGTTGTCTTAGAAATCCATACTCATCCCGGAAAAGTATTTTTTGGTTTTACAAAAGAAGATATGAAATCAGATATTAAGAAATTAGTAGAAGAAGCAAAAGGTTCTATATTTGATCTAAATCTAAGTGATATACATTCAGTAAATAATAATCCGAAATTATTAACTATGTGGGCAGAAGCTGCTCAAGAAATAGTTGGAGGATAAATTATGATACCAAGAGAAGTTATTAAAAGAAATCTAAGATTTACATGTCCCAGCCGTATTGGCCTGGCATTTGATAGTAATAAAAAGAATGATTTTTGTCAGGAAGTTAAGATTTCGCCAAAAGGTTATAAACAAAAAAGATGGATAGAGGGAAAATTTGAATATTATGATGACCCATGGGGAAATATATGGTATCGTATTATTGATATGGCCAAAGGTGGAGAAATCTTTAAGCCAGCAATATCTGATTGGTCTATGCTCAAGGATTATAAGTTGCCAGACTTTCTTAACTCTCCGGATTTTGAAAATATTAAAAAAATATTTGATAAAGATAAAGGAGAACATTATCGTTTGGTGAATCTGCCTGGCTTTCCTTTTTCAATAAGTAGATACTTAAGAAAAATGGAAGATTATTTTCAGGATTTAATTCTTGAAAGGGAGAATATAGATAAGTTACATAATATGGTTACATCCCTTCTTGAAGAAGTTATAAAAAAGATTCCTGTAACAGGAGCAGATGGGGTTATATTATATGAAGACTGGGGGACTCAGGATAGGTTGCTCATCCATCCAAATATGTGGCGGGAAATATTTAAACCTCTTTTTAAAAGATTGTGTGATGTTGCCCATTCAGTAGGTTTAGATGTTTTGATGCATTCATGTGGTTATAACTGGGATATCCTTGATGATTTGGCTGAAGCAGGGATAAATGCTTTTCAGTTTGACCAGCCAAGTATATATGGTTTAGAAAGACTGGCTAATAAACTTCAATCTCTTAAAGTTTGTTTGTTTTCACCGGTTGATATACAGAAAGTTTTATCAACAGGAAATAAAGAAATTATAATTAATGAAGTTCATATGATGGTAAAACTTTTCTTTAGAGATAAAGGTGGATTTATAGCAAAAAATTATGGAGATTTGGTTAGTATTGGAGTAAAACCAGAGTGGGATGATTGGGCGTATGAAACTTTTTTAGAATATTGCAAGTAATACGGAGGAATAAATGAATTGTCTTCTAGTTTTCATAATAGGAGTTGTTTTTGGAATAATAGTTGTTTTTATTATTAATCTTATTCGTAAAAAAGAAGAGACTGAAAGAATTAAAGAGTCTTTTGGAAATCTATCTTTAGAAGCATTAAGAAAAAATAGTGAAGAGTTTTTAAAACTAGCTAATGAGATTCTATCAAAGCAGACTCAAAGCGGGGAAAAGACACTTGGTGTAATAAAGCAAGACATGGAAGGCAATCTGCAGAATGTACAAAATTTAATGGTAAGCCTTGAAAAAGACAGAGAACAGAAGTTTGGAGAAATTTCTACATTAGTTAAATCTTCTACAGAACAGGTAAGTAAGTTATCGGATGTGACAAATCAACTAAATACAGCCTTAGCTAGTTCTAAAATAAGGGGCCAGTGGGGTGAGAGAATGGCAGAAGATGTGCTTAGATTAGCTGGTTTTATGGAAGGGATTAACTACTTAAAACAGAAATCGTTAGAAAAAACAAATACTAGACCCGACTTTACATTTTTACTTCCAAATGGACTAAAACTAAATATGGATGTAAAATTTCCATTAGATAATTATCTTCATTATTTTGAAGCAGGTGGTGAAACCGAAATGCAAAATTACAAGAGTCAGTTTTTAAGAGATGTAAGAAGTAGGATTAAAGAAGTTACAACAAGAGATTATATAAATCCTGAAGAAAATACAATTGATTATATGATAGTTTTTATTCCAAACGAACAGGTTTATGCATTTATTAACGAGAATGATAGAACTATACTAGACGATGCCCTTAAAAATAAAGTAGTACTTTGTTCTCCGTTAACACTTTATGCGATTTTAGCTGTTATAAGACAAGCCATAGACAATTTTAAGATGGAAAAAACTGCATCGCAGGTATTAGTCCTTTTAAATACTGTTTCCAAACAGTGGACCAATTTCATAGAATGTTTTGATGATTTAGGAAAGAAGATAGAAAATGTTCAGAAGGAATATAATGCTTTAATCTCAACACGAAAAAACCAGGTGGAAAAAACATTAAGACAAATAGAAGAATTGAAAGTTCAAAGAGAAGATTCTAATAAAGATTTATAGATAGAAAAGTCGTAGTAACTAAATTTGCGAAGCAAATTTTGTATAATTTTGTTAGCAGAATCTCCCCTTCCTGCGTGCAAAAAATCCTTGATAATAATACTTTAATCCGTACGGGTTTAATTCCTCGACGCTCTGCGTCGTAATATGATAGAATGGAGGTATGAGTAAATATATACATAAACGTCATAATGTTTCGAAATTGTTGTATCATTTTGTTTGTCCAGTGAAATATCGTAGAATAGTAATAACGGACAAGATAGATAAAACACTAAAGGAATTATGCATAGAAATAAGTAAAAGATATGAAATGAATTTTGTTGAGATAGGAGCAGATAATGATCATGTGCATTTTCTTATTCAGTCAGTACCGAATATATCAGCAAGTAAAATAATAATGATTGTAAAAAGTATAATAGCGAAGGAAATATTTCAATGTCATCCTGAAATAATGGAATCATTATGGGGAGGGAGTTTTTGGACGGCAGGATTTTTTGTAAATACAGTTGGAGCATCTGGGAACGAAGAAGTAATAAGAAATTATGTTAAAGGGCCGGGGTTGGATTACAAAAAGATATACAGAGATCAAATGAAATTGTTTTAGATTTTGGATACCTCGACGCTCTGCGTCGGGGTAATTCATT
>JBDRBU010000065.1:0-6927 GCA_043822305.1 Candidatus Firestoneibacteriota bacterium
AATGGAATAGTGAGGTAATCGAATTATAGATGGAAGGAATTTTTGCCCAAAGAAGGGCGTAGAATGGGAGGTGAAATTGGTAAAAGTTAAAAATAAGGTGTTAAATGGTAAAAAGATGGAGGTTGTGGGACAGCCTCTATACTAAAGTTTCGAACATTGTTCCTTAAAAACCATTGAGATTGTTTTATTTCTTTCACAATAACTTAGTGAGCATTTATGAATTTGCGAAGTCGCATCGCTTATATCGGAATTTCAGATTTTTTTAATTAAAAAAGCACTTGATAGAAAGTTAAAAATGTAGTAAAATAGAAATGCAGTAAAAATTAGACGAGGGGGGTGAGTGTTAAAAAATAGTAATAAATTTAGAACTGAAGTTAGATAATAGATACTCTCTATTATCTACCGAAATTTCAGAAGAACCAAATTTATTAGATGGTAGGTCAACTGTTTGTGACGCTACCAAAATATTTTTAAAACGTTAAAAAAAAGGAGGTGAATTTTATGAAATATATAGCAAGTATATGCATTGTTTGTTTTTGTATTGTGATTTTTTTTGGATGCGCAGGGGTAGCAGTAAAACCCGACTGGGTAAAAAAAGGTTCAGGAGCATTTCCAGGTGATCCAAGTCCAAAGATATATGGTGTGGGTGTAGCAGGACTTGATCCAAATCCAGCTGTTTCAAAAGAACAATCTAGCACCAGAGCAAGAGTTGAAATTGCAAAAACATTGTCAATATCTGTTCAAAACCTGGTAAAAGATTTCATGGAAACGCATAAAGATTGGTTTAATCTTTCAGATACAGCAGGTTCTGATGAATTTTTCTCATCTGTTACAAAAACCGTTACCGACCAGATATTAATTGGGAGCAAACAAGTAGATTCATTTGAAGACACCATTTCTTTATATGTGTTATACAGCGTTGATTTGGGCAATGACTTTTTCAACACCTATAAACAGTCTTTAAAGAGACTTATAAGTGATAAGCACCGTGCAGTGGTTGTAGAGAAAGTTAATGAAGCAACACAGGAACTTGATAAAGAAGTAGATAAGCAAAGACAAAGAGAAGATAAAATATTGGATGTTAAGTAAAAAGTTTACTAAGGCTGGCGAGAATGCAAATTCTTGCCAGCCGAAGGTTTATGAGTAAATATTCAGTCATTATGTTAAAAAATCAGTTTCTGAACGATTTTGATTAAAAACACCACTGAAAAAACTCTGTTTTTTAAAGTAAAATAACATAACCAGTGAGTATTTATGTTTATGATGTCTAAAAACTATTTAATTATTAACATAGTGTTTTTTGTATTTGTATTATTCTTTTCTTCTTGTGCTAGTTTTCCTCGTTGGGTAAAGGGGCCGCTTACTTACGAAGAAGATGAGTACTTGTATGTTATTGGCTATTCTGCTCCAACATTGTATCGTCATGATGCAGAAAAATATGCAACAGATAATGCACGTGTGGAAATGGCAAAAGTTATAAATGTAAGGGTTAAGCAAACAACAGTAGATTTGTTAACATCAAGCGGAAAAATAGGTTCGACTAGTTCTTTTGTCAGTTTATCAGAAATAGATGTTGATGAAATAGTAAAAAATTCAGAGCCAATTGCAGTTTGGTATGATGAGAAAGGTGATATAAAGGATAAAGGAGCTGCATTTGCGTTAATAAGGATAAAAAAAGCATTTTTAAATCAAAAGACAAAATAGCATATAGAGAAAAAATTGAATGCTATGCTTACTATTAAAAAAATATGCTTTACTGGTTTTAATAATAGAATCAAGTTTATTATTAAATATTTCATATCCTTACCTTGATGAAAATTTACCCGTATCATCCTTCATTGAACAAAGATCGAAAGTTTCTATAATAAAATATTCCAATAATGGAGATTATTTTTCTGCTGCTTATAATGATGGAACGATAAGATTATGGGATGTAAAAAAAAATAATTCATCCATGTCAGTTTCAGCACATAAAAGTAGAATTCTTTATTTAATTTTTTCAACTGATAACAAATATATTATTACCAGTAGTGAAGATAAAGACATTAAAGTCTGGCTTTTACCAGATTTGCAATTATATAAAGAAACACAAATAGATTTTATACCTTCTTATTTAACAAGTTCGCCCGATAATTTAACATTATCTGTTGGTGGAAATAACGGTGATATTTTTTGTTATTTAATTTCCGATTTAAAAGTAGTTAAAACATTACCGGGAGAAGGTAAGAAGATTACTTATATAACATATTCTTCTACCGGGCAACATTGCACATCAGGTTATGAGGATGGGACAATAAAAGTATGGTCTGCTTTTGATAAGTCACTTTCAACAATTTTAGCACATTCAGAAAGCATTTTGTTTCTTGATTATGTGAATAAAGATAATTATTTACTGTCAGCAGGTAACGATTATAAGGTTAAATTCTGGGTGACAAAAACATGGAAATCAAAAGAAGTTGAATGGGATTTACCGCAAAATGGTAGATTTTTTGTTCCTTCCTCAGGTAAAAGATTTTTAGCAGTAGGATGTTCGGATAATTCTATAGAATTTCTATTAATGCCTGCTGGTGTATATTCAGACCCTTTTAGACCGAATATATCCGGATTTACTTCGTTTTGTATTTCAGCGGATGACAAATTCATCCTGCTCGGCGGAACATCAGGCGAAATAAAAATTTATAGAAATCCTATTCTTGTAAAACAATACAATGCTGTTATGGATAAAGGTAATGAATCTATGTTAAGAGGTAAATACGAACTTGCAGTTATTAAGTACAATGAGGCAATGAGTATCTATCCTGAAAAAGAAGCAGAAGAGAAACTTAAAGAAGCACAAAAGAAGAAAATGGAAAAACAGCAAAATCAGATTGAGAATATAAAGAATATACAACAAAAAACCAAAAAGAACATTGAAGAAATGAAAAGGAAGTAAAAATGCTTTGTCCAAATTGTAAGACAGAAAACAGGGATATAGCAAAGTTCTGTAAAAATTGCCAAACAGAACTTATCGTTACTAAAGTTATTGAAGGCATTAAAAAAGCAGAAGATATTATAGGTAGAATAAAAGAATTTAAGTTAGATGATGATGAATTACAGCAACTTGAAAAGGCAAAAAAATATTTTGCAAGAGCAGAAACATTTGCAGCAGCAAAAAATTATGAGGGAGCGATTGAATGGATAAAGGAAACTTTATCTATTGTAGAGACAAAAAAGGATTTACCTGAAGATGTCAAGCCAAAAGAAACAATTTATAAGAAAGCACTGATAGAAAAGACAAAAGGTGAGAAAAAAATCAAGAAAGCTTTCTTTATCAAAAATATTATTAGTTTATTAACCATTGTTTTAACAGTATTTATTGGATGGTATTTATATACTAACACAACGGCATATAAGTCAAAGATAGCAATAGGAGGGATGATATACATTCCCGCAGGAGAATTTGAGATGGGAAGTAATGATTATGATAGTGAAAAGCCTGTTCATAAAGTATACCTTGATGCATATTATATAGATAAATACGAAGTAACAAATGAGCAATTTAAAAAGTTTGTTGATGCAACAGGGCATAAAACAGAAGCAGAGAAAGCGGGCGGTGGCTTTGTATGGGAAAAGGATGGAGGGTGGAAACAGAGAAGTTCAGCAAGTTGGAAAGACCCATTAGGAGATGGAAGTGGGATATCTGGTAAAATGAATCATCCTGTAATTCAGGTGAGTTGGAATGATGCAGTAGCGTATGCAAACTGGATAGGGAAACGGCTTCCAACGGAAGCAGAATGGGAGAAAGCATGCAGGGCAGGAAGCACTGGTAAATATTGTTTTGGAGATAATGAGTCAGAATTAGGAGAGTATACGTGGTATTATAAAAATTCAGGTTCAAAGACTCATCAGGTAGGATCAAAGAAGCCAAACAAATGGGGAATATATGATATGCATGGAAATGTATGGGAATGGTGCAGTGATTGGTATAATGAGAAATATTATAAGGTTGTTACAGGTCTTCAGCCTGTGAATAATCCTAAAGGACCTGATACAGGCACTTATAAAGTTCTTCGTGGCGGCTCGTTGTACTTCGGTGCTTACGGTTGCAGGTCTGCCAATCGCTACTACTACTCCTCGCCGGTCTATCGCTACTTCAATGTTGGGTTTCGTTGCGTGTTGGGTGGTGCAAAGTAGTTGAATATCTGAATATCTGGCAATCTGAATATCTGGAAAGAATATTATTAGGTTTATGAAGTATGGAATATAAAAGATCTGAATTGATAATTTTTACAAAAACATATGATTTTATTTTATGGATGATGAATCATACAATGAAATTTCCAAAATCATCAAGATTTTCAATTTCAGCAAGAATAGAGAATAAATTGTTGGATTTTATGGAAATGATACTTATAGCAAATAGGCAGAGAGATAAACTTGAAAAATTGTATTATGCTGATGGAATTCTTGAACAAGTTCGTATATTGTTTAGGTTGAGCAAAGATATGAAATTTATTAGTTTGAATTCATACGAATATGCAGTAAAGGAATTAACAGAGATTGGTAAACTTTTAGGTGCTTGGATAAAGCAACAAAAAGTCACATTTAAATAGTTTATTTGGAGTAAAGGGGATGGACAAACAATGTACATTTTTTCTTCGTGGCGGCTCGTGGAACAACAATGCTAACAATTGCAGGTCTGCCAATCGCAACAACAACACGCCGGACAATCGCAACAACAATGTTGGGTTTCGTTGCGTGTTAAGTGATGCTTAAAAAGATTTTCCTGATGCTGTCAGTTTACGGACTGATAGACCGTGAAAGAAAGCACCACAAAAGTTCATCTCCTGTGTTTCCATCTAAATGGAAACCAAATATGAAATCAGTGAGGAGTGAATAGTAGTTAATATTTCATTTTTTCTAACGAACTTCACTCCCCACAAAAATAAATATGCCCAAAACCTATACTAACCTATATGAGAAGATATGTTCATTTGAAAATTTACTTTTTGCTGCAAAAAAAGCACAAAAAGGTAAAAAGTTTAAAGAAAATACTGTGAAATTTAATTTTAATTTAGAAAACGAGACTCTAAAACTTCAGGAAGAATTACTTAATCAAACTTATCAACACGGTAAATACAAGCAATTCATAGTTTATGAGTCTAAAAAACGGCTTATTAACGCCGCACCTTATCGTGACAGAGTCATTCATCATGCATTATGCAATATTATTGAGCCAATATTTGATAAAACATTTATTTACGATTCCTATGCCAATCGTAAAGATAAAGGAACTCATAAAGCAATCAGAAGATTTCAGGAATTTTGCAGAAAAAATAAATATGTATTAAAATGTGATATTGCGAGATACTTTGACAGTATTGATCATGAGATTTTAATCAATATAATTTGTGCAAAAATTACAGATAAAAAGGTAATTTTATTAATACAAAAAATAATAAAGTCAACGGAAGGAAAAACAGGGTTACCATTAGGTAATCTTACCAGTCAATTCTTTGCCAATATTTATCTAAATGATTTTGACCATTTCATTAAAGAACTGTTACGATGCAGATATTACATCCGTTATGTTGATGATTTTGTTGTTCTTGGTGATGATAAGAAGAAGTTAGGCGAAGTAAGAGAGAAAGTTAATGAGTATTTAAGTAGTTTAAGATTGGGATTACATCCAAAGAAAAGGCAGATTTTTCCTGTTGAAGTAGGTTGTGATTTTTTAGGGTTCAGGATATTTCCTACTCATCGGTTAATTAGAAAAAGCAATTATTTCCATTTTAGAAGAAGATTAAGAAGATTGCAAAAATTATACTATAAAAACATAATTTCTTTTGATAAAATAGATAAGTCAGTAAGAAGTTGGATAGCACATGTTTCATGGGGAGATAGTTGGGGGTTAAGAAAAAAGTTATTTTCCGGGATTATTTTTAAAAGGGGAAAGCAAAGATTATGAAAGTAAAAATATGTCCAAATTGTAAGACAGAAAACAGGAAAGAAGCGAATTTTTGCAAGGGATGCAGGCTTGATTTGACTAAAGTTATGTTAGAAAAGGTAAAGGGCGAGAAAAAAATCAAGAAAGATTTCTTTGTCAAAAGTCTTATCGGTTTATTAGCCGTTGTTTTAACAGTGTTTATTGGATGGTATGTATATATGAATTTAATGGCGGATAAGTCAAAGACAGCAATAAGAGAGATGATAGAGATTGAGAAGGAAATAAGTTTACTTGATAATGAAATAACTAAAGGGTATGCAGAAAATGAAATAGATCAAGCAAGGAGATTTTTGCAGGAGTCAAAGGATGCACATAAAAGGAATGACAGTGTAAGCAGTATTGAATGGTTAAAGCAGGCAAAGGAAACGGTAAATCAGGCAAAAGAAAAGGATAGAGCAGGAAGAAAGAAGGATTATGATTTGAATATGAGTAAGGGCAAAGAAAATGTCGATAAAGGTCTATGGGACGAAGCGATAAGTTCATATAAATCAGCATTAAAGTATAAGATGGATGATAAGGAAGCATCGACCGGTATAAAATCTGTTCAGATGAAAAAGCAGGAGGAATTGGATAGGAAAGAATTAGCAGAGAAAAAGAGAAAAGAAGAAGAAAGGAAGCAGAAAATAAATAGTTATATTTCAAATGGGAAGAAGTATATGGATGGTGGAAAATATTCAGGGGCAGTATTGGAATTTGAAAAAGCAAAGGAATTAGGAGCAGAAGGAGTAGAAAAACTTTTGTCAGAAGCAAAAAAGATGACTGAAGGCACTGGTAAGTATGCTGGTATGATATACATTTTAGCAGGAGAGTTTGAGATGGGAAGTAATGATTATGGTGATGAAAAGCCGGTTCACAAAGTATATTTAGATGCATATTACATAGATAAATACGAGGTAACTTTTGAGCAGTATGATAAATTCTGTGAAGCAACAAAGAGAGAG
>JBDRBU010000066.1:0-17702 GCA_043822305.1 Candidatus Firestoneibacteriota bacterium
TAAGTATTCAGTGAAAGCCCTCTAATTTTTAATTCCCCCTTAATAAAGGGGGTTAGGGGGTTGTTCTTTTAACGCTTAAATTTCATGAATTCTAATAATCGTTGCCGTTCCATATCGTATTGTCATAGATATTCATAACAACAACCCCCTTGTTCCCCCTTAACAAAGGGGGAATATGGAAATATAATCCTCACGGCTTTTACTGACTATTTACGTATTATATAACAAACCAGACATCATATGTCAACAATTTTTTGGCTGTTTATTTCTTAGTTTTTGATTTTAGTAACTTTTCAATTTCAATGATTTTTTCTATAATATTTTTATTAATAATATAAACTGAATCTAAACTGTCTGTTTTTGCATAATAATCTGTTTTTTCTTTATTGCCTACAAGTAATTTTACTTTTGAATTCAAAGAAATTATATACTGTGGTTTTTTTAAACCGTATTTTTCTAATCTTTTCCCGGAATCATCTACAAATTTATCCACTCTTAAGGAAGACATTTCAGAAACCAAACTATCAAATTGCACTTCTGCTAATTTTTTAATCGGTTCTTCTATTTTGAATTTACCTAATCTATCTTTTTTAGCAAATATTTTCTTTTTGTCTTTAAGGATTTCTATTTCCATTATATCGTTTTCCTTAAAAGAAAATAACTTTTTTTCTCTAAGATCATTGTAATTTTTATCAAAATTCGCAGCAAAACTATGCTCTATAGAATAAACGACTGAAACATCTTCTCTTTTCACATAATCTTCTTCCTTGTCTTTTAATTTCTTGCCAATACAAAAAGTCATTTCTGGTTTATCAGATCCTTCGTTTATTGAAATTGTAACTTTAGGTTTATCCAATCCGTATTTTTTAAAATCAGTTGGCTCGTCTTCAACAAAATCTTTTGCTTTTAGCTCTTTTAGTTTGTTTATTAAATTTTCGACAGAACTTTTATCAGCTGTAAAACTATATGGAACTATAATCCATCTGTCCAAGTCTTTAGAAAATGTTAATTCTTTTTTCTCAAATTTTATAGTTAGCTTTGTAACTTTTTCTAAAACAATATCCAATATGTTTTTCTTCCTCAAATCTTTCACGTCTTTTTTAAGTGGCTCAACAATATAAGAAAATGTTGTATAAATATCTTTTTTTGATGCGTCTTTTATATAATAAAAATTCTCTGTAGGTGTCTTTGAACCAATAAGAAATGCATAATTCTTATTATCTTTAGTCGAAAAATTTATAGTGTAAGCTGGTTTATCAAGTTCAAATGGAGATAAATCAGTAAGATTTTCCAATTTTCTGTCAGTGGATAATCCAGTGATACTATTAATAACTCCTTCTAACTCGCTTTTTTCAAGTTCGTATTGTTTTGGTTTTACCATCTTCCAATCTTCGGTTGAACCGATTTTTTCACATACAAGTGATTCTTTTTTTTCATTATTTACAATTTCAAATTTTTTTAAATCTTCCTTTTTTATGTTAAATACTTTTTTTACTGTACTTTCAACTTTTTTATCTTTTTCAAAAAAGTAAACATATACACCTAATAATATTAAAATACCCAGGACTATATATGTTGCTCTAAATGTTTTTTTGGCTGGACTCATTTAACAATCACCTCCATGCGTTTTACTTTGCTCTTCTTCTTAACCAGACAACTACACCTGCTCCAATTACAAGTAAAGGAGTTATTATAAAACTTATATAAAACATGATTTTTGCTTTCGTTGGTGTTAAGTTTAATTTTCTTATATCAGTTCTTTTTGCCCGAAGTGATATTTTCTCGCCTTCTTTTACCATCCAGTTGATTGAATTTATAAATAAATCAATATTCCCTTTTACTCCCATAAGTCCTGCTGGAGCATTCGTAATAAAATCAGAATCACCTATCACGACAAACTTAGTTTCCTTTGATATTTTTGTTTTCTCTTTTTCTTCTTTTTTTACTTTATTTACTTCTTTCACTTTCTCCACTTCTTTCACAAACTCAGAAACCACTACTCCAAAAGTTAACGGACCTTTTAAATCCTTTCCTTCATCAAATTTCGCCTTCTGGTCTTTTAAATTAGTTTCACCCCAGGCTTTATCAGAAGTAACCAATAAATCTTCTTTTGTTACTGTTCTTCTTTCTAATTTTTTCTTTGCATCCGAGATACTCCTTGTTACAGGAAAAAAAGTTGGTATATTTGCTTTTAAAAGTGGTTCAAGTATCAAATGTGACTTATATGTAGGAATAAGTGTTACCGGATCACTCCCAACAAGTGGCATAGAAAAACATTGAGCCGTGTCTATGATAACATCGTTATCTAATTTTATATTCCAATCTTCAAGTACTGGCTCTAAATTAGTTAAAACCAATGGGTCAAGTAGAAATATCGCTTTTCCACCATTTTTTAAGTATCCTTTAATTAACTCTGCCTCTTTATTGATAAGTGGAATCTTTGGACCACTCACAACAAGAACATCACAATCATCAGCAATTTTCCCTTCTTTGATTATATTAATTTTTCGGACACTATAATTTTCTCCTATTAAATACTTATTTAACTCACTTAATCCTCCTCTTTCAGAATCGACCAAATCTAACTCTTTATGACCTTCAGTAAAACAAATTACTTTTTGTTTTTCTTCGGTTACCGACAAAATTGCATTTATAAAAGACTGTTCACCAATATATTCTATTTCTCCTTGACCATATGGGGAAGACTCTCTAAAAAATATCTGGTTTTCCATTACATCTTTTCTTTTGGTTCCGCATTCAAAAACCACTGTATCATTTTGGCTTATATTTTTAATCTTACATTTTGATATATCCCGATCAACATCATTTACCTCAGAGACCAGATTAGAAGTTCTTTTTGAAAACTCATTTACTAAATCACTTATATATCTTCCATCTAAACTACCCTTTCGAACAAAAACAGAAACATTAACTTTTACCTTCAAACTCTTTAAAATTTTTATTGTTTGAGGAGCTAAACTGAATTGTTTACTGGCGGTTGTATCAATTTTCAGAGGATGACTGTCAAGAATTACTCCCACAAACCAAATAACACCAAGAATCAGGATTGTTAAAACAACAGCATTTGTTCCATACTTAAATGTTCTATCTTTAAAAAATTTTTTAATTTTTTCAAATATATTTTTAAAATCCACTTTTTATCCCTCCTTTTACCCCATTTACCATCTTTTCCATTCAAGTCTTCTGACAGTGATAAATAAAAAGAAAAATATCATGGCCAGATAATAAAAAATATTTCCTAAATCAATAACACCTTTTACAAAATCATCAAAATGTTTTATTATAGAAAGTGAAGAAACAAAGTTGCCAACAGAACCTCCGATACTGTCACCGGCCATTCCAATTAACCAGAAAAGTAATATCAGACCAAGTCCTATTACGGCTGAAACAAGCTGATTTTCTGTCAAAGATGAGGCGAAGGTCCCTACGGCCAAACAAGTTGCTGAAATAAGAACAAATCCAAGTAAGGCAGATAACATCGGGCCTATATCTGGACTACCACCAATTAATACAAAAATAGGGTATTCTAATATTAGCAAAAACATAACCAAAAACAATAAAACTGATGAGAGATATTTTCCGACAACTATACTTGTTAAAGTTATTGGCGAAGTATAAAGTAGTTCTATAGTGCCTAATTTTCTCTCCTCTGATAAAAGTCTCATGGTAATCATCGGACTAATAAAAAGAAATATAAAAGCCATATTGTACACAATACCTCTAATCTCTGCAATCTGATACCTCATGATAATAACATTAAATATAAACGCTGAAAAAAGCAGAAAGACGACAATGACTATATATGCAATTGGAGAGACAAAATAAGACTTCAATTCTCTTTTAGTAATTGCCCAGATTTTATTCATATCTACACCTCCTGCTCTTTTGTGGTAAGTTTCAAGAAAACATCTTCCAAACTCATATGTTCTGCTTTCATTTCGTACAATATCCAGTTATTTGAAACTACAGTCTTAAATATTTCTTCTCTAATATCTTTATCTCCTTCACTTTCTAAAGATAAAGCAACTATTCCACCTTCTTCCAATTCTTTCTGCAAATCTTTAATTCCTTTTATTTGGCTGATTTGCTTTATGACATCGTTTTCCTGCCCTTTTATCTTTACAAAAATCTTCTCTCCTCCTTCTTTTAACCTTTTACTTAATTGTTCCTGAGTATCGACGGCTACAACATTTCCTTTATCAATAATTACTATTTTCTCGCAAGTCATACTAACTTCAGGGAGAATGTGACTGCTTAAAATAACAGTTTTTTCACCACTAAAACTTTTTATCAACTCTCTTATCTCAATGATTTGCTTTGGGTCCAATCCTATAGTTGGCTCATCAAGTATTAATACCTCAGGGTCGGTTAGTAATGCTTGGGCCAATCCAACTCTCTGCCTGTAACCTCTTGATAATCTGCCAATTATTCTGCTTTCAACTTCTGAAATTTTAGCCATTCCAATGGATTTTGCAACTTTTTTCTTTATTTCCTTGGATTCTATCCCTTTCAATTTTGCCACATACTCCAAATATAAAGATACAGTCATTTCATTATATAAAGGCAGTGTCTCCGGAAGATAACCTATTCTCTTTTTCACCTCTAACGGTTCTTCTACAGTATCAAAACCAGCTACTTTTGCCTTACCAGATGTTGGCTGAAAAAATCCCGTAAGCATCCTCATTATTGTCGTTTTCCCTGCACCATTCGGTCCAAGTAAACCTAAAATCTCACCTTTTTCTACTTTAAAAGATACATTTTCAACAGCTCTTCTTGGTCCATAATACTTTGTTAAATTTTCTACTTCTATCAAGGATTACCACCCCCCTTTTAATGAATTCGAACATACTATAACATATATCCTATTTAAAGTAAAGACAAAAACTCATTCAAAATGTTCCCTGTCCCTATTTATACATTTTGTAATCAATATCAGGGAAGATATTATCTTTATATTCTATATCAGAAAGCCATTTTTCATATATAGAATTACTATTTATCATATCATAAATTCTTGTAAATTTAGCGATATGTTCTTTTGTCCTTTTAACGGCATAATTTACATTTGTTTTTGTCTTCATCATAAATGCCCAGTCAGAACTTTGAGCAAGTAATAATTCACGACTAGCCTGATTTAAAGCTCTTTTAAAAAGCCCTTCTGCATTTGGAAACCTTTCGGCTAATTCGCACATCCGGTCCGCTGCTTTATGCAAATGTCTATAAATCCAGTCATTACTTCCTTCTAGCCATACCTCATGATAACCTTTATACCCCCAGCTTGATTCACATGGCGTACAAACCTGATTTTTTGGGTATTCCTGTAAATATTCAGAAGGAGTTATACATTTTATAGTTTTTTGGTCATAATAAATTTTTCTGAATAAAAAGTTTAAAAAATTAGGACCTTCATACCACCAGTGACCAAAAAGTTCTGCATCATATGGAGAAATAATTATTGGCTTTCTATCCATTCCTTCGGAAAGCCATTCTATTTGCTTTTCTCTATTAAACATAAAATTACCAGATTGATCTGCTGCTTTTTCTAATGCTTTTTCTGGAACATAAACTTCTTTACATTCTAAAGAAGGACCTGTAATTCTATAATACTTTATTCCTGTAAATATTCTAGTACCATCAGAATTGATATATGGTTTTATATAATCATATTCTAAATCAAAACCAACATCTCGGTAAAAATCCCTGCACCAGAAATCCCCCGGATAACCTTCTTTTGCACTCCAGACTTGTTTTGAAGATTCTAAATCTCTTCCAAATGCAGCTACACCTGATTTACAAAATACCGGAGCATAGACACCATACTTTGGACGAGGAGTTGAAAAATAAATACCATGGGCATCTAAAAAGAAAAATTTAATTCCATTTTCTTTTAATATGTAATCAAGTCCGGGATAATATCCACATTCTGATAACCAGATACCATTTGGTCCCCGGCCAAAATGTTTTTTATAAATATCAACACCTACTTTTATCTGTGCTTTAACCGCCTTTTGATTTAACATTAAAGGTAAATATCCATGTGTGGCTGCACAGGTAATGATTTCTAACTTTCCAGTATCCTGAATTTTTTTAAAAGCATGAACAAGATTCTTATCGCACTTTAAAAAATAATCTCTGGCTAATTTAAATTTATAATTATACATTCTTGCAACTTTGTTAAAATCTGGTTGAAATTCTGTTCTCCTAATTTCTTTTTCAGTTAGTTCCATGAGTCGTTCAATATGTTTTAATGTTCTATCACAAAGTAATGGATCGACTAACATTGATATTAACGACGGGGTTAAGGACATGGTAATTCTAAAATCCACTTTATCTTCTAACAGTTTCTCCATCATTAAAAGCAAAGGAATATAGGTCTCGGTTATTCCCTCATAAAACCAGTCTTCTTCCAAAAAATCCTCATACTCAGGATGCCTGACATATGGTAAATGTGCATGTAAAACCAAACAAATATACCCTTTTTCCATGATAATAACCCTCTCTTTAATCTGTTTTGTAGCCGCAGGCTCTTTAGTCCTGTATCCGAGCATAACGAGTGGTACAGGGTTAACCTGCGTATTCTATACAATATTTTGTTCTACAGTTATTCTTGCGGATTTTTTATGCTTGCCATCTTTTGACCTTGCTTCAATATTTATAATATGCTTGCCATCTGTTAAAGCAAATCTTAAACTAAAAGTACCGTCTTTTACTAATTTTACTGGAGTCTTATTTATTAAAACAACAGAATCTGGTTCTGTAGCACCATAAATAATTAACTCCGTACCAACCGTAAGCCAAAAAACTGACGGTAGCTTAAATTCCTTAAATCCGCTGCTAAGGCTACTTACCATCCCGGAAGAAATTTCCTCTCTTAACCTTCTTGAAATAATCTTTGATATAAACTCGGAACCAACTCCTCCCTTTAATTCACCTCTTAAGTATCTGCGATATAACTCTTCTTCGGATACCATCCATTCTTCATCATATACATTTGAAACTTTATCTGATGGGGTAGTGATAACATTTGACCTGGCATAAACAAAAAACTTACCAGATGGTGTCAGGATTCCAAGTTCAACACACCAACTTCTTTCTGGTTCTCCTACATTTATATACCAGTTATTAGCCAATCCACTAAGCACTAGATCAAAAGATTTATGAGCATTTTTCCCATTAAACTTAATATTTGTGACATCATAGACTCTTAAAATAGATTTTGAATTATTAAAGTCCGAACCTGTCTTTTTCCTCATCAACTCTATATCAGAAGACGCAACATCCCAATAGGCATAAATCCAGTATGGGTCCCTGGACATAATAACTATTTTAGTTTCATTATATCTCTCAGGTATTTCTTCTTTTTCCACTTCAATTATTTTTTTTTCTTTATTTACTCCGTCCCAAATGAATTGGGATGCTACTTTTTCTTTCTTTACTCCTGCTTTTTCTACTTCTTTTACCAACACACCAGAGGGTGTGGGGTTTACTTTTCCCACTTTTTTTGCTTTTTTAATCCTTGGAGTATTAACAAAGCCTTTTCTTCCCAGATTCTCTTTATTTCTAAAAGATTCTTTTTTTTTCATATTTATCACCTCTTTTCAAAATTTATTTATCACTATTCCCGTAGGTACTTTAGGATAAAAGTATGTTGTTTTAGGTGGCATTCTTTCTAACCTAAACGCAATATCCCTTACATCCTTTGCCGTTATGCCTGGCAATAAAAAACCAATATTAAAATCGCCTGAATTAACTTTCTTTATCACTTCTTTTTCATCAACCGTGTAAAAAATTTCTTTTGATTTTGGAAGAGTTTTCAATATTATATAATGCAATACTGCCGTTGGTAGTTTCCTCCACTTTAACGAATTTTTCGTTTTTATTTTTTTTAATGAGATTTCATTTTTTAAACTTAATCTATAATACCTTTTATTTACATACATTACAATATTTTTATGGACATCTTTTGATTTAATTTCCTTAATATAAAAATCTTTAGATAATTTCTTTTTTATCTCATCAAAACCAACCCTGTGAACAAATTTAACCACCCTGTGAGTCGGCAATATCTTAAGTCCCTTATCCTTAATGCTTACAAGAGAAAACATTATATAATTCCAGACTTCTTGAACATTTTTACAAACTTTCCCCATCTTTTTCTTAAAGGCCAGTGCAACCTCATATCTATGATGTCCATCTGCAATAAAAATTCTTTTGTTGGCCATGATATTAATAATATTTTTTATGGTTTCTACATTCTCTACCTTCCAAACTTTATTTACCACCCTGCCTAATTTATCTTCTATATTAAATTTTAAAAATGGTTTTCTTTTCAAAGTATTATTAAAATCCAACCCTCCATCGTATAAGCCAAATATTGGACTTAAATTCGCTTTACATTCTTTTAAAAGTTTTAACCTGTCCTTTTTATGTGTTGAAAAAGTATTCTCATGAGGTAAAATTTTCTTTTTCTTAAAATCTTCTAACTTTACAAGACAAATTAAACCAATTCTACTGTTATTCTTACCATCCATAATAAATTTTTGTTCATGAAGATAGAAACCTGGATAACCATCCTGAATAAAAATTTTCTTTTTAATCCACTCGTCTAAAGTTCTCTTTGCTTTTTTATACTTATTCTCATTATTGTCTTTACGGAGAATAATCCTTACGATATTATAAGGAGAAAGATTATAATATTTACTTTGCATCGAAGGTGTTATGACATCATATGGAAGAGAAACCACTTTACGCAAATCTAACTTGTTTTCGTTAAACCTGTAGCCCTTAAAAGGAATTATTTTTACCATAATTAAGATATTAAAGAGTTAACTTTTTCTTTAATGATTTCCTTGGATTGAACTCCAACTAATTGTCCCATAATTTCACCGTCTTTAAAAATTATAAGTGTAGGAATACTTCTAATCCCGAGTCTTGAACTAACTGCTGGATTTTCGTCAACATTTATCTTTCCAACTTTAATTTTTCCAGAATATTCTTTACTCAACTCCTCAATAATTGGTGCAATCATCTTGCAAGGACCACACCACTCTGCCCAGAAATCAATCAAGACTGGTTGTTTAGACTTTATAACTTCGTCCTCAAAGTTTTCATCTGTAAGTGGAATGGACATAGAACCTCCATAATGGAGTCGTGGTCGTCCCTGACCCCGACATACCTTTTATTATTTCCCTTCTTTTGCTTTCTTTAAAGATTCCTGAGCTAATTGTGTAGATTTCTTTGCTGCTTCACCACATTCCTTAAAATTATTATTGTCCATTTCTTTCTTCGCTGTAGCCAAAGCTTCTTCAGCGCTTTTATAAAGCTCAGAGGCAGAAACATCAGCACCTGCTTCTTTTGCCTCAACTAAAGCGGTTTTGGCCCGAGTTAATTCAGCCGTTGCTTTCTCAACTTCATCAAGCGCCTTTTTTATGCCATCTAACGCCTGTGAACCAAAATTTTTTGCGAAACTATATTTTTTTAATCTTACATAATTCCTTGTATCATATAGTAAATCATTTACTTCTTTAATCTTTTTACCATATGTTTTATCCAAACCAAGTTCTTTTGCATATCTTATGCTCTTTTCTGTCTCATCTATGAGATTTGAAACAATAGTTGGAAGTTCTCTAACCTCCCTTGCTTCTGAAGATGCTTTTAAAGCAAGTTCTATGGCCTTAGCGTAGCTCCCCTTGTTAAGATAATCATTCGCCGTGGCTAAATCTGCCTTGGCCGTGTTAAACAAATCAATTAAATCTTTCTTGTTTTCCGAAGATTCAGTTTGTTTAATCTCTTTTTCTGCTTGGGCCATAGAATTAACCGCATTGTCATATGCAGGTTTATCTTCAGGTTTTATATATTTTCCACAGCTGTATAAGAAAACCAATCCTACCATTAAACAAATATATTTTTTTAACATTCTGCAGCCTCCTTTTGTCATTGCCCTGTACCGTAATGGTGCAGGGCGTGGCAATCTCATAAATGGAGTCGGGGTCGTCCCTGACCCCGACATACTTTATATAAATTACAACGGCTTTCAGACTACTCTTTTACTTTTCCTTTTTTATAAGCTTCTTCTATATTTCCAATAAATGGTTTAAGTAATGATGTAAACTCCATCGGGAAAATATATTTTGTTGATGGCGATGCTCCTAATGCCTTTAATGCTTCTAAATATTGCAAACTTAGTGTTTTATCATCTATTATCTTAGCGGCACCAAAAATATTCTCTAATGCCTTTGCATATCCTTCTGCTTCTAACATCTGTGACTGCCTCTTTCCTTCTGCCCTGAGTATAGATGACTGTTTCTCTCCATCGGCTATTGTTATGGCTGCTTGTCTCATTCCATCTGCTTCTATAACCACTGCCCTTCTATGTCTTTCTGCTGCCATCTGCTTGGTCATCGCTGATTGTACCTCTGTCGGTGGCATTATCTCTCTTATCTCTACAGATGTTATTTTAACTCCCCATCTTCCTGTTACTTCATCCATTTTCGTCCTTAATATATCATTTATCTGCTCCCTCTTTGTTAAGACATCATCTAATGGAATATCTCCAACCACGGCTCTTAATGTTGTCGTGGCTATACCTTGAGCTGCACCGGCAAAATTCCTAACCTGTATAACAGATGCTGTTGGGTCTACTACTTTCCAATAAATTAGAAAATCCACTGATATCGGTGCATTATCTTTTGTTATACATGTTTGCTCTGGAATTTCCAAATATGCCTCTCTTAAATCTACCCAGACTATCTGGTCAACCACTGGCCAGACAAAAACTACTCCAGGCCCTTTTTCTCCTCTTGATTTACCCAATCTAAAAAGTACTAACCTCTGATATTCCTTTACTATCTTTATCACACTAGATACCACAATTACAACAAAAAGTATAACTATCACTAATACCATCATTGCCGGTCCTATCATCTTGCCTCCTTTTTATTTTATTCCCCCTTATTAAAGGGAGCCAGGGGGTTGTTCTTTATTCTTTTCTTTTTTTCAATGGCTCCACCACTAATTTCACCCCTTCGACTGATATTACTTTCACCTCCTCGCCTTTTTTAATCGGTTCACCAGTATTACTTACGGCACTCCAATCTTCATTATTAACAAAAACAATTCCTTCAGGGTCTATCCCAACTTTCACCTCTCCTATCGAATGGATTAAACTACTTATTCCTGTCACAACTTTACCTTTAAGTGATGCAATCCCTATTGAAATTATAAAAGCAAAAAATCCTACAGTTAAGACTAACATGGTAATAACTACTGTTAGTGATATCCTGAAATATGGGACCATAGGATTAAACATAAGTAACGAACCAATAAATAAAGAAACTGCCCCTCCTGTGGCCAGTACTCCATGTGTCATGGCTTTTATCTCTAAAATAAATAAAACTACGGCTAAGATTATAAGAGCTACACCCGCATAGTTTATCGGTAAACTACCAAACGAGACTAAGGCTAACAGGATACATATCGTTCCGGCTATCCCGGCTAACCCAATACCAGGTGCGGCTAATTCATAAATTAATCCATAAAGACCTATCATAAATAAAACATAGGCAACATTAGGGTCGCCTAATACATGAAATAAACCTTCTCTCTTGCTCATTTTTACATATTTAATTTCTGCATCTTTAAGATTTAAAATAACTTCACCCTTTAATCTTTTTATTTTCTGACCATCAAGTTTAACAATCAAACTATGAATATCGTCTGCTATGGCATCTATAATCTTCTTATCCAAAGCTTCTGCCTCTGTTATGGATACACTCTCTCTTACTGCTTTTTCAGCCCACTTTTCGTCTCTACCCTTATTCTTGGCAAGTGTTCTTATATATGCTGCTGCATCGTTTGTAATTTTCTCGGATGCCGTCTTACCTGATATATCTACTGGATGGGCTGCACCTAAATTTGTTTCAGAAGACATGACGATATAATCAGAGGCCATGGCTATAAATAATCCAGCTGAGGCTGACCTTGCTCCTTTTGGATATACATGAACTACAACAGGAATTTCTGAATCTAATATCTTTTGAACAATACTTCTCATAGAAGTATCAAGACCACCTGGAGTATCCATCTGAATTATTACGCATTCTGCCTTTTCCTTCTCAGCCGTGCTAATTCCCCTGACAATATACTCACTGGCCATAGGATTTATGACACCTGAGAACTGTAAAACAATTACTTGCTTTGCAGAAGAAATCCCACCAAAAAACAAACATATCATTAAAACTATTTTAAATATTTTCATACTTTTCAACTCCTTTTTTATTTATAAATCCTTTACTTTCGTCCCCATATGTACCTCCCCATGACCAAAACCATCCCATCTAATATTAAATTCAAGTTTATTATATTTATCCCGTTAATATAAGGAGCCATAAGATTCGCAGCTCCTCCTGTGGCTATAACTTTACTATTATTTCCAATAACTCTTTTTATCTTGTTCATAAGACCTTTTATCATTTCTATATTACCATAAAATGCTCCGATTTGTATACAATCTTTTGTGCTTTTTCCTATGAGATTATTTACTTTCTTAAACTTAATCTTTGGTAATTTATCAGTATTTTCGTATAAAAAATTTCCCCACATTTTTATACCGGGAAGTATAACGCCACCGGCAAATTCTCCTTTTTTATTTACAACATTAAAAGTAGTTGCTGTCCCAAAATCAATAATTATTAAAGGAGGACCATACTTCTCTCTGGCGGAATAAGAGGCTAACAATCTATCTATTCCAACTTCTGATTTTTTTTTATAAAGATTTTTTATATGGACATCTGAATTTTTTATTTCAAGTATTCTGGTTTTAATATTTTTCTTTAAAGTTTTTGTAACTGAAGGAACTACTGAAGATATTACAGTATATTTTATGTCTTTTCTTCCAAAAATGTTATAGTTTTTAAAATCCTTTGTTTTTGTGGGTATATGTTGGACAAAAATTAATTTTTTATCCTTATATAATCCACAAGTAATATTTGTATTTCCTATATTTATGGCTAGTATTTTAGAACACATTTCCACTCACTACCTTTCTAATCATACCATTATCTAACCGTATTAATAAGGCACATTCATCATCAACATCTATGGCATATCCTTCAATAATATCTCCCTCTGTGGCTACCTTAACCCTTTTATTTAAAGTAACTGATTTTCCCTTCCAATTTTCTAAAATTGGTTTGAAACCTTCTTTTTTAAACATCTCATAATAGTTTTCAATATTTTGCAGTATGACCTTTAAAAGATTTAATCGCAAGATGTCTCTTCCTAATTCTATTTTTAACGATGTAGCTGTACTTCTTATATTAAAAGGAAAATCTTTTTTTAAGAAATTAACATTAACACCCAGACCAATAACCAGATAATTTACTATATCTAATTCTGCTTTTATTTCAGTAAGGATTCCACATAATTTTTTGCCATTATATAAAACATCATTAGGCCATTTTAATTTAGTATCTAATCCGGTGGTTTCTTTTATGGCCTCAATGACAGATAATCCTCCCAAAAATGTTATCTTTGAAGCATGATGCGGACTAATCCTCGGCTTTAAAATAATAGAAAAATACAATCCCAGACAAGACGGAGAGAGCCAACTTCTGCCTAATCTTCCTTTTCCATAAGTTTGTTTTTCCGAAATAATAACCGTTCCTTCTTTTACCTTTCCCCCGGCTAATCTTAATGCAAAATCGTTTGTAGAACCTATCTCATTGAAACAATATAAATCTTTCCCTATGTATTTTGTATTTAAATCTTCTTTTATTTCTGCTGGAAGTAGTTTATCCGGAGAAGAAATAAATTTATAACCCAGATGTGGATGTGGTTCAATATTATATCCCTGGTTTATTAAAGAATGTATATGTTTCCAGATAGCCGTTCTACTTATCTTAAATTTCTTACTTAATTCTTCACCTGAAACATGCTCATTTTTATATAACTTAATTATTTTTAAAATTTCTTCTTCCATAGGGATAAAGGGGACAGCGACTTTTAAATCCACTCTCTTAATGGAACAATCCAATCTATTCTCTATCAATTTAATAGTCGCTGTCCCCTTTAAATCAGTCCAGATTTTTCTTCAAATTTTTTCATATTATCTTGCAAGGCTAACAAAAATCTTTTTGTATGCTGAGGTGAAGAGATTATTCTCGACCTTATTTTATTCCTTGGTTGACCGGGAAATACAAAAGCAAAATCTATTATAAATTCCGTAGCTGTATGAGAAACCACAGCAAAATTAGCGTATATCCCCTTACCCGTTTCTTCATCAATCTCTAAATTAACCTCCCCTTCTTTACCTCCATTTCCACTCATATACACCTCCTGATATCAGATGACAGTTCTGTCAAAAATATAATCCAATTTTTTTTAATTCTTTAATTTTCTTCATTATGTGTGTTTGGTTTTTCTTTAATAATTTTTTACCATTTGTACAAAATTTACATTTTGGATTATCACAAAGAAGAATATCTAATCTTCCTTTTTCTATTTCTCTTATTGTAGTATTAACTATATCCTTCGCCCTTATTATGACAACATCTGCATTTCCTAAACTGCTTTTTTTTATAATCCCGGATTTTTTAAAAACTTTCTCAATCTTTGAATCTTTTTTATAAAAATCTCTGCAACCAGATGGCGATTTAGTAACTTTAACTATTTCCTCTTTACCGGCCATACCGGCGTCTCTTTCAACAATTGCTTTCTCTGTAGTTAGGTAAGGTAAATCTAACCAATCTTCTATAGCGTGTAAAGTAGTATTGCACCCCAGACCCGTGCCGATAAAGATTACTTTTGCATTTAATTTCACATACTTCCCATATGGACTTTCTTTGGCAAAAGTACTTCCCTTATGTCCAGTTACTAATTCCCCTGCACCTTTTCCAACCGCACTTATTGAATGTGTGGGATGTTCACTTCTAAAAACATCTTTTCTCCTGAGTAACGCATTTGTTATTTCGCCTACTCTTGATGGAGTTTTTTTTGGATTAAAGGCATAGTATCCTCCCAGAAACGAGAAACTTAAGGTAGGCACTATAACTATCCCCTCTTTTCCGACACATTCAACTAAGGCCTCAACAACAGTCTCAGCACCGCCTTCTACAACTCCAATACTTTTAAACGAAGAATGAACAAAAAGCACATCTCTTTTTTTTATTCCCATCTTCTTTAAATCTTTAATGATTTCTTGTTTTTTAATTCTATCATTCTTTTTAAATTTAATATATCCATTTTTGCCCATATATTTAAAAAATTTTATTAAATCTTTTAATTTTATTTTATTAATTAGACTAATTATGTTAAATATCTCCGCTATTGTTCTTTTTCCATCAACCCAGTTAAGCATTACATTTGAATCTTTTTCAGAAAGTATCCAGGATAATGGAATTCCTGAAAATGTTTGCTCGGGAATTAATGAATGTGCAAATTTATTTTCTTTTAAGATATGTTTATTATTATTTTTATTGTAAAGATTAATAACTTCTTTAAGACTAACACACCTCATGTTGTAAAGATTTATAACTATATCTTTGTAAAACTTTTCTACCGATTCTCTTAAATCATCTGATAATTTATGAACATAATTTCTTAAGCTAACCTTGTCCCCTTTATTGATTACAAGTTTTAACAAATCAGAAAGAGCGTTTGTTTCAATATTCATCAAATAATTTAATCTTTTATTAAATGATTCAAGATTCACATTAATACTACCTGTAAATTTTGTAAATGAATCTTGTATATTTTTAAAAAGGCGAGTTCTGGCACGAGTTACCATTTCTTCACCTAACCAGCAAACATGATGAAGTCCAGAAGTAGCAAAGAAATAAAGACATGTGCCAATTACAACCCCAACATTATCAGGCGTATCTTTATCAGTCTCTTCAATTAACCTGACTAAAAAATCGTTCACATAAGAAGGAAATGAAGGACATGATTTTCCAATCACTAAATTTGTTCCGGCCTTATCTTCATCTTCTCCGGCTATATCCAAGTTTATTCCTGCTATAATTTTTAAATTTTTATTTTTTTTTGCTTTAAAGAAAGATGCAAGGGCAAATATTTTATGCATCAAAATAAATCTAATAGTTCTTTCTGGTTTAAGTAGGATTTTTTTATTAATAAGATTAACTAAAGTCCTTGCAACTTCTAAACTTACTCTACAACCAGATGCATTATCATGAGAAATAACTAAGATTTCTTCTCCTTTCTTTTTCTCATTCACTCCAGGAATAACTCCAGTAATAGTATCAATAATTCCATGACAAGATATTAACTCCACTTCAGCCAGACCGATTTCCCTCATTTTATCTGCACACCATTTTGCGGTTTCTTTATCAGAATAATGGATTTTTGCAATATTCTGTTTTGCTATTTTACCTGAAAATTCTTTTGATACTGCTTCAAATATATTTTTATACATAAATAAAATGGAGTCGGGGTCGTCTCTGACCCCGACATATATATTATAAGTATATCATATCTAATAAACCCTTTCAAGCACAAAGCGTATAAAACTTATTGAAACATTCTTCTCTTTTTGATATACTACTAATATGGAATATAATATAGATGCTAATAAGAAAAAGGTATATGCTGCAAAATTTTCCATAATCTCAAATACAATATTATTGGTTTTAAAACTTTTAACTGGGGTTATTACTACTTCTGTAAGTATTATCGCCGAGGCAATTCATTCTGGAATAGACTTAATAGCATCAGTCATAACAAATTATTCAGTAAAAACTTCCATCAAACCTGCAGATGAGAAACATAAATTTGGGCATGGAAAAGTAGAAAACATATCTGCCCTAATAGAAGGCATGTTAATATTTTTTGCTTCTTATCTTATATTACATGAAGCGTATGATCGAATAATACACAAAATACAATTAAAAACATTAGGTATTGGAATTGGAATAATGTTTGTATCAACTATCTCTAACTTTTTTATCTCTAAATATCTCTTTAAGGTGGCCAAGGAAGCGGACTCAGCAGCATTAGAAGCAGATGCCTGGCATTTACGAACTGATGTGTATACTTCATTTGGAGTTTTTATGGGTCTCATCTTCATGAATTTTGTAAAAATAAAAGGGATAGAAATTTTTGACCCAATAATTGCCATAATAACTGCTGTATTAATCATAAAAGCAGGTTGGGATATTTCAAAAGAAGCAATAATTAACCTGACGGACATAAAACTTCCAGGTGAGGAAGAAAAATTAATAAAAATGGCTATAGAGGAAAACCCTGAAAAATTTATTGAATTTCATAACTTAAGGACAAGAAAAGCAGGAGCATATAAATATATAGATTTACATCTTGTTGTATCAAAAGATTTACATATAGATAAAGCCCATAAATTAATGCATCATCTGTCAGCAGATATAAAAAATAAACTTAAAAATACCGATATAATGTTCCATTTAGAACCTTGTAATTCAAAATGCGAGGGATGTAGATTAAAATGCTCAAAACAGAAGTAGGACTTGGCACAAAAAAACTCAAAAGGAATTCTTCTTTCGAATTATCCACAATCAGGCTGTGTCGCAATGAAATTTTTTTATAGAAAAGTAACATCATATTGGGATATAATAGCAGATAGTATAAACTAAAGTAAAAAAAGGAGATTAATGTAATGGCATATAGATGTGGTGTTAGAGAAGAAATAGAAC
>JBDRBU010000067.1:0-38415 GCA_043822305.1 Candidatus Firestoneibacteriota bacterium
AAAATAAAATTAATTTAGTATATTATAGTTAGAAGACATTGAAAAGACAAAATTTAATTTTGTCCTAAGTATTAAATGTTCAAAAAAGAGGTTTTTAAGGCTGAAAAATAGGTCGATTTAACTAAATCAACAGCCTGAATACAGGAAATGACAGTTTCATCTATCCAGACAAGTTTTCCGAGTCAAAAGCAGAGTACTTAAAGAGAATCGGCGATAAAGATGAAGAAGGGTATCTTCTTAAAGAAGGTCTTTTCAGAAAAAACAGTAAAGAAAGTGGCCATTATCATTCAAACTGGCTTTCAATGATGTATCCGCGTCTTTTTCTGGCAAGGAATCTGTTGCGTGAAGACGGCGTTATTTTTGTCTCTATTGACGACAACGAAGTCCACAACCTAAGAATGATAATGAACGAAGTGTTTGGAGAAGAGAATTTTGTTGCATTATTACCTACAATTATGAACTTAAAAGGAAATAATGATCAATATGCATTTTCTGGTACTCATGAATATACATTAGTATTCACAAAGACAAAAGAAAAAACAGTTTTTAATGAATTTAATATTGAAGAGGAAGAAAACGAAGAATGGGGAATGGATGAAAGGGGATATTTTAAGAAGGGGAGTGGTCTGTTGGCAACATCTTTTGGAAAAACGCGAGAAGAAAGACCATATATGTATTTTCCAATACTCATAAAAGATAATAGTTTGTTTTTATTGCCAGAAAAAGAATACGAAAATATTTATGATAATAAAAAGGAATATTTTAATGATAAATATGTTGATGAATTAAAACAGAAATATGAAAAACAAGGATTTTGTTTTTTATTGCCCATAGATTCAAATGGTAATTTATTAAGATGGACATGGGGATATAGTGGCAAATTTAAAACTCACATAAAAGATATCATTATTACCAAAACAAAAAATGGCTATTCGCTTAACAAAAAACAAAGACCTTCTATCGGTGATTTACCTTCAAAAAAACCCAAATCAGTATTTTATAAACCAGAATATAGTAGTGGGAATGGAACGGAACAAATAAAAATACTTTTTAATAATAAAATCTTTATAAGTCCTAAACCAATAGATTTAATAAAAGATTTATTAATATTAGGCATGAACAAATCTGATATTGTTCTTGATTTCTTTTCAGGTTCTGGCACTACTGCTCATGCGGTTTTGAATTTAAACAAAGAAGATGGTGTCAGCCGTGAATTTATTTGTGTTCAACTTCCAGAAAAAACGAAAGAAGATTCTGAAGCATATAAAGCCGGGTATAAAACGATAGCAGAAATATGCAAAGAAAGAATTCGCAGGGTCATAAAAAACATAAAAGACGAGAAGAAAAAAAATCCCGATCTTTTCGCTGACCAGAAAAAGGATTTGGATTTAGGATTTAAGGTCTTCAAACTCAAACAATCAAATTTCAAAATATGGCGAACTGATATTGCAGAGAACGAAAAAGAACTTGGCAAACAATTAGACGCATTTGAAATTCCTGTCAAAAAAGAAGCAAAAATCGAGAACATGCTCTGGGAAATCCTTCTAAAATCCGGCTATGACTTAAATACGAGGATTCAAGAAAAGAAAATCGCCGGTTGCCTTATTTACTCGGTTGCCGATGGTGATATGATTGTATGCCTATCAAAAATCAATGAGGATTTAGTCAAAAAAATCGCAAAACAAAAGCCAAAGAAATGCATCTGCCTTGACATCTTATTTGCCAAAAACGACCAATTAAAAACAAACACAGTCCTGCAAATGAAAGACGCAGGAGTGGAGTTTAAGACGATATAAGGAGCATATTATGGAAAATGAAAACAAAATAAGATGTCCTGAATGTGATGCAGAAATTAATGTAAATGAAGCGTTATTCAATCAACTCCAAGATCAGTTTAAAAAACAATATGAAATAAGAATTAACGAAAAAGAAAAAGAAATTACAGAAAAAAATAAAAGTATTGATAATGAGAGAAGATTATTGCAAAGAGAAAGAGAATCTATAAAAGAAAGCATAGAAAATGAATTGCAGGTAAAGATAAAAGAGGAAAAAAGTAAATTAGAAAAATCAATAAAAAGTAAAATTGAAGAAGAAAAATCAGAAGAGTTTAAAGCATTGCAAAACGAACTTCAAGAAAAATCAAATCAAATTAAAGAATTGAATAGAACCAAAGCGGAAGTTGAAAAATTAAAAAGAGAAAAAGAAGAATTAAGAGAACAATTCAATTTGGAAAAGGAAAAAGAAATATCTAAAAAACTTTCCGAAGAGAGACAAAAAATAAAACAACAAACTGAGGAAGAATATATGTTTAAACTTAAAGAAGCAAAAAAGATAAATGAAGATTTAAAAACTCAACTTGGCGAAGCACAACGAAAAGCTGAACAAGGTTCTGTCCAACTACAGGGAGAAATACAAGAGTTAGAGATAGAAAATATTTTAAAGACCTTTTATCCTATTGATGAAATTACAGGAGTTGAAAAAGGTCAAAAAGGAGCTGATATACTTCAAACTATAAGAAATAATCAAGGACAAGCATGCGGAAAAATATATTATGAAAGTAAAAGGACTAAAAGTTTTCAAAATACTTGGATCCAAAAATTAAAAGAAGATAACCTTGATGTGAAAGCGGATATCCTGGTTTTGGTTACAGAATCTCTACCGGAAGATATAACAAAATATTCCTTAAAAGATGGTGTCTGGATATGCTCTTTTCTTGAGTTTAAGGGCTTATCATTAGTTTTAAGATATGGTCTAATACAGTTGTACAATGTTAAATTTACGCAGCAGAATAAAGGAACAAAAATGGAATTATTGTATGGTTATTTAACAAGTTTGGAATTTAAAGACCAATTTGAGGCAATTATGGAAGGTTTTAGAACTTTACAAGAATCAAATAATGATGAAAAATATAAAATGCAAAAGATATGGAAAGAAAGAGAAAAACAGTTGGAAAAAATACTAACAAATGCAGTTAATTTTTATGGTAGTTTAAAAGGAATTGTTGGTTCTTCAATTCCACAGATTAAAATGTTAGAGAGCGATGATATAAAACTAATTGAATAGAAAAATCAGGATTGTGGAAATTTAATTACAGCAATAATAAAGGAGTATTTTCTTGAATAAAGCAGAACTAATAAATAAACTGCAGGACATTGAGTGGGAAGATTTTGAGGTAAAAGAAGCAAAATCCGAACTGCCTAAAAATGTCTGGGAAACTATCAGTGCTTTTTCAAATACTTCTGGCGGATGGTTAGTGCTTGGTGTAAAAGAAGCAAAAAAAGGTTACGAGATTACAGGTATAGAAAATCCCAAGAAGATCGAGACAGATTTCTTAAGCACCATTAGAACAGAAAAATTTAATAGACCTTTGAAAGCGAAAATCAGAAAATATAATATTGACGGCAATATAGTATTTGCAATCCATATACCCGCTGTATCGGAAAAATATAAACCAATTTTCTTTAATTCCGAAGTCAATACATTTTTTAGGACAGGCAGCGGCGATCAACGCGCAACTCACGAGGAAATTGCCGCAATCCGCAGAGATTCATCATTTGGGGAGAAAGATTCCGAGAAAACGGAGTTTACAGTAAAATATCTGGATAAAGAAAGTATAGAAAGATATCGTATATATTTGAAAGAAATTGATCCTAATCACAGGTATAACTCGTTTAAAACAGAAGAGTTTTTGGAAAAACTTAATGTAACAGCCAGAAAAAAAGTTACGGTGGCAGGATTGCTGGTTTTTGGCAAAGAAGAAGCGTTAAACAGATTTATGTCTGATTTTAGGATTGATTATCTGGAGATACAGGGCACTTCTTATGAAGACGCGCCAGAAAGATACAAGTACAGATTGCCTACGGAAAAAAACCTGTATAATTATTATTTTAGTATTTTCGATAGGTTGATTCGTAAGATTGAGATACCCTTTAAACTAAAAAGCGGAGGTTTTAGAGACGAAAACCAGCCGCAGGTTGGAGCTATCAGAGAAGCACTTGTTAATTTACTTATGCACACCGATTATTTTAGTAATGCAAAGCCAAGAATAAGAGTACTGAGCGACAGAATAGAATTTTTTAATCCAGGTGCCCTTCCGAAAGACATAAAAATCATCATCCGCGAAGAATGTTCGTTACCGCGCAATCCGACAATAGCGAAGATCTTCAGGGTTATTCGTTTATCCGAAAATATCGGCTCCGGTTTCCATAAAATGATAGACGGCTGGTACTCCCATTATAAAGTAAAGCCAATAGTAAGCGGGGATGTGGATTTTTATAAAATAATATTTCCTCTTGGGAAAAAAGTATCACTAAAAGAAAATCAATCTGGCGGAGTAAATGAGGGAGTAAAGGTCCCAGAAAAGGTCACTGTAAAGGTCCCAGAAAAGGTCACTGTAAACCAGAGTATAATTTTGGATAATATCAGGAAAAATCCAAATATAACAACAAAAGAATTAGCGAATATAATTGGGATTTCTGAAAGAAAAACAAAAGAAAATATTTCCAAATTGAAAGATAAAAATTTAATCAAAAGAGTTGGCCCTGATAAAGGCGGGCATTGGGAAGTAATAGAATGAAACTACATTTTGATCCAAACCAGGATTTTCAAATACAGGCGATATCATCTGTGGTTGATTTGTTTGAAGAACAACCTCTGAATAAAGGAGAATATGAATTTTCGCTGAGGGATGAATCCGGCAGCACCTTTATTAGTGATAACGGTTTAGGAAATAATCTTGTCATTTCTGAAGAAAAAATTCTTAAAAACTTACAACAAGTTCAAACAAGAAACGGACTTTATGAGTCAACAAAACTTGAAGGGTTAAACTTTTCATTAGAAATGGAGACTGGTACAGGCAAGACATATGTGTATCTTAGAACTATATATGAATTAAATAAGAAGTATGGATTTAAAAAGTTCATCATCGTTGTCCCAAGTGTTGCCATAAGAGAGGGTGTATTAAAAAATCTTGAAATAACTGGGGAACATTTTCAAAATCTTTATGAGAAAGTGATGGTAAACTATCAGGTCTATGATTCTGGTAGAGTATCTACATTGCGTAATTTTGCTTTAAGCAATTCAATACAGATTCTTGTCATAAATATTGATTCTTTTGCAAAAGATATTAATATTATAAATAAAACCAATGATAAACTTACGGGTAAAAAGCCAATTGAATTTATTCAATCCACAAGACCTATGGTAATAGTGGATGAGCCCCAAAATATGGAGACCAATATTAGAAAGAAAGCAGTTCTAAACTTGAATCCACTTTGTACTTTAAGATACTCTGCCACACACACAAACCTTTATAATCTTATTTATAGTTTAAATCCCGTTAAGGCATATGATCTCGGACTTGTGAAACAAATAGAAGTTGATTCTATTTTTGCTGAAGGTGGGTTTAATCAAGCATTTGTATTACTGGAAGATTTAAAATCTGCCAAGACAAAAACCACAGCAAAGATAAGAATAGATATGGAAACTGACCATGGAGTTTTAAGAAAAAGTTTTAATATGAAAGTAGGGGATGATCTATATGCGATTTCAAATGGAAGGGAAGCATACAAAGACGGGTATAAGATAAATTCAATAGACGTTTCAAATGAGTGCATTGAATTATCAAACGGTGATGTAATTTATAAAGGAGAGACAAGAGGTGGATTACGGGATGAAATTATGAGAGTACAAATGGAAAAGACGATAGAAGAGCATTTTAAGAAGGAGAAGAAATATAAAAGAAAGGGGATAAAAGTATTATCGCTTTTTTTTATTGATAGGGTTGCAAATTACCGTTCTTACGATAAAAACGGGAATTCTTTACCGGGAAAATTTGCTGTATGGTTTGAAAAAATATTTAAGCAAATGTCAAAAAAATCCGCATATAAAGGATTGATACCTTTTGATGTTAAAAAGGTTCATAATGGATACTTTGCACAAGATAAGAAAGGAGTGTTTAAAGATTCTTTTGAAAGTAGAGAAACACAGTCGGATAATGTTGTTTATAAATGGATAATGAAAGACAAAGAAATATTGTTAGATATTTCTAATCCCCTAAGGTTTATATTCAGCCACTCTGCTTTGAGGGAAGGATGGGATAACCCGAATGTGTTTCAGATTTGCACATTGAATGAAACAAAATCAGAAATGAAAAAAAGACAGGAGATTGGCCGGGGACTCCGTTTATCTGTAAATCAGGAGGGCGATAGAATAAAAGATAAAAGCATAAATGTACTGACTGTAGTGGCAAATGAAAGTTATGAGGACTTCGCTAAGAAATTACAAAAAGAAATACATGATGATTGCGGTGTTGAATTTACGGGAAGAATAAAAAAAGTCAGGGATAAGGTAGGGGTAAGGTTGAAAAAGGGTTTTGAATTAGATAAAAATTTTCTGGATTTATGGAATAGAATAAAACAAAAGACAACTTATAGGGTAAATTACAGTACTAAAGATTTAATCAAGGAATCTTCAAAATCAATAAGGGATATGCAGGAAATAGCAAGAGTGATGATCAAATCTATTAAAGTTAACATTCAAATGGTAGAAGATGGTGTAAAAACAAGTCAAACTGGTATCGGAGTAAGTAAAATAGATGACTTGTATCTTGAAATTCCTGATGTATTGGGTTATATACAAAGCAAGACAGAACTTACAAGATCAACAATTCTGAACATTTTAAAAGAATCAGGACGTATGAGAGATATATTAAAAAACCCGCAAACATTTTTGGATGCAGCAGTAAATGAAATAAAAAATGTTTTGAATGATTTTATGGTGGATGGCATTAAATATGAAAAAATTGGTGGGAGTGAATATGCTATGATGCTTTTTGGGGAAAATGAGATAGAATTTTATATAGACAATCTATATAAAGTTAAGAAACAGGAGAAAACTATTACAACTCATATCGTTATTGATTCTATGTCTCAACCTGAAAGGAAGTTTGCAGAAGATTGTGAATCCAATGAAAATATAGAATTTTTTATAAAACTGCCACATTGGTTTGTAATAAAAACTCCTATAGGAAATTATAACCCGGATTGGGCACTAATATTTAAAAATGATAAAAAATTATATTTTGTAGCAGAGACAAAATCAACACTCGATAATTCTCTTCTGAGAATATATGAAGAACAAAAAATACGATGTAGCCAAAAACATTTTGAAGAATTTCCGGATGTGAAATATAAGCAAGTAACCAAAGTGTCTGAATTGTTGTAAAATGGTTACACCATAAAAGGATAATTAAATTAAATAATTGATGACGGAGACTTAAAATGGATGATAGAAGCGATATTATTCCAAATAGAATGAGTCGTCCCATATAAAATGGGACGCTACAAAAAGGCTCTGTTAAGATTTACAGACAGGATGAAGATAAAAGAAATGAATTCATAGGAGAAGATTTAATAGACCATACACCGAAAGATGAAGTAGTTAAAATTTACATGGGCAATGCATTTGATGTAGTTGGCGAGAGGAAAAGAACAGATTATAAACTAAGTAAAAGTCAGGATGAACTTGAAGAAGAGTTTCAAATAACGCTTAGGAATCACAAGAAGGAGAAAGTTGTTGTCCGAGTAGTAGAGCATTTGTATCGCTGGTTAAACTGGGAAATCATTGAAAACAGTGATATATTTAAAAAGATTGATTCTAAAACAATTGAATTCAGGATAGAAGTTGAACCGGATAAAGATAAAGTAGTATCATATAGAGTAAAATATAATTGGAAATGAGTGAGTTAACTCACGCACCAGAAGGTGCGGGGTTTACTTTGAAAGTGTCAAATGTCAAGGACTGACCCCTGTTTAACGAGTATGGAATATTCTCCTCATTTTTCTATTTACTTTTAAAATGTTATGTATTATAATTTATATAATAGGGGGTGTTTTTATGGAATGGACACATTGTTTAATTCCAACATTAAAAGAAATTCCTTCTGATGCAGAAATAATTAGTCATAAACTGATGTTAAAGGCTGGACTAATTAAAAAACTTGCTTCGGGAATTTATACATTACTTCCTTTGGGATTTAAAGTGATGCTTAAAATTATTAATATTGTTCGAGAAGAAATGAATATGGCTGGAGCAGAAGAACTTCTTATGCCCATACTTTCCCCTTCTGAATTATGGAAGGAGACAGGGAGATGGGAATTGTACGGAGAAGAATTATTCAGAATAAAAGATAGACAGGATAGATATTTTGCTTTAGGACCTACGCATGAAGAAGTTATAACTGATATAGCCAGAAATGTGATTAAGTCGTATAGAGACATTCCAAAAAACTTCTACCAAATCCAGAATAAATTTAGAGATGAGATTCGTCCTCGTTTTGGTGTTATGAGAGCAAGAGAGTTTATGATGAAGGATGCATATAGTTTTGACAGGGATGAAAAAGGTTCCGAAATCACTTATAAAAAAATGTTTGATGCCTACCTTCGTATATTTAACCGATGTGGTTTAAGATTTAAAGCAGTTGAAGCAGAATCTGGTGCAATTGGAGGTTCTTTTTCGCATGAATTTATGGTCTTAGCCGAGAATGGAGAAGAGGTGATTATAAACTGTCCAAAATGTGATTATGCTGCAAATAAAGATAAAGCGGAAGGGATTAGCAAGTTTAAAGGAAACGAGAGTGATGAATTAAAAAAAATAGAAAAAGTTTTGACACCTGATAAAAAAACAATAAAAAGTGTTACTGAATTCCTAAAAAAAGAAGCGTGCGAATTGATAAAAACACTGATATATGTATGTGATGGGAAACCTATGGCAGTTTTAATTAAAGGAGATGACGAACTTAATGAAAACAAGTTGAAAAGATTTTTAAACGCAAAAGAACTAACAATGGCCGAGGCTAAACTTGTTGAAAAGGTAAGCAATTCGCCAGTTGGTTTTGCTGGACCTGTTGGATTGAATAATGTTGATATAATTGCCGATAATACAATTAAAAAAATGAAAAATTTTGTAGTAGGAAGTAATGAAAAAGATTACCACTTAATAAATGTTAACTTAGATAAAGATTTTAAAGTTAAAGAATTTGCTGATTTAAGATTTGTATCCGGTGAAGATATCTGTATAAAATGTGGAAGTAACTTAACAGAACTAAGGGGGATAGAAGTAGGTCATACTTTTAAGTTAGGAACTAAATATAGCGAAGCCATGGGAGCAGAATTTCTTGACGAAGATGGTAAAAGAAAATCTATAGTTATGGGTTGTTATGGAATAGGCATAACAAGAATTATGGGTGCGGCCATAGAACAAGGAAATGATGAAGATGGAATTATCTGGCCCGTGCCCATCGCCCCTTATTTGGTTATTATCACTGCCATAAATTACAAAGATGAGAAGATTAAAGAATTAGCAGATTCAATTTACGATATTTTAATAAAAAATAATATTGAGGTTTTGTTAGATGACAGAGATGTAAGTGCGGGTGTAAAGTTTAAAGATGCTGATTTAATAGGGATACCAATAAGAATTATTGTTGGAACAAAAGCAATTAAGGAAAATGTATTGGAAGTAAGATTAAGAAAAACAAAAGAAGAATTTAAACTAAAGGAAGAAGAAGTTTTAGAAAAAATTAAAAAGTTGTCTATTGAGGATTTAAAAAAATGAAATGTTTGGTCTTGCTTTCTGGCGGATTAGATAGTTCCATAGCCCTTAAACTAATGTTAGAGCAACAATTAGATGTTGAAGCCGTGAATTTTACTTCGGTTTTTTGCAGGTGTAATGGTAAAAATGGATGTAGTTATGCTGGTAATCTTTCTAAAAAATTAGGCGTTAAACTTCATTTTATTAATAAAGGAGAAGAATATTTGGAAATAGTAAAAGCTCCAAAACATGGATATGGTTCAAATATTAATCCATGTCTAGACTGTAGAATATTTGCTTTTAGAAAGGCAAAAGAATTAATGAAGAAAATAGGGGCATTTTTTATTGTTACCGGCGAAGTTTTAAATCAAAGACCTATGTCTCAACATTTGCAGGCTATGAAGTTAATAGAAAAAGAATCAGATTTAGTTGGGTTAGTTTTAAGACCTCTTAGTGCGGTGCATTTACTACCTACTATCCCGGAAGAAAAGAAGTGGGTAGATAGAAATAAATTATTAAATTTGCAAGGAAGAAGCAGAAAAGACCAGATAAGATTAGCCAGAGAAAAGGAAATTACTGAATATTCCTGTCCATCTGGTGGCTGTTTACTTACTGACCCGAATTTTGCAAAAAGAATAAAAGATTTAATCCAACATAAACCAGATTGGACAATAAAAGATGCAAATCTTTTAAAATACGGCAGGCATTATAGATTAAGTAAAGATATAAAATTAATAGTTGGGAGAAATAAGCAGGAAAACGATATAATCGCTAGTTTTAAAGAAAAAGGGGATTTAATTATAGGATTAGAGGATTTTAAGGGGCCATTATCGTTGCTTAAATATATCTTTGAAGGTAAAAAAATGACTCTGACCCCTTTTTTAAGAATAGCTGCAAGCATAACAGCAAGGTATGGTGATATTTCAAATAAAGAAGAGTTTATCAGGGTATGGTATGAAGATGGTGAAAACACAAAACATTTAATTGAGGTTATGCCGGCTAAAGAAGAGGAATTAAATAAAACAAGGATTTAACAAATGAATATTTTAATTACTTCAGGTCCGACAAGAGCATATATAGATGAGATTAGATACATATCTAATTATTCTACGGGTAAGTTAGGAACATTAATTGCTGAAGAGTTTTTGAAAAACGGGAATAAAGTTACTTTTATTTACGGTAAAGGAAGCCTGCATCCAGATAACAAGAATTTAAGATTAGTAGAAGTGCAAACTGTTGATGATTTAGCAAATATTTTAAAAGAAGAATTTAAAAAAAAATACGATGTTATTATTCATTTGATGGCTATACTTGATTATGTTCCTGATAATCAACTTAAAATTAAGGTGAAGTCTGATAAGAAAGTATGGAACTTGAAATTAGTTAGGACACCAAAGATAATCAAATTGATAAAAAGAATAAGCCCAAAATCAATATTAGTTGGATTTAAATTAGAATATAATGTAAAAAAGAAAAAGTTACTAAAATCAGCGATTAAACTGATTAAAGAGAGTAAGGCGGACTATATAGTCGCGAATGATTATAAAAATATTAAAAGAGGAAAACATATAGCGAGTATTTTAAGTAGAAATGGCTTAATTAAAGATGATATAATAGGCAAAAAAAATATAGCCAAAGAAATTGTTTCTTTGACTATTGAAAGGAGGAAAAAATAATGGTAGCTGTCCCCTTTTCTAAGAAAAATATTTTAATTGGAGTATGTGGTGGTATTGCTGTATATAAAATTTGTGATTTAATAAATAAATTAAAATACAAAGGTGCAAATGTTGAAGTTATAATGACAGGTAACGCGACTAAGTTTGTGACACCGCTTACATTTCAAACTTTATCAGGGAATCGTGTTTATGTTGATATGTTTGAATTAATTTCAAAAGAAACATTGGAGATAGACCACATCTCACTTGCAGAAAAATGTGATTTACTTGTTATTGCCCCGGCCACGGCAAATATTATAGGGAAGATTGCTTCTGGAATTGCAGATGATTTATTAACCACAGTAGTCTTATCAACTAAAGCACCTATTCTTATCGCTCCGGCGATGAACACAAATATGTGGGCCAATAAAATTGTTATGAATAATGTAAAGAAATTAAAATCATTGGGTTTTAAGTTTATAGGTCCATCTTATGGTATGCTTGCGTGTGGTAAAAAAGGTCTGGGAAGATTAGAAGAGATTGATAAGATAATGGCCGAGATAAAGAAAATATTAAAGGGTTAAATAATATGAGCAATATTTTAATAGTAGATGATGAATATTTAACGCGGAATATTGTTAAAGATATATTGGAAAAAGAAGGATATTCCACTTTTTCTGCGAGTAATTATAAGGAAGCGTTAAATATAATAGAAAACGAGAATATTGATTTAGTATATCTTGATGTAAAAATGCCGGAAGTAGATGGTCTTGAAACTTTAAAAATGATAAAAGGTAAAGATGAATTACTGCCAATTGTTATGCTTACGGCAGATACTAATATTGATACAGCCATAAATGCAATTAAATTAGGTGCTGAGGATTATATAACAAAAGATTCTATAAAGAATAGATTGTTGATTGTGGCCAGAAATATCTTAAAAACCCATAGTTTAAGTAAGGAGATAAATAATCTAAAAGATTATTTAAAAGATAGTATATCAAGAGAGAAGATCATATATGAAAGTAAGATAATGCAAGATACGATTAATTTGGCTGAAAAAGCAGCGAGTTCCAATATCGCCGTTCTTATTATCGGTGAAAGTGGAACGGGTAAGGAGTTACTGGCAAGATTTATTCATTCAAAAAGCAAAAGGTCAAATAAATCATTAATTGCTATAGACTGTGCTATGTTACCTGAGAATCTGGTGGAATCCGAGCTCTTTGGTTATGAAAAAGGTGCTTTTACTGGAGCAGTTAATAGAAAATTAGGTAGAATAGAGTTAGCCCATGAAGGAACTTTATTTCTTGATGAAGTAGGGAATTTAACTTCTGATGTTCAAAAAAAAATACTCAGATTTTTAGAAGAAAAAACTATTGAACATCTAGGTGGTAAAGAAACAATAAGAATTAGTGTTAGATTGATTGCAGCCAGTAATATAAATCTTGAAGAAGCAGTTAAAAATAAAATATTTAGAGAAGACTTATTTTACAGATTAAATGTTTTTACGATAAATCTTCCTTCATTAAGGGAAAGAATGGATGATATTCCGTTATTAGCAGATTATTTTGTTAAAGAATTTTCAAAAGAACATTATAAAATAAATTTGAAAGTATCTCCTAAAGTAGTTAGAATACTTAATAATCACAACTGGCCAGGGAATGTCAGGGAATTAAAGAATGTGATGCAAAGAGCGGTACTTTTAGCGGAAAATCAAATTTTGCCTGAACATTTACCAAAATCACTTGTTTTAAAAACCAATCTGGATATTACGCAAGAAAAAGAGTCAGGTTTGTTAGAGATAGGGAAGAAAGCATCAGCCGAAGCAGAAAAAGAATATATAGTTAGAGTTTTAAAAGAAACAAACGGTAGTAAAGTTAAAGCCGCGAAAAGATTAAAAATAGATTATAAAACATTATTTAATAAAATTAAAGAATATGGAATATCAACATTTATGTTTTTGATTATGTTGTTAAATTTTGTTAAGGGAATCGAGAAAGGAGATTTTAGTCTGGTCGAAGGATTTCCTTTAGAAGTTGAAGGACAATTTGTATATTCTTCTCCATTATTTTTTGATATTAATAAAGATGGAGAGAATGAGATAATATTCGCGTCATCTAACAAACTGTATGTTCTAGATAAAAAAGGGCATAATTTAAAAGGATGGCCGGTTAATATTTATGAAAGATGTGAAAGTACTCCGGCCGTAAGTGATATAGATAAAGATGGATTACCCGAAGTAGTTCTAATAACTAAAGCCGGTCCGGATATTTCACAAGTATATATATTTGATGGAGGAGGGCATTTCAAATTCAATTCACCCTGGCGGACTAAAGGAATGGTGGACTTAGGAAGTTCTCCGGTTTTAGCTGATTTAGATGGAGATGGGTTTTTAGAAATAATTTTTTCAGTAGCGTCAATACCGGTTAATGGTGCGAATGTCGGGATTGTTTATGTTTACAAAATGGATGGAAGTATTTTAAGTGGATGGCCGCAGATAGTTTTACCTGAAGGCAAAAATTCACAATGGCTTTCAACTCCTGTTATAGAAGATATAAATAAAGATAATATATTGGAAATTATTGTTGCATCTATCGTTGGGAAAATTTTTGTATGGCAGCCGAAAGGGTTTTTACTTGAAAACTGGCCTAGATCTGGAGTTACAGATGATGTTTTTTATACAAAACCAGGTGTTTTTGATATTGATAAAGATGGAAAGTCAGAAATTTTAATAGGAAGTTGTAATAATGCACAGGCAGGAAATCTTTATGCGTGGAAATATAATGGAGAAAGTTTAGCAGGATTTCCTGTTAATTTAAAGAGCAATATTCAATCAGTATGCGCTACTGGAGATTTAGCAGGAAATGGTAATATTGGGATAGTAATCGGGACAAATCTGGGTAATAAAGTTTGGGCATTAAACAATACTGGTGAAATTCTCCATGGCTGGCCAGTTGAAACAAAGGGCTGGATGTGTAACAATCCATCCTTAGCCGATGTAGATGGGGATGGAAAATTGGAAATTTTTATTGGATGCAGAGAGCCATTACTTTACGGATTTTATTTTAATGGCAAGATAATGCCTGGATTTCCATTAGAATTAACAAAAGAACCGTATATAATAAACAGAACACCCGCAATTACTATTGATAAAGAAGGGAATAATTATATATGTTATAATGCCGATAAGAAGATATTCTTATGGAAGAGGGGTAAAAAATGAGCAAACTATTAGTATTTACACAAGATAAAGTTTTTGAAGAAATCGAGAATGTTAAAGCAGAGGATTTACAAAAATATTTATCTGATAAAAATAATATATTATGGTTAGACATAGAAAATTCATCTGAAAAAGACATAGATATGCTTATAGATATTTTTAATTTTCATTCCCTTTCCATAGAAGATGTAATATTCCCGCATAATTATCCTAAAATAGAAACATTTGAGGATTATTTGTTTTTAATAATACATGCTGTTAATTATAATGAGGAAGAACAGACTAAGATAATCTCACAGGAGATTAATATATATTTTGGGGAAAATTATATAGTTAGTGTGCATGAAGAATCTATAAAATATATTCATTCTGTAATTCAAAGAGCTAAGTCAAATCCAATGATTATGTCCAAAGGTACTGATTTCTTGCTTCATTTAATACTTGATGGAATTACGGATAGTTTTTTCCCTGTTTTAGATATTATTAATGACAAAATTGACAAAATAGAAGATAAGATATTAATTGGTAATTCGGGTCAGAAAGTAATTATGTCTGAAATGTTGGACTTGAAGAGAAATCTACTTAATTTAAGGAAGATAGTGGGTCCATTGAGGAATGTTTATAGTACTTTAACAAGGAGCGACCTACCATTTATAAGGACAAAAACGATAATTTATTTTAGGGATGTTTATGACCATATGTTAAGAATTTTTGACTTAATAGAAGCCTACAGGGAATTACTTTCTGCAACTATGGAAGCAGATTTTACGATTATATCAACAAGGTTAAATGAAATAATGAAAACATTAACGATAATCGCTACATTTATGATGCCTCTTACTTTAATCACCAGTTTTTACGGTATGAATGTAAAAGCACCAGAATTTGAATGGGGAATATTCGGATATATATTTGTCTGGATTATAATTATATTAGCCACAGTAGGGATGTTTCTGTATTTTAAAAAAAAGAAATGGTTTTGAAATATGATACAAAAGATTAATTGCTGGGAATACATAAACTGTAATCAACAAGATTGTTCAGTATTTGGGAAGATAGATTTATTATGTTGGTTAGTTGAAGGTAGTAAAATTTGCGTAAAAGATTTGGATTCAGTAGAAGTAATAAAACATTGTTTGCAATGTGAAGTATTAAAAAATAATATTCAACTTGATATAACTAATGGATTCAGGACTTTATTTAATCAACTTTTCAAGGAATTAGAGAATTCTGAATCCCAGTTATTTCTTTTTAAAAAAATCAGTAGCTTAATTCAAAGTACAATTGACTTAGATAAAATACTTCATATTATACTAACCTGTGTAACCGCAGGATATGGTTTAGGGTTTAACAGAGCATTACTTCTTCTGATTGAAGAAGATGAAAAGAGGTTAAAAGGAAAAACGATGGTTGCTCCTGCTTCTAAAGAAGAAGCATATCAAGTCTGGAAGAATTTAGCGAATTTAGATGTTGCTTCTGATAATTTAGCAGAGATTATAGATATTTATGAAAAAAGATTTCAAATAGTAGATACAAAAACAAATGAAATTAATCAAATTAAGATTTCTTTGGATGAAGATAATATATTTTCCTCTTGCATAAACCAGAGGAAAGCATTGATATGTGGGAGCAAATATAAAGGAAAAATTCCAGTAGATTTTTTGAAATTCTGGCAGACTGATTATTTTGCTGTTGCACCTCTTATGGCCAGAAACAAGGTATTAGGAATTATTGTCGCAGATAATTTCTTTAATAATAGACCTATTACGAATGAGTACCTCGAACTATTGTCGAGTTTTGCATACCATGCCGGATTAGCTATAGAGAATGCAAGATTACACGATAAAATAGAAAAAAGAGCAGAAGAATTAGAGATAGCCAATAAAAGATTTAAAGAGATTCAGGGAATATTAATGAAAGCTGAAAAACTTTCGGCCATGGGAGAAATGGCAGCTACAGTTGCTCATGAGATGCGAACTCCTCTTATCTCTATTGGTGGATTTGCTAGAGAAGTAAGAGAAAATTTAAAAGGAAATGATAAAAATTCTGAAAGATTGGATATAATAATTGAAGAAGTGAATAGATTGGAGAAGATAATAAAAGATGTGTTGGATTTTGTAAAGCCCTTTGAATTAACATTAACTGAGGTGAATGTTAAAAAAACGATAAGAGATGTTTTAACTTTTTTTAAAATGGGAATTGATAGAAAAGATATTAAATTAAACGCAGATTTAAATGATGCTTTACCATTAGTTAAAGCAGATACAGAGAGATTAAGACAGGTATTTATAAATTTATTAGAGAATGCTTTTGATGCTATGCCAGATGGTGGTAATGTAGATATAAAGACATATGTTGCGGAAAATTTTATTAATATAGAAGTTTCTGATACTGGAATAGGCATTAAGGATGAGTATCTAGATAAGGTTACTAAGCCTTTTTTTACAACAAAACAAAATGGAATAGGACTTGGTTTATCAATAGCAGAGAAAATAATAAAAGAACATAAAGGCAAATTGGAAATAATTAGAAACGAAAAATCTGGGGTAACTTTTAAAGTAACTGTACCAATTTAAAAGGAAAGTCAAGGAGGTGAAATTATTTATGAAAACAGTGCTTATAGTTGATGATGAAAAAAATATAAGAGTTCTATATAGGGAGGTGTTTGAAAAAGAGGGTTATAAAGTTATAGTAGCCTCAAATGGAAAAGAAGGTTTAAGTGTATGTAAAGAAAACAAAATAGATATTGTTATTTTAGATATCAGGCTTCCAGATATGGACGGTATGGAAATTTTAAGTAAACTGGCTAAGGAAGAAAGTGCACCGCCGATTATATTAAATAGTGCATATGCTGGTTATGAAAAAGATGTTAACTCCTGGCTGGCTGAAGCATATCTGATAAAATCCAGTGATTTATCTGAATTAAAAGATAGAGTAAAAGAAATTTTAAAGGATAAATAATAGGAGGTGGTGAAAAAAAAGTAATGCTAAATGTAGTCGCAGGCTTTAGCCTGCGGACATCACAAAATGGGAGGTAGATATGAGAAAGATTATTTTAGTTTTGAGTTTACTTTTAATTTCAGGTTTAAGTTTTTCTGCAAAGGAAGTGAAAAAAACAGATGAAGTAAAAGAAGTGAAAAAAGTGACAGTTGATAATTTTGAGGGAGAAAAATGTAATTGGAATGGTCTTGCCTTTATTTCCGCTAAAGAAGGCGGACAAGAACAATCAACAGAAGATACGATAAAAGTTGATATTAATAAAAATGAAAAATATGTTAAAAATGGTAAGCAAAGTTTAAAAGTAGAATATTCAGTGAAAAACCCATCAGATTTAAAATTTGCTCAAATCAGTATTGTCTCGGATAAACCAATAGGAGAAAATAATGCAATCTCTTTCTGGCTCTTTAAGGCCAAGGGCAAGGCATCGCTTGAGTTTGCTTTATTTGACAATGTTTCCTGGAAAAAGAGACTATCACAAGCAGTACCATTGAACTTTGAAGGATGGAAGTTAATTACATTGTCTTTGGATGAATTTACAACTTCACCAAATTGGGATAAAGGTAAGGCGAGAGTACTCCAGATTGCAGTTAGAGGAGAAACTAATTTTTATTTAGATGATTTAAAATTTACAAAAAAATGAAATGTCTGGCGGTTATTCCAACATATAATGAAAATGCAAACATAGAATCTTTAATTAGAAAAATATTAGAGTATGTTGAAAATATTGATATTTTGATCATAGATGATAATTCACCGGATGGTACTGGCAAAATAGTGGAAGAGATTTCTAAAAGTAATCCAAGAGTAAAGTTGTTTAAAAGAGAAGGCAAAAAAGGATTAGGTTCTGCTTATTTAATGGGATTTAAATATGCACTTCAAGCTAATTATGATGTTGTTTTTGAAATGGATGCAGATTTTTCCCATGACCCAATGATGCTTCCAGTTTTTATTGAGAAGATAAAAGAATCGGATTTAGTTGTTGGCTCAAGGTACTTAAATGGTATAAGTGTTGTTAACTGGCCATTAAGAAGATTGATTTTAAGTTTACTCGCAAATTTTTATATAAGGTTAATATTAAACATCCCGGTTAAAGACTGCACAAGTGGTTTTAAATGTTTCAGAAAAGAAGTTTTAAATTCTATTGATTTAGATAAAATTAAGTCCGAAGGTTATTCGTTTCAGATAGAGATGAACTATTATGCATTTAGAAAAGGTTTTAAAATAGAAGAAATTCCTATAATTTTTGTAGACAGACATAGTGGTTTTTCAAAAATGTCAAGAAAGATAGCATTAGAAGCGTTATTTCTTCCCTGGAAATTAAAATTTTTAAGTTGGGTAACTAAATGATGAAAAACTTACAGGAACAATTACAAATAATTAAAAAAGGAGTAGTAGAAATTCTGACTGAAGATGAACTTATTGAAAAATTAAAAAGTTCTATAGAAAAAAAAGAGCCGTTAAGAATTAAATTAGGGATTGACCCTACCGCACCAGATGTTCATCTGGGATTTACTGTTCAATTACGAAAATTAAAACAGTTTCAGGATTTAGACCATCAGGTTATTATTATTATAGGAAGTTTCACAGCCAGGTTAGGAGACCCTTCAGGCCAGAATATAACAAGGCCTCAACTTTCATATGAAGATATAATGAGAAATGTAAGATATTATGAAGAACAAATATTTAAGATTCTTGATAAATCAAAAACTCAAATTTTTTACAATGGTGATTGGTTTTCAAAATTTAAATTTACAGATGTAATAAAACTTACTTCAAAAATAACTATAGCGAGTTTATTAGAGCATGATTATTTTGGTGATAGGTATGATAAAGGGATTCCAATTAGTTTGCATGAGTTTATTTATCCACTACTGCAAGGATTTGATTCTGTTGAGATTAAAGCAGATATTGAAATTGGAGGAACTGACCAGAGGTTTAATGTAATTGTTGGTAGAAGTTTACAAAAGGATGCAGGGCAAGAGCCGCAGATTGGATTATTTTTGCCTATTTTAATTGGAATAGATGGAAAAAATAAGATGAGCAAGAGTTTAAGTAATTATATAGGCATCAACGAACCGCCAAAAGAAATGTATGGAAAGATAATGTCTATACCTGATGGTTTAATGTTAAGTTATTTTGAACTTTTAACAGATGTTTCGACAGAAGAAATAAAAAAAGATTTAGAAGGTGGTTTAATTAATCCTAAGGAAATAAAAAAAAGATTAGCGAAAGAAATAGTAGGTATGTATTATGATAAGAATATTGCAGAAAAAGAAGAATTAGAATTTGAAAGAATATTTAAAAATAAAGAATTACCTGAAGAGATTCCTGAGATAGTAATAAATAAAAACGAGTTAAAAGATGGTAAGATATGGATAATAAAACTTCTTCAATTAACCAATTTAGTTAAAAGTAAAAATGAAGCCATGAGGCTCATATCACAGGGTGGAGTTTCTCTAGACAATGAAAAAATAAAGGATTCAAATACTGATATTGTTTTAAAAAATGGAAGTATAATTAAAGTAGGCAAAAGAAAATTTGTTAAGATAGGGATAAAACAAAGAGAACTGTGATTAAGAAACTATTTTTTATTATTTATTTTTTATGGATGATTTTTGTATTAATAAATTATCGCACCTTTGGTGCGAACTTTCCGATTAAGGCTAATGAATTTCTAAATTATATTTTAATTAGCTTTCAATCAATATCTTTTAATAATTTAGTTCAGGTATCATTATCAAACCTTTTAAGTATTGTTTATTTATTCTTTATAATAATAATAGCCTACTATATTGGAAGGAAGATATTAAAGGTTAATAATGGTGAGAGTAGTATTTATGCCCTAGGATTAGGATTTTGTATTATATCGGTTAGTATCTTTTTGTTGGGTGTTTTAGGTTTGCTTTATCAATCTATAATATATATATTATTTTTTATTTTACTTATTTTAAGTTCTTTTTATTTTAGCAAAAATAATATAAATCTTTCTATTACTTTTAACCTTACCCATCTTGAATATCTTTTAATTTTTGTTGTCTTAATTTTTTTCATTTTAAATTTTATATGCTGTCTTACTCCGGAAACCTTTTATGATTCCTTGCTTTACCATTTAGCCGTCCCTTCTTTTTACTTACTTAATCATAAAATCACTAACATTCCGAATAATGTTTTTTCGAATTTTCCTCAAAATATTGAAATGCTTTATCTGGTTGGACTTTCTTTAAATAATGAGATTCTTGCGAAACTTATCAACCTGACGATGGGTGTGTTAACTATATTTTTAGTGTATTTTTTTGTTAAAAAGAATATAAATCAAAGAGTGGCTTTACTTTCTGTATGTATGTTTTATTCAATACCAATGATTAGCACAAACCAAATAAATACACAAATAGATATTGGACTTACTTTTTATGTTATACTTTCTTTATTCTGCATATTAAACTGGATAAAAAGTAATTTTAAAAATCGCTACTATTTGATCTTAGGTGGATTATTTTCAGGGTTTTCTCTGGGAATTAAATATTCTTCGATTTTTTTCTTTATTCCTTTAATATTAATAGTAACAGGAACTATGATTTTAAGAAAACTTGATAAAAAAATAATTATTAAAAATTTGTTAATATTTATAGTATTATCATCAATATTTATTCTGCCATGGTTAGTGAAAAATTTAATCTTTAATAATAATCCATTTTATCCTTATTTTTCAAATTTACCTGGTTTATCACAAATGTTATCTGAACAAAAAGGGTTAGTGTTTAATAACTTGTTTGACTTTATTAAGTTTCCATGGACATTAACTATAAATGGAATGTTTGGGAGTTCTAACTTAGGTGCTTTTCTTTTATTGTCTTTGCCTTTATTTCTATTACCTTTATTTAAATTGATTAAACAAAAACGGGAAATAAACTATTTACTAATTGTTTTTGTTTCTTACTTAATTATATGCCTTTCTATAACTAAAATTGCAAGATTCTTTATCCCTGGTATTTTAATATTGTGCATTATTTTTTCTTATTATATTTATAAAGTAAAAAATTTAAGTAAGAATAATTTTATAAGTAATAGTTTATATATAGTTCTGTTTGTTATCGTCGGCACTAATTTTATCTGGATTAGTGCTCTTCATTTTAGAAATATGGACCCATTAAGTGTAATTTTAGGGATAAAGTCAAAATCCGAGTACTTATCTATTCCTAGACCCACTTATCCAAATCCATCTTATCCGGTGATAGAGTATATTAATAATAATTTACCTGATGATTCAAAGGTCCTGTTTATAGGTGAAACACGGGGTTATTATTGTCATAAACTCTTTATAACTAACAGTGTTTTTGATAAAATGTTATTATGTCATCTAATAGAAAACAGTGTTTCTGTTGATGATGTGAAACAGAAATTAATAAAACAAAATATAAAGTATGTTCTTATTAATTCTATGGAAATCATGCGGTTAAGAACAAAATATTCGGATTACAATTTTGAAGGAAAATTATATTCAGATTTCTTTAAAAGTTTAAATAAAAAAATTTATTCTAACTCTGATGTTTATTTATATGAAATAGTTGGATAAGAAAAAATGTTAAAAAAAAAGAAAATCATAGTTCTAGGAATTTTATTTTTGTTGTTAATTGGCATGTTTTTTATTAGTGACTGGTTTTGGAATGCACTAAGTCCAATACTTTATAAAGATTTACTATATAAATACGCTGGCGAGTTTAAGATAGACCCACTTTTAATAGCAGCCATAATCAAATGTGAAAGCACATTTAATCCAATGGCTACATCTAAGAAAGGGGCAAAAGGACTTATGCAAATGATGCCAGAGACAGCCGAAGAGTTAGCACTTGAATTAAATATAGATTATATAAATGAAGATGAACTTTATAAACCGGAAGTAAATATCCAGTTTGGTTTTTATTATATAACAAAACTTCAGAAGCAATACAATGGAAATTTGATTTTTACTTTGGCGGCCTATAATGCTGGTACAAAAAAAGCAGATGAATGGATAAGTCGTTATAAAGGTGAAGGAGAAGATGATACTATAAGAATTATTACATTCCCGGAGACAAGAGAGTTTATAAGAAGAGTATTGCGAACTTATGGTGAACTTAAATTCATCAGGAAGTTAAAAAGGACATTACAATTAAAGGATTAGTATTTGGATTTGAAATCGTTAGTAAGATAAGTTAAGGATAGTAAATCCTCTGAAGACCGTCATGGTGAATGGAGTTATTTTTGTCATTGCGAGCGATAGCAAAGCAATCTCATAAATTTAGGGAGGTGAAATAAATATGGTGTCTGTCCCCATTTTAGATACTATAACTCCGATGATGAAACAGTACAGAGAGATAAAGAAAAAATACCCTGAGGCAATACTTTTTTTTAGATTGGGGGACTTTTATGAAATGTTTTTTGAAGACGCTAAAGTAGCTTCTTCTTTACTCCAGATTGTTTTAACGAAGAGGAATTCAAGGGGGGTGGGTACTGGTAGAAGTATTCCTATGTGTGGCATACCATACCATGCAGCCTTAAACTATATAACAAAATTAATTAAAAATGGATATAAAGTAGCGATATGTGAACAAGTAGAGGACCCTAAATTAGCCAAAGGGATAGTCAAGAGAGAAGTTGTAAGATTGATTACTCCTGGAACTGTTATTGAAGATGCTTTACTTGAAAAAAAAGCCAATAATTTTTTATTTTCATTGAAATTAAATAATAAATTAGCTGGACTTTCATTTGTTGATGTTTCTACTGGCGAGTTTTTAATAACAGAAATTGACCTAGCGAGTTATCCCGATAAAATTTTTGAAGAGATTGATAAATTTAAACCACATGAGGCCGTATTGCCAAAATCATATGAGATCACACAAATAAAACTACTCAAATTTTTAAAAGAGAATAATATTTTAATTGATTATTATGAAGACTATTGTTTTGACTTAGATATTACAAAAGAAACATTACTTAAACATTTCAAAATAAATTCTTTGGCTGGATTTGGGGTTGATGATTTTACTCTGGGTATATCTTGTGCCGGGGTTGTAATAAATTATTTGCAGGAAACTCAAAAAGGAATTCTTCTTCATATAAATAAATTAACTCCTTACAATTCTACTGAGTATATGCTGGTTGATTCTTCTACGAGGAAAAATCTTGAATTATTCGAGAGAATGTCCGATAAGAATCAAGAGGGTACTTTATACTGGGTTATTGATAAAACAGTTAGCCCCATGGGTGGTCGGTTATTAAAAAGATGGATTTTGGAGCCACTTTTAAGTATTACGAAAATTAAAGAAAGACAAGAAGGGGTAGAGGAGTTGTTAAAAGATTATATTTTAAGAACAGAGATTAGAAAAGTTATATCTAATTTATCGGATATCGAAAGGATATCAGGAAAAATAGGAACTAAATCAGCAAATGCCAGAGATTTAATAGCCTTAAAAATCTCTTTAAAAGAAATTCCAGAGATAAAAAAACTTTTAGAAAATGTAAAGTTTAAAATTTTAACAGAAATTAAAAATAATTTGGATGAATTAAAAGAAGTTATTTTTCTTGTTGAAAGTAATATTGAAGAAGAACCGCCTTTAAGCATAAAAGAAGGTAATATTATAAAAGACGGCGTTAATGAAGAACTTGATAAATTAAGAAATATTAGCCGAAGCGGTAAAGAATGGATAGTTAAATTTCAAGAGCAGGAGAGGAAACGTACGGGTATAAGTTCTTTAAAAGTGGGCTTTACTTCTGTTTTTGGCTATTATATAGAAATTAGCAGGGCGAATTTATCTTTTGTGCCAGATAATTACACAAGAAAACAAACTCTAACTAATGCCGAAAGATTTATAACTCAGGAATTAAAGGAGTACGAATCGTTAGTTCTATCAAGTGATGAGAAAATAAACCTGCTTGAATATGAATTGTTTTGTGAAACAAGAGAAAAAATAATTACTTACATACCAAATATACAAAAGAATTCTTTTTACATTAGTTATCTTGACTCCATATCTTCATTATCAGAAGTTGCTTTTGCTAACAAATATATTAAGCCAGAAATAAATGATACTGAAGTTATTGATATTAAAGATGGAAGACATCCTGTTATAGAGTTGATAGTTGAAAATGGTTTTGTTCCAAACGATACTTATCTGGGTAAAGAGAATCAATTGATAATTGTAACAGGGCCAAATATGGCGGGTAAATCAACTTATTTAAGACAGGTGGCCTTATTATCGTTACTGGCCCAGATTGGTTCTTTTATACCAGCAAAAGAAGCAAAAATAGGGATAGTTGACAGAATATTTACAAGAGTAGGAGCGTCTGATAATTTAGCTTTAGGACATTCTACTTTTATGGTAGAGATGCTTGAGACAGCTAATATTTTAAATAACGCTACCCAGAGGAGTCTTATAATCTTAGATGAAATAGGTAGAGGCACGGCTACTTTTGATGGGATTAGTCTTGCCTGGGCGGTTGCAGAATATATCCATAATAAACTTGGAGCGAAAACCCTTTTTGCAACGCATTTTTATGAATTAACTGAATTATCTTTAACTTTACCAAGAGTTAAAAATTATAATATATTAGTCAAAGAATGGAACGATGAAATAATATTTTTACGAAAAATTGCAGAAGGAGCTGCGGATAGGAGTTATGGTATCCAAGTGGCCAGATTAGCCGGATTACCCAAAGAAATTTTAAACAGGGCAAAAGAAATATTGTCTAACTTAGAAGATGCAAATTACAAAATAGGAGGGGCTGGGGAGAAAAGCAATCAATTATCTGTATTTGAAGATTTTAATAATGAGATAATAGAAGATTTTAAAAAAATGGATATAAACAAATTAACACCTGTTGAAGCATTGAATAAATTAAGTGAATTAAAAAAGAAGATGAAAAGTAGGGACAGCTCCTAGTCATTTTCTTTTAGATACTAAATCACCAAAATCTTGAACTAAAACTCAAAAACTTTATTATTTTTATACTTTCCTATACTGTAAACAAAACAGCATTTTTTTTATTTTATTTTATTTTATTTTTTCACTTGATAAAGAGTGGTTTGATAGAGTATAATATTTTATGGATTGGAGATGAGAGGAATGAAATTCCTATCATCATTTTAATAATTAAATTAAAGGCATTGAGATAATTTTATGAGTATGAATTTAAATGAAGCCGAAATTTTACAAATTGAAGAGATTCAAACGAAATATTATATGAATCCAATTTTAAGGCGAATTGAAAAATATGTTGAAATGAAAAAAAGCAAAAAGTTGGCATGGATTAATTCATTTGATGAAATTTACAAATTAATGCTTGAATCCAAAGATGATGTTGAAAAACTTTTAATAAAGAGGGAAAAGTTAGGTGAAATAAAGAGTAAAGATCAAGCAAGAAAAAGTATTGCGGGTTCAGTATTCTCAAATACTATAATTTTCATTTTCTTAAAAAATAAAGAAGAGGGAAATATTTCAAAAGATATTTTTATTACTTCTAAATATAAAAGATTAAAAGAATTTGAAAAGATTTTGACTATTTATGTTGATTCAGAAACACAAAAACCGGATTGTGATTTAGTTATTTACAAATTAAAACAGGATAAAAGTTTTGATAAATGTATGATATTGTCTTTAAAAACTTCATTAAGAGAACGAGCCGGACAAACTTATAAATGGAAATTATTAATGGAAATTGCTTCATCTGATAATGAAATTAAGAGAAAGTATAACATAAAATACAATCCGGTTGGTTTTCCATTGGTTGCTTTTGCTACAGTAAATTTTTATAACGAAATAAATAATCCACAGCATAGAGGTATGTTTAAGTTTTTCGATAAATCTTTTATTGCTAAGAATATTGATGTGGATTTTATTAATCGAATGTCTTCTTTAGTTGATTTTCTAAAAAATTGGTAATGGAATACAGAGTAATAAGAAATACTAAATATGATTTTGTAGGACAGAGTTATGCAACAACTTATCCGAATTTACATCGTTATCCTGCTACAATGATTCCTCAAATAGGCATTGAATTGTTCAAAGAACTTGATATTAAAAGTGGTAAATTATTAGATCCTTATTGTGGTTCAGGTTCTTCTTTTATTGTTGGGATAGATAGAGGTATAAAAGAAATGGATGGCTTCGACTTAAATCCTCTTGCAATATTAATTTCTAGTGTAAAATTTACAAAAACTAATGTTAAAGAATTAAAGAAAGTTGCTTGCGAAATTAAAAATAAATTATTTGAATATTCATGGAATAATGAAATAGATTTAGAAATTGAAATACCAAATGTTTACAATATTGAATTTTGGTTTCCTAAAAATGTAATTAAAGAATTAGCAATAATTAAAACTCTCATTAATAAAATTAAGAATAGTAGTATTAGAAGATTTTTGTTAGTTCCATTTTCTGAAACGGTTAGGGAATGCTCATATACAAGAAATGGTGAGTTTAAATTGTTTAGGATGAAAGAAGAAGATATGAAAAAGTTCAAGCCGGATGTTTTTGCAATTTTTTCTAATAAACTTGATAAGGCAATTATTGTGTATGAAAAATTTTATTATCCTTTGTTAGATGGAATAAAGTTATATTTAGGATTTTCTCAATTTCCAAAAAAAGAAAATTATTATGATGTGGTTTTGACAAGTCCACCTTATGGGGATAGCAGAACCACCGTTGCTTACGGTCAGTTTTCTGTTCTTGCGAATGAATGGCTTGGTATTTCAAATGCAAGACAAATTGATAATATGTTAATGGGCGGGAAAATTTCTAAGGAAAAATACCGAAAAGGAATAATGACAAATTATATAAACAAAGTTGAAAAAGTATCACCTAAAAGAGCTTTGGAGGTTTCAGCATTTTATTTTGATTTAGAGGATTCAATTAAGAATGTAGCAAGTAGTATAAGTCAAGGAGGCAAAATAATTTACATTGCAGGTAATAGAATGGTTAAAGATGTTGTTTTGCCAACTGATCAATTTATTGCAGAAAAATTTGAAGAAAATGGTTTCAGACATTTATTAACTTATGAAAGAGTTTTAGGAAATAAGGCAATGCCGTCTTTAAATTCGCCTTCGAATCAATCAGGAGTGAAAAGAAACACAATGACAAAAGAATATATTGTAGTATGTGAAAAAGCATTTGGTCCGAAAAACTGGGTAGTATGCGATAAGCAGAGTTCTTACAAGAAATCAATAAAAAAAGCAAAACAAAGAAAGATTATAAAACGAAATTTTAAACAAAAATCAATTGCAGAGAGAAGTAAATAATGGTAGAATATAATAGAAAAATTAAAGAGAATATTACATCTGAATCTATCGTGAGGAGAAAAGTATGAAAAAAAGATATATAATGTCACCCGGTCCAGTTGAAATCCCACCACAAGTTTTATCTGTGGCAGGTATGCCTATAATTCACCACAGAACACCTGAGTATAGAAAAATATTTGCAGAAGTTACTGAGGGTTTGAAATATGTATTTCAGACAAAAAACGATATTTTGATATTTCCATCAGCAGGAACAGGAGGGATGGAAGCTGCTATTGTTAATTTAATTTCACCTAATGATAAAATTATTGTAGCAGCATCTGGTCAGTTTGGTGAAAGATGGAGTGCTATTGCAGAATCATATGGTATTAATGTAATTAAACTGTATTCTGAATGGGGAGAAGAGGTTGATTCTAAAAAAATTGAAGAAGAACTTGAGAAGAATAAGGATGTAAAAGCAGTATTTACTACTTTAAGTGAGACCTCTACAGGTGTTGAAAATGATATAGAAGCAATTGGGAAAGTAGTAAGTAAAACAAATGCAGTATTAGTAGTTGATGCAATCTCTGGAATGGGAGCAATTAAATTTAAAACAGACGAATGGAATGTTGATGTTGCTGTAGTTGGTGCACAAAAAGGTTTAATGATTCCACCTGGGCTGGCTATGATTTCTTTAAACGAAAAGGCAAAAAAACTTGTAGCAGAAAGTAAAACACAGAAGTATTATTTTAGTTTTGATAAAGCATTAAAGTCCTTAACAAAGGATAAATTGCCTGATACACCGTATACTTCGTCAGTTTCTTTGATAATACAATTAAAAGAATCAATTAAATTAATAAAAGAAGAAGGATTAGAAAATATTTGGACAAGGCATGAGAAAATTGCAAATGCAGTTAGATCTGGTGTCCGTGCATTAGGGTTAAAACTATTTGCTAAAGGTAGACCAAGTAATGCCGTTACTTCTATCTGGGCACCGGAAGGAATAGATGGTGATGCGATAAATAAGAAAATTAGAGATGATTATGGTATTACTATGGCCGGTGGACAAGGAAAGATGAAAGGTAAAATATTTAGAATAGGACATTTAGGTTATGTTGACAGATTTGATGCAGTTATTGCAATCTCAGCAGTTGAAATGGCATTAACTGAACTTGGGTTTAAAGTAAATTTAGGGGCTGGTGTAAAGGCAGTAGAAGAAGAGTTGATTAGTAAGTGAAAAGTGAGTTGTCAAATGTCAAGAGCTGACCCCATTAGAGGTGGATATGTACAAAGTATTGGTAACGGATCCGATTGCAGAACAGGGTGTTGAAATTTTAAAGAAACAAAGTGATATTGATGTGGATGTTAAACTAAAAATTAAGCCAGAAGAACTTAAATCTATTATAGGAAATTATGATGCTTTAGTTGTTCGTTCTGAAACTAAAGTTACAGCAGATATTATTGAAGCAGGTAAGAACTTAAAAGTAATAGGCAGGGCCGGAGTAGGGGTTGATAATATTGATGTTCTTTCTTCTTCCAAGAAAGGTATTATTGTTATGAATACTCCAGATGGGAATACTATAGCCACGGCCGAACATACAATGTCTATGATTATGGCTTTATCTCGGAATATTCCTCAGGCGGATTTGTCAGTTAAGAGTAAAAAATGGGATAGAAAAAAATACATTGGAGTTGAATTATATGGAAAGATTTTAGGCATAATAGGACTTGGTAGGGTTGGAAAAGAAGTAGCCATTCGAGCAAAAAGTTTTGGGATGGAAATAATTGGATATGACACATACTCGTCTAATGAAATGGCAAGAAAACTTGAAATTAGATTAGTGTCATTAGATGAATTAATATCTAAATCGGACTACATAACTGTTCATACGCCTCTCACAAAAGAAACAAAACATTTAATAGGTGAGAAAGAAATAGTAAAGATGAAAGAAGGGATAAGATTGATTAATTGTGCCAGAGGTGGTATAATAGATGAGACAGCGCTTTTAAATGGTTTAAAATCCGGGAAAGTAGCCGGTGTGGCCTTAGATGTTTATGAAGTTGAACCACCGCCACAAGATTCCCCATTATTTAATTTAGAAAATGTAGTTTTAACTCCACATCTGGGTGCATCAACTGAAGAAGCGCAAATCAGTGTATCTGTAGCCGTAGCTAATCAAATAATAGAAGCATTAAGAGGAGGAACAATAAGAAATGCAGTAAATTCGCCATCAATACCTGCTGATATATTAAATCAGATGAAACCGTATATTGACCTGTCAGAAATATTAGGCAGAATACTTGTTCAAGTTATAGAAGGATATATTAAAAATATAAAAGTAGAATACAAAGGGCAGATTGTTGACTACAATACTTCATTTTTAACATTAAGTATTGTAAAAGGGATTTTAACTCCAATGGTTAAAGAGCCAGTGAATTTTGTTAATGCACTATTAATCTTAAAAGAAAAAAATATTCTGGTTTCTGAATCAAAAAGCAATGAAGTCACGCATTATACTAATTTTATTGAGTTAGAAATTACTACTGATAAGGACAAAAAATTTTCTATTGCTGGGACCGTGTTTGGTAAAGATAGCATTAGGATAGTGGAATTAGGTAATTATGATATTGATTTAGAACCAGCGGAGAATATGCTTATTATATATAATTTAGATAAACCAGGTATTGTGGGTAATATTGGAACGACACTTGGCCAAGAAAGGATAAATATAGCGAGTTTACAGATGGCCAGAAAAGAAAGTGGTGGTGAGGCTATGACGATATTAACCGTTGATAGTGTGGTCAATGATGAGATATTAAAAAAGATATCACAAATTGAAAATATCAAAGAAGTAAAATTTGTGAAAGGGTAACCAGGAGAAATGGGCAGACCAAAGAAAAAATAATAGGTATCTGTCCCTATTTTTGAAATAATATGGAAAAACAAATATTTACATTTGGATTGCAGATGCCAACACCGCTCCTTGTTTTTATTTTAGTGGCCATACCTGTAGCTGTTATTCTTCTATATAGATGGGTAGTTATTAAAGTATCGACCAAGGATAAAATCATTTTTGCTATTATTAGAATTTTAATGTTGTATTTATTGTTTGCTTGTATTATGCAACCGGTGATAAGAGGCAAGAAATTAAATGAAGCATATTTTGCAGTTCTAATTGATGCTTCAAAGAGTATGACTCTTGATGATGCAGAAGGCGGTAAACAAAGAATAGAAGTAGCAAAAAAATTAATTAGTTCAGGAGATTTGATAAAAGAGTTACAAAAAACATTTAAAGGTAATACTATAAAGTACTACAGTTTTGCCATGGACTCAAAACCTTTGTCTAAAGATATCCTGGAGTTAAAAGCTGATGGTGAAAAAACAGATTTAGTGAAAGCGGTAAATTCAACAGTAGATGCTTTGCAAACCGTTCCACTTTCAGGTATGCTTTGTATTACTGATGGTGTTGATAATGTTAATTCTCCGAATGTAGTGTCTCAGTTAGGATACTCTATGAGGGAAAAGGCAATTCCTCTTTATTTTGTAGGTGTAGGTAGTGAAGTAAAACTTAAAGATGTGCAGGTAACAGAAGTAACAGGTCCTGATGCTATTGAAGAGAAACAGCCGCTTACTTTAAATATTACATTTTCAAGTCAAGGTTATCCGGCAAAAACTGTTCCGGTCTCAATTTACGAGGATGAGAAGTTAATTAAGAAGTTTGATCAACATTTACCAGCAGACGGAACAATAGGGGCTAAGTTTAGTCATAATCCAACAGGAATTGGATTTAGAAGATATAAAGCAGACATACCTATAGATAAAGATGAATTTGTTAAGGACAATAACTCTTCTTTTTTTACAGTCAATATTATAAAGAAAAAAGAAAAGCTGAGAATATTATTTGTTCAGGGTTTCATAAGCGAAGAATTCAGGTTTATTAGTCGAACCTTAAAAGTGGATCCTGATTTAGAGTTAGTTTCTATTTCTCGTTCTGGACCTGGCACATATTTAATTTCGGGCGTGAAAGATGATAAGGAATATGCTGCACTTTCTGCTGGCTTTCCAAAAGATAAAGAAGCATTATATAGATACGATGCTATAGTTTTTACTAATTTAACCCCAGACTTCTTTAACAAGGAGCAGTTAGATACATTATCTGATTTTGTGAAATCACATGGTGGAGGGTTTTTAGCCTTAGGTTCAAGTGATAATTTTAAACCAGCATGGAATAATACTCCTGTTGCTGATATGTTACCTGTTATTCTGGAGAAAGACGCTTCATTATTCAGGTCTTTTCCTACTTTACCAGAAGGGCCATCAAATCCATATGAATTTAAGATGGAACTAACACCGGAAGGAATGATGCATGAAATATTTATAAACGAAGGTGATTTTAAGAAGGATAAGGAAAAATGGGAATCTATGCCAACTTTATATGGGTATGCTCCAGTGGTTAAAGCAAAAGCAGGAAGTACAGTTTTAAGTGTTCATAATAAAGATAAAAATCAGAATGGTCGAAGAATAATACTTGCCGTTCAAAATTATGGTGCCGGCAAGACGGCGGCCTTAACTGTTGATTCGTTATGGAGATGGAGGTTAAAGAGTCCATCAACAGATAAAAGTTATGAAAAATTCTGGAGGCAGTTGATACACTGGTTAACTACTGAAAGGTTAGAAAAAATAAGTTTAAAAATAGACAGGAATTTTTATGCAGTTAAAGAAAATGTAAAGATCGAAGTAGCAGTGTTTGAAAGAGAATTTCAATCTAAAGCTACTAATGTTACCGCAAATATAATAGACCCTCAAGGGAAATTGAATAAAGTAAAATTAGATTTTTCTATAGGTGGTAATTGGGAGTATGAAGGCAAGTTTGTTCCACAGATGAGAGGTGGTTACAGGATAAAAGTGATAGCGAAAAATAGTTTTGGCCAGGAACTATTAAGTAACGAAATTTATTTTGATGTTAGAGAAACAGGCTTAGAGTTTTCCAATGTTACACTAAATGAAACTGGTTTAATGTCTTTAGCCTCAATAAGTAATGGGAAATATTATAAACCAAATGAAGTTACCAGTAAAATTAGTAAAGATTTAACAAAAGCAAATGTATTTTATATACAGGTAGATAAGGATTTATGGGATAGCCCCTGGGTCCTGGGTGCATTTATTTTCTTGTTTGCCCTAGAATGGATTTTAAGAAAAATGAAAGGGTTAATTTAGGAGGTTGAAAATATGATAGAGATAAGGCTTCATGGTAGGGGTGGTCAGGGTGTTGTCACTGCTGCTGAACTACTGGCCATATCAGCATTTTCGGATGGAAAGTATATTCAAGCGTTTCCTACATTTGGTTCTGAAAGGATGGGTGCACCTGTAGCCTCGTTTGTAAGAATTTCTGATAAAAATATTAGGGTCAGATCACAAATCTATGAGCCGGATTATGTTATTGTCCAGGATTCAGCTTTAATAGGAAGTGTAGATGTGTTTGCTGGATTAAAAAAAGATGGGTTAGTTCTTATAAATACCGAAAAACAGCCATCCGAATTGAAATTGAAAGATGTAAAAAATGTTAAGACAATCCCTGCTACAAAAATAGCTATAGAAATTTTAGGGAGGCCAATACCAAACACAGTTTTAATAGGTGCTTTCGCTGGATTAACTGGATTAGTTTCATTAGATGGAATAAAGAAAGCAATGAGAGAAAGGTTTAAATCAGTAGAAATAGCAGAAAAGAATATTTTAGCGGCTGAAAAAGCATATAAGATGATGAGAAAGTAAAATTGAAATTGAGGAACACCATTTAAAAAATAGGTATCTGTCCCTATTTAAAAATAGAAAACTGTTGACTGTTTGAAAGGAGATGTGTATGTCGGCCATAAGAGCAAAAAATATTTTGATAGGAAAACCAGGTTCGTCTTTAGCCAATAAGACAGGAACATGGCGGGTCTACTACCCAGTAGTTGATAAGGATAAATGCAATGCTTGTAATATCTGTTATTTGTCCTGCCCGGATGGTTGTATATCCGGGGATAAGATCAAAAAATATGAAGCAAATTTGGATTATTGCAAGGGTTGTGGAATATGTGCTAATGTTTGTCTAAAGCAAGCGATAGCCATGGTAAAGGAGGAGAAGTGAAAAAAGTAATAGAAGGTTTAAAAGCAATTGCTGAGACGGTAACATTATGCAGACCGAAAGTAATCTCAGCCTATCCCATTACTCCTCAAACTCATATAGTTGAAGAATTGGCCCAGATAGTAGCCGATGGAAGATTGAAAACAGAGTTTATAAATGTAGAAAGTGAATTTTCGGCGGCATCTGTTGTGTTAGGTGCGTCGGCTACTGGAGTTAGAGTATATACGGCCACATCTTCGCAAGGGTTACTTCTTATGTTAGAGGTTTTATTTAACATAGCCGGGATGAGGTTACCCGTGGTTCTATCTTGTGCCAATAGATCGGTATCAGCACCAATAAATATTTGGAACGATTGGCAGGATGCTTTAACAGTCAGGGATGCTGGTTTAATACAAATTTACGCAGAAGATAATCAAGAAGCGTGTGATATGCATATTCAGGCATATAAAATTGCCGAAGACCATAATGTTATGTTGCCGATTATTGTAAACTTTGATGGATTTATTTTAACCCATTCATATGACCCAATTGAATTTCCTACTCAAGAAGAAGTGGATAAGTTTTTACCTCCTTATCAGCCCTTAGAACATTTGGATGTGAAAAATCCAATGTCATTCGGATTGATGGCCGGACCGGACAGGTATATGGAAACTCGCTATGCGCTTTCCGAATCAATAAAGGCATCAAAACCCATAATTAAAAAAGTTGCAGAAGATTTTAAAAAAGCATTTGGAAGATATTATGGTGGATTAGTCGAAGAGTATAAAACAGATGATGCCGAGATAGTTATAATTTCAATGGGCTCAATAATAAGTACGATAAAAGATGTTGTTGATGAATTAAGGGATGAAGGTCAAAAAGTAGGAGTTCTAAAAATAAGAACATACAGACCGTTTCCCAGAGAAGAAGTTTTGGAAATATTAAAAGACAGAAAAAAAATTGTAATAATTGAAAAATGTATTTCAATAGGGGCCCCCGGAATTTTAACTGGTGATGTTAAATGCTCTTTATATGGAATAAAAAATCCGCCAGATATTAGTAATTTTATAATGGGATTAGGTGGAAGAGATATAAAGAAAGAAGATATACGACAAGTTATAAAAATTTCAGAAAAAGAAGTAAAAGAAAACGAATTTTATGGATTAGATGAAAAAATATTAAAGGAGATGGATATATGATTGAAACCAAGGAATTACCAAAAGAACTCTTTTTTAGCGGACATACGGCTTGCTCTGGCTGTGGTGTATCACTGGCCGCCAGATTGGTTTTTCTGGTAACAGGTCCAAATGTAATAGCAACTAATGTGACCGGATGTCTGGAGGTATTTACGACAAGGTCGCCACAGACTGCATGGGGAATTCCCTGGATCCATTCTTTGTTTGAAAACGCAGCATCTGTGGCTACTGGAATATCAGCAGCATTAAAAACTCTTGGGCAAGAAGATAAAGTTAAAGTAATAGCCATGGGTGGAGATGGTGGAACAGCAGATATTGGATTTGGTATTATAAGTGGAATGTGGGAAAGAGATGATGACATTTTGTATATCTGCTATGATAATGAAGCGTATATGAATACAGGAATCCAGAGAAGTGGTTTAACTCCATTTAGATGTGCTACTTCTACATCACCATCTGGCAAAATCTCATTAGGAAATCAAAGGCCAAAGAAAAATTTACCTGCAATTGCTGTTGCTCATGGAGTCAAATATGTAGCCACGGCCACTGTTGGATATACCAAGGATCTACAGAATAAGGTAAAAAAAGCTTTAAGTATCAAAGGGTCAAAATATATTCAGATACTTACTCCCTGTCCACTTGGCTGGGGATTTGATACTTCTTTAACCATTCAAATGGCAAAACTTGCAGTTGAGACTGGATTAAATCCTGTCTATGAAATAGAAAATGGAAAATTAAGTTCGGTCCTTTCTGTAAAAAGAAAACCAGTAGAAGAATTTTTAAAATCACAAGCAAGATTTAAACATTTGTTTACCAAAGAAGGTGGAGCAGAAATAATCAAAGAAATCCAAAAAATAGCAGATGAAAACTTTGAAAAGTTTATAGTCTGCCCGCATAAGGCGGGCAACTATTCCCACTCTGATTGCTTTGCAATCAAGTATTCCTAATATATTGATTTTACATTAAAGTAAGTCATAATATTATTTGTTTACATTATGGAAAGTCAAAGTGGAACAAAAAGATTTATAATATTTTTGATTGGTAGATAATTAGATGCAATTAAATTAAACGAAATTATAACCGATTTTTAAAGAATTATTTCAATTGGAGGTGATCAAAAATGATAGATGTAAAACAGCAAGTTATACAAATGATTCAATCTCTTCCTAAAAATGTTACAGTTGACGATATTATGGCTGAGTTATATTTCAAGATACAAGTTGATGCTGGGTTAAAAGAGTTGGATGAAGGGAAAGGAATACCACACGAGGAAATTGAAGAAAGGATGTCTAAATGGCTTACAAAATAAGATGGTCTCCGCGTGCTGCTTCTAATCTTGAAGAGATTTGTGATTACATTGGTAAAGATTCTGTGTATTACGCTGGTCTTTTTGCAAAGAAAGTAAATGCTATTGTCAAATTTATTCCACAATTTCCTAAAGCTGGTCGAATTGTTCCGGAATATGGAGATGAGAATTTACGAGAAAGGATTTATGAAAATTATAGAATAGTTTATCGCCTTAAAGGAGATATTGTTGAAATAGTTACAATATCCCATGGAGTAAAGATATTAGATGTGAATAATATTAGGTGAGGCAACTGTTATATGCAATTGCAACTTTTCAAATTATAATTTTTTTTTGATATATTATGATTAAATGCTATCAACATACACAAATTAGCTACTTGGCTATAATTCAATCAACCATTCCACTACTTTTCATTGCTTGTCTTATGGTTGTTTATGGTTTCAATTGGGGTCTCTTCGTAGTTCTGCTTTTCTTTGGAGTTTGTCTGGTATTATCCGCCACATTAACTGTAGTTATTGAGGAAGATGTTCTTGAAGTTCGATTCGGGATAGGAGTCATTCGAAAGAAATTCCTCTTGAAAGATATTGAAACATGCCAGATTGTGAAAAACCCTTGGTACTATGGTTGCGGAATTTACCTGTCCCCCTCTGGCTGGCTTTATAATGTTTCTGGCTCTTATGCTGTTGAGATTAAAATGAAGACAGGCAAGAAATATCGAATTGGTACTGATGTTCCAGATGACCTTGAGAAATCTATTCAACTATTTGTTGATAAGAAATGAAATTATTTAAAGGAATAACAAAAAATGTTTTTGCTTTAAGTATTGTTAGTTTTTTAACAGACTTATCTTCAGAAATGATATATCCTCTTCTTCCTGTATTTTTAACCTCTAATTTAAAGGCAAGTGTATCATTTTTAGGTTTAATAGAAGGCATAGCGGAATCAACGGCATCTATTTTAAAACTTTTCTCTGGCTGGCTTTCCGATAAATTAAACAAAAGAAAATCAATAATTGTTTTTGGTTATACCTTATCATCTATTGTCAGACCGTTAATTTCTATAGTAATTGCACCTTTTCAGGTTTTAATTATAAGATTTTTAGACAGGGTTGGTAAAGGAATTAGAACATCTCCCAGGGATGCTTTAATAGCCGATTCAGTTGAGAAAGAAAATTTTGGTAAAGCGTTTGGTTTTCAGCGGGCTTTGGATAATTTAGGTGCAGTATTTGGTCCTTTAGTTGCATTTGTTTTACTTAGTGTGTTTTTCTGTGATTTAAGAGTAGTTTTTGTTTTTGCAGCGATACCGGCCATAATAACTGTCATTACTTTAATATTTTTTGTCCAAGAGAAGAAAAAAGATCCAAAAGAGAATGTTCTTCCACCCAGACTTACATTAAAACCATTTAATACTAATTTTAAACTATACCTCTTAATACTTTTTATATTTACTCTGGGTAATTCTTCAGATGCATTTTTGCTCCTTAGAGCAAAGGAATGTGGAATTTCTATTGTTTTACTTCCAATTTTATGGGCGGTTTTGCATATTGTCAAATCATTAAGTTCCATGCCTGCTGGAATTTTGTCGGATAAATTAGGAAGAAAACCTTTGATTATAAGTGGTTGGATTATTTACGGGCTGGTTTATCTGGGATTTGCTTTTGTTACTAAATCTTACCAAATATGGATTTTATTTGCTATATATGGATTATTTTACGGCTTAACAGAAGGAGTTGAAAAAGCATTAGTTGCAGACTTTGTTTCCTCTGATATTAGAGCAACTGCATATGGAATATACAATTTTACAATAGGAATCTCAGCCTTACCTTCCAGTTTAATAATGGGCTTGATTTGGCAACACTACGGACCTATTTGTGCCTTTAGTTTTGGTGCTTCTCTTGCTTTTATATCTTTAATACTTTTCATTTTATTAGTTAAAATTAAAAAAAACACTTGTTGCCTCACATAAGAATCGATACGAAATAAGGTATCGTTGCCTCATATAAAATCTATATGAAACTTTTATTGGATTTAATAAAAATAGGTGAAAAAGTGAAACCCCCATCTTTACCACTAAAACACTATCAAGTTT
>JBDRBU010000068.1:0-19461 GCA_043822305.1 Candidatus Firestoneibacteriota bacterium
AAGATTTCATCTTATAGATTGAAGAAAGTCGAAGATCTATTAAACGATCGTCCAAGAGAAGTGCTTGATTGGCATACACCAAAAGAAGTATTTACTGAAACCGTTGCACTAGGGACTTGAATGTAAGCTGTCCCTATTTAAAATTTAAAAAATAAAAATTTTCTCCTTGACATTAACAATATATAGTAGTATACTCATATCATCACACAATATATGGTGGAGTAATAATTTATGATACAAGAAACTTTTTTAACAGAAAACACAAAAAAAGATATCCCCGTAGAAATTAAAAAAAGAAATTTACCCGAGTTAAAACTCTCGCCGAATTCCTTAATAGTTTTAAAAAAAAGATATCTGAAAAAAATAAGCGATACGGAAACAGAAAAACCCGAAGAAATGTTCATGCGAATTGCTAAAAATATTGCAGAAGCAGAAAAGATTTATGACCCTTATATCCCCCAAGATAAGTATGAAAATATAATAGATGCATTTTATTCAATGATGGTAAATTTATACTTTCTGCCTAATTCTCCAACTTTAATGAACGCCGGCAGAGATTTACAACAACTTTCTGCTTGTTTTGTGCTTCCAGTAGAAGATAGTATGGAAGATATATTTAATACCGTTAGAGATGCAGCCCTTATACATAAAAGTGGTGGGGGAACGGGATTCTCTTTTTCAAGACTTCGTCAAAAAAACGATAGGGTTAAAACAACAGGTGGAGTTGCCAGTGGTCCTGTTTCCTTTATGAAAGTTTTTAATTCGGCAACAGAAGCAGTAAAACAAGGCGGGACAAGACGCGGAGCGAACATGGGAATATTAAATATCGACCATCCGGACATCATAGAGTTTATTACCGTAAAAAACAACACCAAGGAGTTAAACAATTTTAATCTTTCTGTGGCCATTACTGATAAGTTTATGGAGGCTGTCTTTAAAGATGAAGAGTATGAACTCATAAATCCACATAACAAACAAGTTGAAAAGAAAATGAAAGCAAGGGATGTATTTAATTTAATAGTTGACTCTGCCTGGAAAACAGGCGAACCCGGAGTAATATTCATTGATACAGTAAACAAGGACAATCCTACACCAGGTCTTGGGCGAATCGAAAGCACTAACCCTTGCGGCGAGCAACCTTTGCTTCCATATGAGGCCTGTAACTTAGGTTCCATTAATCTGGCAAAAATGATTAAAGTAACCAATGGAAAGACAGAGACAGATTATCAATTATTAAAAGAAACGATTTATCTTGCCGTTAGATTCTTAGATAATGTTATAGATATGAATAAGTATCCACTCCCTGAAATAGACGCTATGGCTAAAGGAAATAGAAAAATAGGGCTTGGTGTTATGGGATTTGCAGATATGTTGGTTTTGGTAGGAATACCATATAATTCTAATGACGCCATAAAAACAGCAGAAAGAGTTATGAGATTCATAGATGAAGAGTCAAAGAAAGCCTCTTCTAATTTAGCAAAAGAAAGAGGTCCTTTTACTAATTTTGAAAAAAGCATTTACAATGGATATACTCATGTTAGAAATTCCACGACAACAACGATTGCTCCCACTGGGACACTTTCAATAATTGCAAATGTAAGCAGTGGTGTTGAGCCTTTATTTGCAATTTCTTACATAAGAACTGTAATGGATAATACAAAGATGCTTGAAGTTAATCATTACTTTGAAAAAGTTGCAAAAGGAATGGGTTTCTATAATGAACCATTACTAAAGGAAATTGCAGAAAAAAATTCCTTAAAAGATATAAAAGATATCCCGGATGATATAAAAAAAGTTTTCGTAACAGCACATGATATATCGCCGGAATGGCATGTAAAAATGCAAGCGGCTTTTCAAAAATTTACTGATAATGCTGTATCAAAAACAATAAATTTTTCTAAAGACGCAACAAAAGAAGATATAAAAATGGCATATATCTTAGCCTATAAGGAGGGCTGTAAAGGTTTAGCCGTATATAGAGATGGGAGTCGTGAAGAACAGGTACTAAGCACTGGAACTACTAAATCAAAAACTGAAACAGGTTCACAAAAAATCACACCAAGATCAAGACCTTCAGTAACCACAGGTAGAACTCAAAAAATTAGTACTGGTTGTGGAAATCTGTATGTAACTATAAACGAAGATGAAAATGGGCCGTGTGAAGTATTTGCTCAAATGGGAAAATCAGGTGGATGTGCTGCTTCACAGTCTGAAGCAACCAGTAGATTAATTTCTTTATCTCTTCGCTCTGGTATAGATATAGAAGCAGTATTAAAACAGTTAAAAGGTATTCGTTGTCCTTCGCCATTATGGGATAAAGGAAATATGGTTCTTTCCTGCCCTGATGCCATAGCCAAAGCCATAGAAAACTATTTACAAAACGGCTCAACTCCTAAGAAAAAGGGTGGAAATGGTAATTCTTCTACTAAAAACCTTGCCGGAATGTGCCCCGAATGTGGTAATGTTTTAGAATATGTAGAAGATTGTGTGCTTTGTAGATTCTGTGGCTATTCAAAGTGTGGGTAAAACTTACGGAATAAGTTCTTTTACTTTTTTCTCATCAAGAACTTTTACAGTTTCTAAGATTAGTTTTAGCGTATTTTCATAATCATCTGTATTAATTATACCTGCCTGGCTATGAATATATCTTGTCGGAACGCCAATATAAATACATGGAACCCCTCTGGTGTGAAGGTGTATAACACCACCATCTGTAGCACCCCTATTTACTGAAGTAAATTGAAAAGGTATTTTCTTTTTTTTCGCAATATCAACTACCAGATCTCTTAATTTTAAATTTGGAATCATCCCGGCATCAAGAATAGTGATTTGCGGACCTTTTCCTAATTTTCCAACAACTTCTTCTTGTTTTACACCAGGAACATCAGTGGCTAGACCAACTTCAGCAATAATGGCCACATCCGGCTCAACCACCCATGAAGATGTCCTTGCTCCTCTTAATCCTACTTCTTCCTGAACTGTGCCTACTCCGTAAACAGTATTAGGATGTTTTGTTTTTTGTAATTCTTTTATAACATCTATAAATAATGCACATCCTACTCTATCATCCCATGCTTTTGCCAATAAATTTTTCTTATTTCCCATTTCTTTAAATTCTGAAAATGGAACTATAGGGTCACCTGGCTTTATTCCAAAATCCTCTTCTACTTCCTTTTTAGAACTTGCACCGACATCTATAAACATATCCTTGATTTCTACAACTTTCTTTTTTTCCTCTTCGGTTAAGATATGTGGAGGTTTTGAGCCAACTATTCCAGTATAATCCCCTTTAGAAGATTTAATAATTACTCTTTGAGAAAGAATAACCTGGGCAAACCACCCGCCTAAAGGTAAAAATTTTATAAATCCATCATCAGTAATAAACCTGACCATAAATCCAACCTCATCCATATGACCGGGGATCATTATTTTAGGACTTGCTGAATCTCCTTCTTTTTTAAATATAATACTTCCGATTTTATCATATGAAATATCAGCCAGACCTTTAAGATGTTTTTTTAAAACATTCTTCACTTCTGTTTCGTATCCAGACACCCCTCCTATTTCTGTTAATTCTTTTAACAACTGTAATCTTTCTTTATTCATAAATTTTACATCCTCTTAACAAATAGTAATTTTCATTAGTAATCCAATAATCAGTGAGGAAATTACTATAATCCTAAAATTTAATACTTCTAACTTCCCTTTTCTAACTAAAAAAGCAAGATATAAAATTACCAATACTGCCGGTATATACCATAAACCGCCTCTAAATATAAAAATTCCTATTAACCCTCTTTCTAAAATTTCAATATATTTTAAAGGTAAAGTTGGAAAAGTTATCCCTTCTTTGGTATCTTTGGCAATTATTTTTTTAATATACTCTTGAAGTATTGACATACTGTAGGTTAAGACTATAAACCAAATAGCAAAAACCATAATCCTATCATTCTTATAAATTTTATCAAATATTTGAGGACCGGGGTAAGTGTATGGATGAATATTGGAAAAAATATTGGATGCACTAAAACTAACTAAAACAATAACTCCTATATGCAATAATTGATCTAGTAAAAAAGTCCAAAGGTTATTCCTTTCCATCTGTAAATTATATATAATTTTCGCCTTATCTTGAAATATATGAATAAGCCATAATAAAATTATATAGGTGACAATCTGATGTTGAGAAACATATGGTAAAATAAAAATAATACTAATTATTCCAACAATACTTCCGTGCAACAAAACTCCCCATTTATATTTAACTTTTATCTTAAAAACTTTATCTGTTTGTAGTAAAAAATCTGCTATTAAATGTGCAAGAACTAATCTAATAAAAAAGAAGATAAACATCTTCACCTCCTATGGGGACACAATACCTATTTTACTGGGTTTGCGACCCACCTTTTGAGGACAAAACACGCGACCAAGAGTTACTTCCAATCTGGCTATAAATGATGCATCTCCCAAAGGACGACCTGTCCGCGAATGACAACGAATTTGCTCTAACTCCTCTTTTTTCATTCCTCCTAGTAAGAATTCTTTCCAATCCCCAACCATCTCAAGCAATACTTGAACTCTTGCTAATCGGTCATCCTTTCCATTTATATGTGCATACGCACTCGACCAAGCATACTCCCATGGCTCTGATACCATCTTAGCTCGTAATGGATTTAACTCAATATACCGCACTGCAGATATCAAATATCTTTCGTCCATCGGATACGAAGCAAACCTCCCCTGCCACAGATACCCTCGCCACCCTTCACGGAAATTTATCATCCGTGTATAGCGACGGTGTGCTTCACCTATTCCACGAGATAGACTTTCTTCTGTTTCCGGTACCGCAATCAGATGTACATGATTAGGCATGAGACAATACGCCCATATTTGTACTTTACACCTATCACACCATTCCCTCAAGAGAAGAATATATCTTTCGTAATCACTTTCCTGAAAAAATACATCCTGACGACGGTTACCTCGCTGAGTTATATGATGTGGTAACCCTGGTACTACTACACGTGCTATCCGAGCCATACACTTATTTTATCACATCCTCATCTATTTTATCAAGCATTAATAATTAGTAATTAGTATTGTGTCCCTAAAATAATGTTGTAATATCTCTTTATAACTATAACCTTTTTTTGCCAGGCCAACTGATCCGGATTGGCATAAGCCAACACCGTGACCCCAACCACAACCATATATAAAGTTTTTTTCTATTTTAAAAAAATTACTTCTTAATCCAGGCAAAATTCCTCTTATTTTATCTCCAACAATCTTCTTGCCATCTACTATAACTTCTTTAACATATCCATTACTATCTCTTTTTGATATTTGTACATTATTTATATCTTCTATTATTTTAAACCATCTAAAATTACTATCGTTACTGCAAAATGCTACTGGTTCAAGTTTAATCCATTTTTCCAATTTTTCCGGAGTTAATGGCCAATTATATTCTAAATTTTCAGATTCTGGAATATAATCTGCAATACTTTTTAAATTAGTATTAACATTTCCACCCCAGGCATCTTCAACATTACATGTTATTCCCCCACAACAGGAGAAGAAAAAAGTATTTATTACTTTATCATTACAACTTAAAACTTCACCCCTTGTGGCATCTACTGCAAAAGTAGTATTTTTATGTTCTGAAAAAACACCATTATAGGCCAGACAATGAACATCACTACACACCTGGAAATTCTCATGTCTCTTTTTTAACATTTTATTTAATACATAACTTCTGGCCACTACTGCTTGGGCTTTTAAACTTTCTATCTCGGCTAAGGCACTAATTTCAGAAGGTACAACACTATACAAATATTCTTCTAGATTAATATTATTTATTACAGTCAAACCATCTTCTAATAGTATTTCAAGGGAGCCTCTAAAACTTCTATCCAAATTTTTTACCCAAAAATATCCCTTATTTAAGGTAACATCATATATGGTAAAAGTTGCTTCCCTATTATCACCCTTTAAAATTATATTTAAGCCCTTAGACAAAACAAGTTCTAATATTATTTTATCATTTTTATCTTTAATTGTAAAATCTTTTTTACTCTTTTCAAATTTTATTTCTTCATCTCGTGGAATCTCTTTTATTATTTCATTATTCTTTAATATGTAAAATTTACCTGCACATTTTAATCTTAAGATATTTACATTGCTAACTAATCCTACTTTTACAACAGGTATCCCTTCCGGTTTTAAAACGCAAGAAACTAAAGGCGATTTTGTAACTTTTCTAACTCCCTCCTTTTTTTCTTCTTCTTTTTTTACATATTCAGCAATTTTGCTGGCGGTATCTTTTAACTTTTTCTGCAATTCTTTATTTTTTGGTTCAATTAATGAAACCTTCTTATAATACTCATAAGATTCCTGTAATAACTTTTTTCTTTCATAAAGATCAGCTAAAAGAAGATATGCATTGTAAAGACTTGAATCTGCCTTTACTGCTTTTTGATAATTATTTACAGATTTGTCTAACTCCCCAAGTTTCTCATAAACCTGTCCTAACTTAAAATACGCTTGAGCAAATCTTGGTTTTATATTTAAAGTTTCATTAAATTCAGAGATCGCTTCAATAAATCTTTCTTCCTTCAACAAAGAGCATCCTAATCCAAAATGCGTATATAAAAGAATAATATTTGATTCAACAAAGTTCTTTTTTTTTAAAACTTCATTGAATAAGATTATTGCTTTACTACTACGACCAACATAATAATAACAAAAAGCTAAATTATTCAATCTAAACAAATCTTCTTTTATCTTTAAAGAACTCTCATACGCAACAATAGCTTCGTTTAATCTTCCCGTATCTTTATAAAGAGTTGCAAGATTTGCATAAACTTCATCTGAAGTATAAATGGAAAGCGACTCTATATATTTTTCTTCAGCAGACTTAAAATCACCTTCATAGTAATATTTATTACCTTCATCAAATAAGGTTTTAAACTTTTCTTCCGGCTTTATTTCTTTTCTTATAACCTCTTTTGGGGCACAAGAGAAAAATAAAACAATAATAAAAACAGGGACACATCCCATTTTTAGGTTCATTTCTTTAAATTAAACTTAAATGTTATTTTTCCTTCCTGGTCTATTTGTTTGGCTGACATAGGCAAAGAATCAAATTTCCATCTTCTCATACAATCTATAACAAGTTGGTCTAATTCTTTAAATCCACATGTCCTAATCACAAATATGTCTTTAACATCGCCTTTAGGGTCTACCGTGATTTGGACACAAATTTCACCTTCTATGCCTTTTCTTCTTGCCCATTCTGGATATTCTGGTGCATCGTGATAAAGTATTCCACGGGAAGCTATTGGTCCTGTAACATTATAATTGCCATCGGGGCTCCCTGGTTTTTCGTTATCTTCGCCAAACCCTCCACCTAATATAGGACCCTCTACTAATCTTCCAGAAGTTTTTAAAGAAGGCTCATCAACTCCTATTGGTGTAGTTTTTCTTATTTTTAAAATATCATCTTCAGTTTTTGGAATTATCCTTACAGGTAGAACAACAACTTTATTTTCTTTAATATTCTTTTCTCCCTTTTTGGGAGAAATTACTCCTGTTTTTCCACCTTCGTTACTAACCATTTCACCTTTTTGTCCAAGTCCTTGGCCATATGGCATCTCTCCTATGAAAGTAATTTCTGTAAGATACACTGTCTTCCCTATAAACTGTGCCACATATAAACAAGAGAAGAGCAGTAATCCAATAAAATGGATTATTATTGAGATGAATATTGTATATTTTAAATCCCCATTTTTTTGCATATCATTTTTGTTCTATCTTTTCTGCCGCAATGGCTAGTTTCAGTGCCCCTGATTTTTTTGCAATATCAAGCACTTTAACTACATAACCATGTAATACTCCTTTGTCAGCATTTAATATAACGAGTTTATCCTTTTCATGTTTCAACAAGTCTTCTAAGTATGGCTGTAAACTACTAATATTAACTTCTTTGTCATTTACATATATTTTATTATCTACTGTCATGGAAATTGCTATATTTCTTTGTGGAGTGGTATCGGCTGTAGTAGCCGTGGGTAATTTAACCTTAATCCCTCCTTGCAAGATCAATGGAGTTGTGACCATAAATATTATAAGTAAAACCAAAGCAACATCTGTTAAGGGAGTAACATTTATATCGGATATTAACTTGTCTTCAGGTTTATATCTTCTCATAGCCCCTCACTTTTTGATTAACTCTATAAGCTCAGAAGCACTATCTTCAAAAAGAACTAATAACTTTTTTATGCTTCTTAAAAAATAATTATAAAAAACAACAGCTGTAATGGCCACAAATAATCCAGCAGCCGTATTTACTAATGCTTCAGCGATTCCGCTGGCCACGACTGAAGGACCTGCTGCGGATTCAATAGCTAATGACTGGAAAGCATGCATTATCCCAAGTACTGTCCCAAACAATCCAACATATAAAGAGATATTCCCTATAGTTCCCAGAATCCCTAAATATTTTTCAAGCCCTATCATCTCTTTATCAATTGTTCTCATGGCTAATTCTGATAAATCATTTTTATCTTTACTATGCGAAAAAAGTATAATTTTAAAAACATTTGTAAGTGGGCAGGTTACTTTAAAGAATAGCCAGTTAACCGAAAATCTTTCACAGTAACTTATAGCATCAGAAATTTTCCCTGACAAAACCAAATTCCTGACTTTGTTTTTTACTTCTTCTAATAATTTTAAACGAACCCCATAAAATGTCTTCAGCCTTTCCAAAAACACGGCTACAGAAAGCACTGAAAATATAATCAGCACTATTATCGTATAACCGCCTTTCTCAAGTATCCTTAAAAAACTTAAATCAGTAAACATATTTTACCTCCTTTTTACATAAATTTAATATTTAAACCCAGCAAAATAGATGCTTTTGGTAATATATAACCAGATATGTATTCATATTCCTGATTTAATAAATTCTCTCCTTTAACAAATACAGTTAGCCAGTTTGAAAAATTCTTACTTATCTTTGTTGACAGCAATAAAGATGGACTTAAACTATTAGAAAGATTTTGTTGATAATACCTTTCGTTAACATAATTTAATTCTATATTAAATTCCCAATCTGTTATATCATAGTCACAACCTAATTTTAAAGTATGAGTTGGAAGATAGGTAATAAACTTATGACTATCATCTTTATTTACTCCCTTAACAAAACGATAATCAAATGTTTGAGAAAACCCGCTAAATATCTTCCATTCTTCTTTAAAATTAAATCCTATGAAAAAAACCTTGGGTATATTAACTGGTATCCCCATCCCATTTGAACTCTCTAAAGAGATAAAATCATCTATATCTTTTTTGTAAATCTCAAACCTGATTGGTATTTCTTTGTTTAACTTATGCTCAACACCGGTTAAGATTGAAAACCAGGTATTTTCTGGCTGTAAATTTTTATTAACATTTATAATACTATTTTCGTATAACTCTTTAAAAACCGGGCAGGTTAATCTTGGTGTCCACTCAACATATAAATTCGTGAAATTATCAAGTTCATATACCATCTTCCCCAGAAGATTAAATCTATCTTTATCATATCTTATACCCAGAGTAAAATTAAACTGGTCAATTTTAAATTTATCTTCAAGTAAAGTAAAAAAAATTGTTTCATATATGCTATCTTTTCTTATTTTTAAATTTAACTTCGATAAATGTTTTTCATTGCTAATCATAATCTCAAAGTTAGCCCCAATATCTGCTACATAACTATCATCTTTATAATTAAATCCATTTAAATCTGAATGGTTATATGAAAGACCTGATGATATACTGTAATTATCATTTAAAGCAGAGGAACCTCTTAAACTTATCCCATAAAAATATTTTTGATAATCAATGGAAGTAAGAGCAGCTGGCTGATAAAGGATTTCATTATCATAATTCAGCGAAAAACCTACTTCGGCTATCTTTTCAAATGTGTAGTTCGCCTCACTAGAAATATAAAAATTATTATACCCACTATAAGAACTAAAATAATCTTTCTTGTCTTTTATAGTACTAATTAAATAATTAAAACTATCCATTTTTTGACCAAAAATTAATTTTCCATAAAAATTAGAATAAGTACCATAATAAGTAGTTATTTCTCCGAAGTTGTTTTTACCTGTAACTTTTTCCTCTAAACTTGGTGTTTTCTTCTCAGAAGATAAATATGGTCCTTTTATAAATTCTAATTCCATCAATGGAGTTTCTTTTGGCGGAATTGGATAATTTTCCGGAAGGAGTTCTTTCTTTTCAACACCTACTTTAATCTCGCTCTCACCAGTAATAATAACATCAGGTAAAACAAAAACAGGTTCTTTTTCCTTTTTATATTCTTGTGAATATACAATTTGAGTAAGCACTAAAAATATTATTACTAAAAATCTCATTTATCCTCCATGGCTTTTAATCTTTTCTTGGCAGATTCTTTCCAATCATTATTAGGGCTTTCTTTTATAATTTCTTTGTAAATTGCTTTTGCTTCTTTAAATTTTCCTAATCTTTCGTAACATTCAGCTGTCCTTGCTTTCGTTGTCATCTTCCATATATCAGTTGCATCAGGTAGACCAAATACCTTTGTATATTCTTGTATTGCTTTTTCAAAATCTCCTGAATTATAATAACAGCTTCCTATCCAGTACTGAGATTCTACCGCTTTATCAGTAAAATTATCCACAACAAATCTATAAGATTTTATTGCTAACTCAAAATTTTTTATTTCCTCGTAAATAGTTCCAGACTCTAAACTAGCTTCTTTTGCTAAATTACTTCTGGGAAAGTTAGTAATTACATATTGAAATTGTTTTATGGCCTCATCGTATTTTTTTATTTTTTTTAAAGAAAGTCCAGCGTTGTAAGAGCTTGAAATCACATATTCACTTACCGGATATTTATTAATTACTTCATTATATTCACTGGCAGCATCTTCATATCTTTCTAATAAAAAATAAATATTAGCAATTTTAAATTGTGCTTTTGGTGCCAAATTTGACTTTTGAAATTTATCTATTAAAATTCTAAAGCTTTCTACTGCTCTTCCATATTCTTTAAGATTTAAAAAAGATTCCCCTTTGTTAAAAAAAGCATTTGGGATTAAATTCGAATTAGGAAAATCATTTATAAACTTATCATATTCATAACTAGCTTCTTTAAAATTTTTATTATTATAATAATAATCCGCTATTTTAAATTGAACCTCTGTAGAGAATTCTTCTTTTGGAAACTTCTTTAAAAACTTCTTTGATATCTCTATTGATTCATTATTTCTTCCTAGTCTTGAATAACTCCAGGAAAGTCCATATAAAGCATCTCTCTCATACTTGGTATCACTAAATGAATTAATAACCTCCTGATAATGTTCTATCGCTTTCTCATATTCTTTAAGATTATAATAACTATCTCCTATTTTAAGTATTGAATCTGCTATTAGATTACTATTAGGAAAACTACTTTTAAGTTTTTTAAAGTTTTCAATAGCTTTTAAGAAATCTTCTTGTCTAAAATAAGAGATTCCTATCCAGTAAGCACTCTCAGGAGTATTTAGTTGTGACCAAAAACTTATAGCCTTGTTGAAATCGTTCAAATTATAATAACACCAACCTGTCTGATATATTGATTTTTCCCCAGCCTCAGTTGTACTAAATTTTTCTATTACTTTTTTATAAGATTTTATTGCAGAATCATAATCCTTAAGATTATAAAAACAATTACCTGTCATATAGTTTATTTCAGAAAAATATTCTTCTTTTTTATCCAAATCTATAACTTTTTTAAATTCTAAAAGTGCAGTTGTAAACTTTTTTTCTTGAAAGAAACAGTACGCAATTCCTATTTGTGAAACGACAACAACGGATGAAGCACTAAAGTTTGTTAAAACTTTTTCATAAGAATCAAATGCTTTTGCATAATCCTTCATGGCAAAATAAACATCTCCTAATCTATACTGTGTTTCTGCGGCCCACTCGCTGTTCGGGTATTTTTCAAGTAATTTTTTAAAATTTTCTCCGGCATATGGCAAATGTTTTAATTTATAGTCACACCAACCTACCCAGTATAAAGCATCATCTGCAAATTCACTGGTAGGAAATTCATTATAAATTTTAATATATACACTTTTAGCATCCTCAAACCGGCCAAGACTATAGTAACTATTACCAGACAAATATAAGGAATAAATTTTTAAAAGTGCAGGAGCATCTTCTTTAATAACATTATTTAATTTTTTTATTGAATCCCAGAATTTTTTTTGCTTAAAATAACACCACCCTAAAGCATATTCTACCCTTAACCCCAATTCCTTTGAAATTTCGGAATTTTGACTGATCTCTTTAAGAATATTGCCTGCCGAAGAATAGTTAGATATATTGATATGCGCTAGACCCAGCCAATATTTAACTTCGTTTCTCAAAATACTTTCAGGATAAGCCTTGAGAAAGATATTAAACGCATCTAAGGCTGACTTAGAATCTCCTAATTTATAAAAACATTCTCCTATCCTGTAAGAAGCTGCATCACTGTATTTATGAGTTGGTGCTTTTTTTAAAAATTCCTCAAAAGAAATAATTGCCTCACTGTATTTACCTGCCAGATATAATGATTCTGACTTCCAAAATATCGCACTAATTAAAAGAGTACTTTTGGGTGTTTTTAAAATTAAATCGCTAAAACTTTTAGCAGAAGATTCAAATTTATTTAGTTTAAAATATGACCAACCTAAAGAATAGCATGAATAGTCCAACAATTTATAGTTTGGAAAACTTGTGATTATATTTTCATAAACATTACTTGCCTGATCATAATTACCCAGATTAAAATAAGATTCAGAGACCCAAAATAGTGCATCAGCATACAAATAACTTTCAAGCGATAATAATTCAAACCATTTTATGGCATTCTCATAATTTTTTAATCTATAGTAACATTCTCCTATCCTGTATAAAACAGTATCTTTGTATTCTAAAGAAGTGTATCTATTTATAATATTCTCATATTCTTTAATTGCTTTCTCGTAATCTCCTTGCTTGTATAAACATTCTACGATCATGAAACTAGAATCTACAGCTTCTTTACTTTCAGGATATGTTAAAATCACTTTTTTAAATTGTTCTAGAGCAAATTGATAATTTTTATCCTTATAAAGATTGTCTCCAAATTTATATAAATCAGAAGAAGTATCGTAAGCAAATAAAAAAACCGGCAAGAAAAGAAGAAATAGTAGGGTCGAAATGGGGACACATCCCATTTTCCAATTCACTTTTTTCACCAAAATAATCCTCACTTCTCGACTAAGACGAGTACATTAAACAGCATCTAAAGATGCTTAACTACATGCTTAACTATAGTCTAATATAACATAATTTTTGGGTGTTATCAAGAATTTTTTTTAATGCGTATTTGTTTCTTATGCTCTATATTATTTTTTCGACAATAATCTACTACTTTTTCAACCACTTCTTCGGGTTTATCTACTAGACTAAATATTTTTAAATCTTCTTTATCTATATAACCTCTTGTTATCATTTTTTTATTTAGCCAATCAATAAGTCCTGTCCAGTAATTTCTGTCAACTAAAATAACCGGGAAAGGATTTATTTTTTTTGTTTGTATCAATGTTATTGACTCAAAAAATTCATCCATAGTTCCAAACCCACCAGGCAGTATCACAAATGCTGTCGCATATTTCACAAACATAACCTTTCTGGCAAAGAAATATCTAAAACTTAAATATTTAGTTAAATATGGATTAGGCTTTTGTTCAAGTGGAATTTCTATATTCAATCCAACAGATTTACCCTTTCCTTCATAAGCACCTTTATTGGCTGCTTCCATTAAGCCAGGACCACCTCCTGTTATTACAGTAAAACCTTCTTTAACTAAGAGTCTACCAATCTCTTCTGCTACTTTATAAAACTTATCTTTCGGCTTAAGGCGAGCAGAACCAAATATCGAAACAGCAGGAGTAATTTTTGAAAGTTCATCAAATCCTTCCACAAACTCTGCCATTATTCTAAAGACTCTCCAGTTATCCTCTGTGGTAAAATTTCCTATATTCTTTTTTTGCATTTTTACCTCCATTCTTAAACTTTTTCTAATGACTAAAAATAGAATTTTGATCCACACCCCAGAAAGCCATCCTGCTTAAAGTTGTAGATCTTCACTTATTAGTAACTTGTTTATCTGGGAGTGCCAAGAATACCCCGTCTCTTGAGACGGGGATGAATTGGCACCATAAATAATATATTTTCCTTGCAGAGAAGATACCCCGCCATTTATGGTGGGGGAGATTCATAATTAGTTACTTCTATTATTTTTTCATTTTTTTGTTTTTTGAATGTTTTTTTCATCATCCTTGGTAAAAGTATCAGACCTATTGGAAGCAAAACAGCACCTATAACCATTGCAATAAAAAAAGCAAATATCAGAATCGGTATAGCAATTATTGTAAACAATAAAAGTATCCATTTTGTCTCTAAGTTATTAGGCATATCACTTCTAAAAAAAACCATTTTCTTCATTTCATTTTACAACCTTAATTGAAAAATCCTTGTAATAAGCAATTGATGGAGATAAAAAATCTCCGAAGATCCGCAGCCCAACCTTTCCTTCGGATAAATTTTCATCTTCAACAGATAAGACAAAATTATCATTTGAATAAATATCAATCTTTTTCCCTTCTGTTATTATTTTTATTTTTATCCAAGTCTTTAAAGGAACATACTGTTCCGCTCCGGCGAAATAAGTCTCTCTCCCTTTTATTCTCTTTATTAAAAGTAAACTCCCCTGAATGTCCTTGTTTATTTTTGGACTAAAGACCAAGATATACGAATTATTTTTATCTAAAGTTCTAAAAGCAATACTTCCTTCTCTATTTTCTACATTAATCTTGCATTCTAAAATAAAGTCTTTAAAAACTTTATCCTTTAAAAACAATAAACCATCGCCACCAGATACAGACCCTTTTAATGTATCATTTATGGCTACCCAATCACCTGAGATTTTTTCCCATTTATCAAAATCTAATGCATTAAAATTTTCAACAAATTCAAAAGTCTCGCCTAATAAAAGGCTAACGCAAAGCAATAACAGTTTCATTCTTTTTTCCTTATATATAATGGATTAGTCCATGCTTTTCTAAAATCTTTTGAAAAACATTCTGCCCTATAGTATGAATTTAATCCATTAAATTTATCGTTTATATTTATTTTAAAAACTTTTTCGTCATTTAGTTTATACTCTTTAAATATCCTGCCGTTTTTTATTAACCAGACTAAACTTAATCCAAAACTATCCACACAGGTTAAATTTATTTTTATTTTGTTTTTATTTTTTAAATATATCTTATCTCCCATTAAATACTTTCCACTTTTTAAAACTATAACAGGAGCATCTGAAACAAATGCTTTTCCATTTTTTACAGCATTTATTATATCTTTTTTATTTAATCTATTACAAACTACTCCATTCCATATATCTCCTATACTTTGTGATGAATGTGCATCTGAATTACCCAAGGCTATAACCTCTTTTCCTTGTGATAAAAACTTATCCCAAAGTTTTATGGACATTTCATCAGTAATATCATAACAATCAAAAATATTATTTGCACCATTTACTATTTCCATTATAAACTTATTACCGAGATTATTTAAAGAATTTATTTGTTTATCTGTATATCTTTCTGATGGAAACCAACCTGTTGGATGAGGGATAAAGGCAAAACCACCCAGATTTTCTATTTTTTTGTAATCTTTAACAAAATCTCCTGTTGGTTTAAAAGTATTTTTTAAACCTATAATACCTAAATGATGAAAACCACTACCGGGTTCCTGACCCCACCATATGTTTTTAAATTTTTCACAATCTCTTTTTTGTCTTATAGTAGAATGGTCGGTAACAAAAGCAAAATCCAATCCAGATACATCTACATACTGCTTAATTTCAGCAACTGAACCTATACCATCACTATAAGTAGAGTGAATATGAAAGTCCCCTCTACAAATTTTGGTTTTAATTAATCTTAAACTTTCATCAATTCTTTTATGCATTATATTTTTTTGTAATATTATTGTCTTATTTAAGTAATGGATATACTTCTTGGTATCTTTAGGCTTAGCAATAATATTATTTATAATTCTGACTAATTTTCTATCTAACTTTATTTGCAATTTCATCCTCCTTAGAATCTATATTACAATTAATTCAAAAGACTCTTCAACTTTTTGTTTTATTTTGGTAATATCGTATTTTACATCCTGACCGATATGTTTTATTATACTACTTTTTAATCTTTTTTTAAAATCATTTTTTCTTAAATCTAAACATTCTGTTTTCAAAAAACCACAAAAATTCTTTACTTTCTCGTCGCAATTTATTCCAATAAATGGAATATTAAAAACCGAGGCTAATATTAAACTATGGTATCTAGCACCAATAACCATATCTAAAGAAGATATCTTTAATATTAATTTTTTCATATCTGGCAGAACGATCACTCTGCCAGGCAAAATATTATCTTCTGGTGGTTGAAAAGGAAAAGAAATAAATTCAATTTTTTTTAATTTACTTAAATCATCGCAAACTTCTTTAATCTCTTTTGCAAAAAATTTATAGTTTTTAAATTTTCTTAACATAACACCTAGGGTAAAATAACGATGTGTTTTTCTTTCATACCCAGAAAAATCCAATGAAAACACAGCATCCCCAGTTACAATCATTTTTTTACTTACTCCAATTTTTTTTAACTCGGCTGCAGATTCCATATCTCTTAAGGTTATAACCTCAACCTTTTTTAATATTTTTTTGGTTAACCATCGATTTAATGAAAAATTTATTGGACCAATACCCAGAGAGAATAAAACTACTTTTTTATTTAATATTTTTCCAATAAAAATTAATCCCAGATAATACCAAATACTTTTTTTACTCGTTTTGTCCTGAAGTAATCCTCCTGCTCCCAGTAAAATTTCACTACTAAAAATTTCTTTCACTAATTCAAAAACATTATTTCTTTTCACTGCTTTAACTTTAAACTCGTTCGATGTTTTTTCAGGATTAGCCGAAAGAACTGAAATACGAGCATTATCTTTTAAATGATTTACCAAAGAAAGAAGTATTAACTCATCTCCAGTATTACCAAATCCAAAATAACCAAATATTAAGATTTTCTTGCGATTTTCTGACATATTATTAATATATACCCTATAAAAACCCCTAAGATAAGTCCGTAAATTGTTCTAAGTAATGATATAATAAAATTAGTATGAAGATGACAAAATGTATTTATCATGGAAGTTTGACCAACAAATCCAAGACTAATAAATAAAATAGAAAATATTTTTTCAACATTATTTTTTGTCTTTGAGTAAAAATACAAACCAAAAATTAATAATGGATGTCCAATTAAAAACTCTTTTAGTCTTGGCCTGGCCACAAAAATATTTTCAAAAAACTCTCTAACATTTTCCTCAAATGGAAATAGCGGAAAACTATAATTACCAGACCTTAAAATCATAAGAATAAAAAATACAACCAATAAACTTATTATTATTGGTAAAAAAAATTTTACCCACGCACCAGAAGGTGCAGGGGTTGCTTTCAAAATTTCCTTATTAAGATACAAAAGATAAAAGAAAATAAAAAACGAAGGAAGCGCTAATGACAATTTTGCCCCTGCATATTGCTCTACTTTAATAAGAAACAATGAACTTGGCAATAATCCAGATATTAAAATTATTCCACAAAAAGAAGACACTAATATAACTAAAAATTTCCACTGGATTCTTTTCATCTTTAACGATACTATAAAACCAAAAATTGGGAAAATTATAGAAATTAAAAAAGATATGATTTTTTTAAACCAAATATATTTATCAGAACCTAATATATATGGATTTTCATCTACTCTTCCTGTCACAAATCCTGATTTTATTAAATTTATTTTCAAATCTTCAATTAGCTCTAAATTTTCTCCCAGAATATCCTTAAAACCAAAATTTAATTTTACATAAAGAATTTTTATTTTCCTTTCCACACAAGCCCTTAAAAATCTTTTAATTATTTTATCTTTTGAGTATTTAAAAATCTCGTTTTCTTTAAATGTATGTAAGGTTATTAAATTTTCCGCATGAATTCCTTCATAACCAATTGGTTTATAAAATTCAACTAAGGCTACTTTTAAGTTTTTCGCTATTACTGTTTTACTATTAAATATCTCATTATTTTCGAATATCACCACAGTCTTGGCATAAATGTCATTTAGGGTTTTTTCATCTTCTTTGCAGATTTTTATTATTTTCCTTATTGATGCCCGATGTTTTGGCAAAACATCCAATGAGTCTAATTTAACAACAATTGAGTTTATGCCTTTTTTTTCAAAAACATCCAGCAATTTTGGTATTTCAGTTTTTGTTATAACGCTTAGATTTTTTAAATCTTCAAAATCTAAGGCCATCTCAACTACTTTGTTTTTTTCTTCTATGGAAATTCTTTTAATAATTTGGCAGATATATAATGAAAGTAATATTATAAGGGAAGAAAGAAAGATTAATATTATTATTCGTTTATTCATATTTTTATTTATTTTTTTTGTTTGCGGATATTTTCAATCGTTTTATACACTAAAATTCCTAATACGCCAAATAAAAATCCTATAATCATTCCACCAATTACATCAAATGGGTAATGCACCCCAACATATATTCTTGAAAAGCCAATGATGCAGGATAAAATTATAAAACATACTCCAATTTTTTTTGAAAAGTAAGTAACAATAGTAGCCAGAGCAAATGAGTTTGCGGCATGATTAGAAGGGAATGAAAGATAACCCGCATTTACAAGATCATACACATGCGGTAGGACATAAAACGGTCTTATTCTTCCAATAAATGGTTTAACAACTCTGTAACAAAAAAAGTCGACAAAAACAACCACAATTATACCTAAAATTATTGCGATTTTAACCTCCTTCTTGCCAAATATAAATAAAACCACAAGAACAACCAAAAGAGGAAATATCCAGTATTTTACATTAGTAATAATCGGCATTAAAAAATCAAGAACAGGATTTTTTAAATTATTATTTATAAAATAAAATATAGTGATATCTATTTTTATAATAAAATTTAAGATTTCTTCCATATTATGACTTTCAATAGTGTAAATAAATAATACTTGTCCTGTGCCTGAGCCTTGTGAATGGTGCAGGGTTAGGAATAGTTGCCCGCATTAGACGGGCAGACTATGCATTTTTAGTATTTAAAGGCCATGAGGGTCCATTTTTTTGATTGATATACTTGTTGCCTCACATAAGAATCGATACGAAATAAGGTATCGTTGCCTCATATAAAATCTATATGAAACTTTTATTGGATTTAATAAAAATAGGTGAAAAAGTGAAACCCCCATCTTTACCACTAAAACACTATCAAGTTT
>JBDRBU010000069.1:0-8004 GCA_043822305.1 Candidatus Firestoneibacteriota bacterium
ATGCAAACTGGCCAGATCTCAAGAGGACTCTAGAAACAATTGATCCAAAGATCATCTTCCCAATTCATACAGAACATCCTGGTCTTTTCAGACGCCTGAAGCCAAAAACAAAGATGGTTGAATATGGGAAGGGGTATGAGGTATAAGGGAGCCTAAGCCAAAGACGGATGTGAGTGGTGTGGGCAGTGAATAATCATCCACTCGTTATTTTTGATTGTTGGAATTATCTATATTTTAATAATCAAACTTAATATTTTATATGAAACAAGATTGGGGATTTCAAGACGACGCAGTAAGAAACATATTAGATGATTTCACTAAAGAACCAACATCCAAAAATTTATTAGTAATTCCAACCGGTGGGGGAAAGACTATTGCCGCTATGAAAGCTATAAGTGCTCTTATTAAAAGCGGATTCTTAACAGAAACAAAACGTGCAATATGGATAACCCATTTGAAACAATTAAAAGCTCAAACAGAAGATGTTTTAAATAAAAAAGAGAATATAAAAGAATATAAACTCTCTAATAAAATAACAAAAATATTAGAAATTAGAATGAAAAATGAAGCAAAAAAAATAATTGATAAAGATATTAAGAAAGAATATAAATTATTGATTATCGATGAAGCACACCACTCTGCAGCAAATGAGTATAAAGGGTTTTTTACTAAAAAAATAGGTATTTTGGGTTTAACTGCAACACCTACCAGAAATGATGACTCAAAATTAGAATTTGATAAGATTTCATATTCTATTACATTTAGAGATCTAATTAAAAGAAATGTAATAATTGAACCTAAATTTCATAGTCTTAAAACAGGAATGAATATTAATGCCACATCTTTAGAATTATCCGATAAAAATAATATTGAATTAGATAAATTTGACACTGAAGCAAGAAATCAAACAATAGCAGAGAATATTTTTAAGAATAAAGATATATATAAAAAAGTCATAGTTTTCGCTAGTTCAAAAAAACATGTTAAAAATATATTTAATGTTATTAGAAAAAGGAATAAGTTTCTAAATGAACCATATGATCATGTTGGTTATATCTTAGGTGGAGATGAAAATGAAGAAAATATTAAAAATGAAGAATATTTAAAAAGGCATAAAAAAAAGAAATCATCAATATTGATAAATTGTCAAGTTCTTAGTGAGGGTTATGACGACCCGAGCATAAATACCGTTGTCATGACTATACCAACTAAATCACTTCTTTATTATATGCAATGTGTTGGTAGGGTAGTTCGAAATCCAAAAATAAGAGATGAAAATGATGTTTATGTTTTAGAATTAATTGATGATCTTCCAAACATTAAATATAGAATAGACAATAGATGGCTTTTTGCTGATATTTCAGATTTTCTGGAACCTGAAATTATAAGTGAAAATTACTTCGATTTAGAGAGTTTCAAAGAAAAAATTAAAAAAATATTGAAAGAGTATGATATAAAAAAATATCATCTTGAAAAAATGAAAATCCTGGAAAATGATTTTGAAAAGAATTCAATTTTATTATTTAATTCAACTTCAAATAAAGGAAAATGGAAATTATTATTTATTACATCAGAGGACAGAGATAGATATATTAATGTTTTTAACATGCTATCAAATAATATAAAAGAATATTATAAACAAAATCATAAATTTGTTTTATTTAAAAAAATGAAAATCCTGGAAAATGATTATTATTTTAAAGAAAGGGATTTTAGAGAAGATTTTTTCAGCGCTCTTAAAAAAGCATTCGATGAAAAAGAAAAGAAAATAACTGTAGAACGTCTCAAATATATAATTTTTAATAAAATAAATAAATATCCAAAAGGTTTTTTAGAATTTATAGAAAATTGTTATAATAAAGAGTTTATTAAAAAGGAATTCAATAACAATGAGCATTCCAATTACTTACTCAAATTTCCATTAATTTTAGGTGGTTATGAAGGATGTTACGTAAATGAAGAAATTTTTCATTTCTGTAATAATTTTATTGATATTTTGAAGGATATAAAGGATAATTCTAATATTGAAGAACATGAAAAACAAATATTTGAAAGACAGTTAAATCTTGACAATATGCCATTACCATTTAAATTCTTAAAAAGTATGATTTATATAGTAAAAGATGATATTAATGTGTATAGTTTCAAATTAAGCGGTGTTTAAATGGTTGGAATTGAATCGTTAAGTCTCAAAAAAATTAAAATAGACATAGAAAATTTACTATTGGATCCAAATAATCCTCGTTTTTCTAAACACCCAGATGAAATTACTCCAGAAAATAAATTTGAAGATAAAGAAATACAAGATGAAACTTTTAGATTAATGCAATATAGAACATATGAAATTAGGGAATTAGCAGATTCTATTAAATCAAACGGTTTTGCTCAAGTAGATAATATTTTTGTTAAGAAAATTAAATCTAAATATGTAGTTGTGGAAGGAAACAGAAGGATAAGTGCAATAAAATTATTATTGATTAATCATAAAAATGGAACTAAACTGCACACCTTATCCACTAAAATTCTTGAACAAATAAAAAAAATAGATTGTATTGATTTGTCTGAAAATAGTTCTGAAGAAATTGATTTTATATTAGGTTTACGTCATCATGGCTCTATTATGCGATGGGATTTATTACCAGCATCTTTTAATGTTTATAAAAGGTATATGATGGAGTTATGTCAAGAAAACAAACGTGAAAATATATCAGATAATTTTACTTATAATCCAAAAATAGCAAAAATAATTGCAAATCTTTATTCTTTGAAAATAACTGAAGTTAAAATAAGACTGAGAAATTATAGAATATATCTTCAAATTAAAGATATTTCTAAAGATAGTGATTTAGAAAATAAATTCTCTATAATTGATGAGATGTTGAAAAAGAAATCAGTAAGAGATTTTTTTGATTTTGATGAGACTTTGTTCATATTCGAAGATGAAAAAGCAAACAAATTTAGTGAAGCAATTTGTGGGAATAAAAATAGAGAGGCTATAATTAAACAGGCTTCTGCTGGAAATAGTACTGCAAGAGATTTTGGATATATTATTGATAAGGGAGATGAAACTTTTATAGATAGAGTGTTTGAAGGGGAGAACACTGGTGATGTTAAAGCTGATCTACAAAGTAGAATTAATGACAGAAATCTAATTCAGGCATTAGAAGCAGCGTATGCTGAATTGTCTAAAATTAAACTCAAAGAAAATTTCAAGTTAGCTGAAGTAGAAAATGAAAAACTTGGAGAAATTCAAATAATTATAAATAAAATAAGAAAATTAGGAAAAATATAATTATTATGTCAAAGCTAGATTTTTTTAAAACATATAAATCATTTTTTAATTTTATTTCAAATGTTGAAAGTGAGTTAATAATAATATGTCCATTCATAAAGATCGCAGCACTCAAAAAAATAATAGAAAACGTACCGTTAAAAGTCAAAATTATAATCATTGTTAGATGGAAAATATTTGATATTGTTTCTGGAGTTTCTGATTTAGAAATATACAACTATCTAAAGAAAAGAAATTACAATCTCTATGTAAATAATGATATACATCTTAAAGTACTAGTTAAAGATAAAAGGGAAATTCTACTTGGTAGTGCAAATATAACTAATTCTGGTTTAGGATTAATTAAAGATTCAAATATTGAAGCAATATCAATGGATCATCTTACATTTGAGGATTTATCAAATGTTATTAAAATACTTAAAACTTCTATTAAAGTAACTGATGAAACGTTTAAAAAAATATGTGAAAATGTCGATAATTTTAATGATATTAAAGATCAACTAATAATGAATTCTAATAAAATTAACGCGTGTGATAAGAATATCTTTGTTAAGAAATCAGAAAACATTTTAGTAACGGATTTTCCTTTTTCTAATTCACCAGATGAATTTTTGAAAAATGTCTTAAAAAAGAGATTTAATTTGCCTGAAGTTGAACATGATATGGCTCTTTTCGGTTTAGATGAAAAAGAACCTAAATCAAATTTAAGAAATAAATTAAAAAGACACTTCATTTTTTCTGATGCATTTTTATGGCAAAGTTCAATCATTGAAAATGAAACCCTCTTTGGAAAATATTCTCATATTTTACATAATGCTTTAATGGATGATCCAAAACCTTATAGAAAAAGAGTAAAAGAATTAGTGTTAAACATGTTCAATTGGACTCAAGAATTTTCATCAGATTATATTATTAATAAATATAAACACAGTAATTCTATTTCAAAGAAATAATTACTTTATTCCAACATATTCTAGTATTTCTGTTAAAATGTACCCAAATTCTTCGTCTATTAATTTAAAGTCCCTTTCTAACAGTTTTTTAAGCAAATCTAAATCATATTTCCAGTGATCTAATATTTCCTCTATCTCGTATTCTTTTTCAATTTCCTTCAAAACGTATAAACTTAAATATATATCATCAATATACCCTTTGGCACCAAAAATATTTTCAGGGAAAATGTCTTTCGGTAGGATGAAATAAGCAATCGCTGAACAGACATAATTCCTATATTTCTTAGATAACCTATTAGATTCAATTAGTTCACAAAGCAAATTATAAATTTTTGGAGAATGTATTACTATTTCTTTAAATTTTCCTTCATAGTTTCTAGTATTTTCTATTAAAATTTCATAGAATTCGGTTTTGTTTTTCAGAATTTCTTTCTGATTTTTAATTTTCATTGTTTTTTATTGTTTTTATAAGATAAAAACATAACTACTAGCTCTTATTCGTCATCTCACTCTTCATCTCTTGGGGTCGGGGTTTCTAACCATTACTCATCCTCATCCCATTTATCATCCTTTTTCTCAATAGTGGTTTCAATCGTAACTGGGAGACCGGATTCCTTCATATGTTTTAAGCGTTCTATTTGAGTTTGCTTCGCAAAATGCTCATTAAAGAATTTACTTTTTACAAATTCTTGGCATAGTTTACATGTCTCTGGGACATTTTTTGGGTCTTCTGGAATCTCTTCCTTTTTAGGACACCATTGATATGGTAGAATTTCAAAACATTTTGGATATCTACCTCTACCGTCCTTGATTATTATATTTTGAGCAAACGCCTTCTTTTTACCATCACTCATTCTACGCATGGCTTGTCTGCCTTTAGCGTAATTCATCTTTGAGCCCATATCATCACCTTTTATTTATAGTGTTATATAATATTAATTTATGGACAAGGATCGAATGTTTAAGATCGTGAAGGGATTATCCTTTGACCTTAAAAAAACTGTTTTTAAGAAAGATAATATCGAAATTCAAATATTTCGTCCATCAAAACTTTCTAAAAGATTCAAAGACTATGATTTAAAGAAGAATTTTCAGATATGGTTAAAGGAGGGAAATAGAGAATTTCGTCCAAACCACTTAAGAGGTTTAATTGATTTGAATCTGAGAGTAAGAAGTCGACCGGATTTAAAGAAAGAATTACTCTTAGCTTTTGATAACATTTTTTACGGGAAAGATCCAGAAAACGAATTGAAAACTCTTGGAAAGGAGGATTTCAAGCATTCATTAAACCCTCTTGTGATAAGTGGAATACTTATTCAATTATTTATAATAGAACAGGAATATGGTTATAATAAAGAAAGCATGTTTGACCCACCAACTCTATTTTTTCAAGGTTGGGTAAGGGAGTTTATTGACAATCCTAAAGAAATAGATAATCTATGTATGAGTGTGTCAAATGGTCAACCACCAATAGCAAAATACGTTAATCTAGAAAATAAAAAAAGTAAAAAATATGTTAAAAATTTGAAATCGCTTTGGTATCTGGATGATTGAATTTAATGTTTATAAGTTTTGAAAATACTTTTTTGTTATGATAAAGGGAGGAAAGGGCGGAGCAACCACTAACAAACACGGACTTGCTTTTGAAAGTAGAGTTGATTTAAGAGTGATTTTTAATAAATTAAATAATTATGAGGTTAAAGATAATGATTTATATTTTAAAAATAATCTAATTGGAAAGTTCTATAAAAAATATGGTTTATATTCAGGATTACTCGAAGAAGAAAAAATAAATTGGAAAAATATTTTATCTAAAAAATTACTTCCAGATGAAACTATTCTGATATTGAAGGATAAAACTCTTTACATTATTGAAATGAAATTTCAACATGGAGCCGGTTCTGTTGATGAAAAATTACAAACTTGTGATTTTAAATTAAAACAATATAAAAAATTATTCAAAGGTACTAACATAAAAGTGAAATATATTTACATTCTTAATGATTGGTATAAAAAACCGGAATATGAAGATACAATGAAATACATAAAATCTGTTGGGTGTAACTATTATTTTAAAAAATTACCTTTAAGTGTTTTAGGCTTACCGGATTATTAAAAAGAATTTTAGATGGAACTACTGTTTTTATAATTTACAACAACAATCTCGTTAATCTTTCCTCTACCTTTGGCATCACGGTTTATCATCCTTGTTGCTTTGACAAATCGTGTATCATAATTCTTGTATAAATTCTTAATGAAGTCTGTGTCGCTATTTGATAACATAACCTTACAACCAACTCTATCTAGTTCTTTGAACACTTCTGCTAATTTCTCTTGCTCTTTCTCTAAAAATTTGTCTTTTGTGTAAGTAGTAAAACTTGATGTCTTTGATAAAGGATAATAAGGCGGATCAAAATAAACAAAATCATCTTTCTTTGCATATTTTAATATATTCTCAAAGGACATCACTTTAATTTTGACGTTTTTTAGAAGAGATGATATCTCTCTCAAATTCTTCTCCATAACTATAGATGGGTTTTTATAGCTTCCAATAGGGACATTGAATTGTCCTTTTGAATTAACTCTATAAAGACCGTTAAAACAAGTCTTATTCAAATAAATGAATCTTCCAGCCCTTGAAACATCAGAAAGAACAATAGGATTTTCTGCCCTGGTCTTGTAATAATTTTCTTTACTGTGGTTTGATTTGTATTTATTCAAAACAACAACTAGTTCATCTACGTTGTTTTTGATTACATTATAAGCATTAATCAACTCCTCGTTTGTATCTGATATTAGAATTTCTTTAGGTTTATAATTCTTTATAATGAAGAAAGCTACTGCACCACCACCAACAAACGGTTCAAAATACCTTTCTATCTCTTTCGGAAACAAAGGTTTAAGTTGTTCCAATAACTGTTTTTTTCCGCCTGCCCATTTAACGAATACTGGAACATTATTCTTCATATAATCACATTATTTCCTATCTTTTAATTTCTTCCTACTCTCCCACATCGGCAACACAACCAATATCCAAAAATATATCAAAAAACCTATTATGAGGTAAATTCTAAGTTCCCAGAGGAGGTATGTTGTGAATTGGGGGAAGAGTGTAAAATCCATAATAATCTTATTTTAAAATAATATATTATATAATAAGACATTAAGCTTTATAAGCTTATCGCTAAATATCATATTATATAGTAAATTCTGAAGGTTGAAGATGCCGAAAGTCAAATTCACAGTAGAAGGCTATAAATGCCTGAGATGCGGTCACAAATGGATTCCGAAGAAGAAGTCTCATCCTAGAGTATGCCCGAAATGTCATAATCCTTATTGGGATAGGGAGAGGGTTAGGAAAAATCAAACACTCAAACTCAAGCAATAAGCAATTATTTCGTTATTTACATTAACTGCAGTACCTCTGTTCCAATTAGCAACACAACCGTTAGCACCATTTGGCAAAACAGTTATTTTTGAATGTACAACAGAGTCGCTTGTTTGTATATTTTCATAATTAAAATCACATGAAATTAATTTTGTTCCAGCAGGACAATTAACTTCTAAACTACCTTCACCAGATGTGCTTGTTGTCACCGACTCTATGGCAGTTATAACATCAAATTGGAAATCCAAAAACGTGGGACAGTTGGCGCCAGTTTGTTCACAATATAACCTGTCAAGTTTATCAGGAGTAATTGAACCGCTTGATATGTCATCAACATTTATAAGATTTTCTCCTGTTTTTGGTTCAGCTTG
>JBDRBU010000070.1:0-27136 GCA_043822305.1 Candidatus Firestoneibacteriota bacterium
TTCTTTTAACCTTATCTTATTTGTTATCTCTTCTGCTATTTTAATTAATTCTTCTTTCGCTTGAACCAATGATTCTTGTCCTTGAATCTTATTATGAATTAAAGAAACAATGTCTTTCCAATCTTTCTTTGCTACTTTAAAATATCTCTTTGTCTTGGTCCAGAAGAAGTTGAAAATGTTTCCACAAGTTTGTAGTATTTGTAGAGCATATTGTTTTTCTTGATTTTTAATTCTCTGATATACATATTTTAATTTTACAACATTTTCAATATCTTGTCAAGAGAAATCTTCTCTATTCAACACTTTTTTATCACTATTTTACAAATCTGAAATATAAATCCTTTAATTTTAATGGTTTTTTTTCAAAAAAGTATCCTGTTTTTGACTCTTTTAAACTAAAACTGCGGAAGTTGGGACGAGGATAAGTCGGCGAAACGCAGGCTAAAGCCTGCGGCTACCATTCTTTGGAGTAAACTAAATAAACATTTTTATCTTTTTAATCTATTTTGTATCTTGCTACTTGTTAATTCTCGGATAGCATCAAAAGCAATCCATTTTGCAATTTTTGAATCCATTTTTAATATTTTTTTTGCAGTTTCTATTGCCTTTTTATTCAGATTAACATTTCGTTTTCCAATTTGTCTCAATGCCCAATTAACTGCTTTTTTAACAAAATTTCTTTTGTCAGTTGAATATTTTTTTATGTATGGAAAAAATTTCATCGGAAGAAAGTTTGTGATGATGCTGAAGAGCAAGGCAGGCCACAAGAGTAAATCCTGCGCGTCTTTCAAACTCCGGCTCATTCTTTGTCCAGGCGATTGCTTTTTCAAAAGCAAATGAAGTTTTATCAAATAGGTTCAGACATACTTGATCGCAAACATCCCAGGAATCAAAATCCTTTATCCATTGGTCTGCTTGTTTTTTGGTTACCAAATCAGATTTATCAATCATACTGGCGAGTATTCGTGCTTCATGAATTTTAGAATCCCAAAGTTTTTGGGCCAAAATATGATCTTTCCCGATTTCTTTGGCAAGTTTTCTTAAATTAGGAATAGAAACACCAAAAACATTTTTAGGATTAATTCCAAACCGAGCCATTCCTTCAATATTTTTAGGGTTGGATAAACTTTTAAGTTTTTTTAAAATATCATCACATTGTATTTTTGGATTTTTAATCATTTTCATTCCTCAAAATCTTTTTCTGTTTATCGTTGCTCAACTTTTTCATTCCATCTTTAATTATCCATTTTGTATCCTTATTTGGATTTGCTTTAGCCCATCTCAGTAAAAATTTTACTACTTCATCTGGATTTTTCTTTGTGATTTCTCTCAAAATCCATGATACCGCTTTCTTTATGTCTTTCTCATTATCTTCCATAACTGTATCAAGAATCTTGAAGACTTTATCCGTAGTTTCAACCTTTTTATATCCTCGTAAACTTACTACTCCAAAACGTCTGATCCATTTATTTTTGTTCTTCATCCATTTTTCAGAGAGTGGCAAAATAAGTTCAGGATTGGAATACACTATCGGTTCTACTCCAAATATAGCCAGGTTATCGCAAACAGCCCAGTTATCAAGATCGAGCAAAACCGAAGAGATAAAATCTAAACAAATTTTTGGATTCTTTGATCCAAACTTCTCTAAACTTTTTCCTGCTATCTGTCTTGCTTCAAAGGAACTTTCATTCCAGATAGTTTTTAATAAAAGCCTCGCTCTTATTGGTTCTTTCTGGATAAATTTTTCTATCTCGGTATCTATTGCTCTCAAAATAGGAAAAGGAACTCCATAAAATTTCCCTGCCTCTGGAATGATCCTTTGGTAATTCTTTGTTGCCTTTTTATCCACATTGGATTTAAGGATTTCCTGTAATCCTTTTGTAAATTCCTTTGGCTTCTCTGCTTTTTCAAGCAGTTTCTTTATCCTTTCTTGGACTTGCATTTTATTTACCTCGCTTCGTTTTATTTTAATTCCATTGAAAGATAATCAAATGCTTTTTCTTCCATATCGGCAATTTTGTTAAACTTTTCGCTGGCAATTTTTATTCTTTCTTTTATGTCTTTACTTGTTTCAGCATCTTTGAACAATAAACCAACTTCTGTAAACATTTGTCCCGACTCATAAATCATTTTAGATACCTTTTCTAATTCATTATTTCCGGTAATTTTCGTTGACTCTTTTAAGAAGCGCGAGTACATATAACGAAAACACCCCCCACCTGTTCCACCTATTTCAATAAAGATGTATAGACCAAATAAATTCTTCCTTAACTCTTTATCTTTAAAAATATTTGGCCATTTCATTAGTTCTTTCGCCGTATGCCTCATTCCTTTTATTCCTATGTTTTTAATTGGCGGATTAAGTTGTAATTCGGCGGTTTGTTTTATTGCTGAATAAATATCTTCGGTTTTTGGATAATGATAATTTTTGAAATCAAATTCTAAATAGGTATTTCTGGGAGGAAACGGCTTATAGGTTGAACCTCTTGCTTTTCTAAGTTGGTCTAATGATATTGGATAATAAAAACCCTTCTTTAATCCGCTTGCCTTCGGATCCATATCCGAAGATAAAACATGATCCCTACCATCATAGCCACAAATAACAAAAGAATGTCCTCCAAAATGGTAATCTTTAGGAAAATCAAACCAGGGAAGAAATCCCATGTCGCCATAAACCATTACTGGTTCTTTGTTTTGGAGTTTTTCAATAATAGCTGCTTCTGCCTTGTTTTCACTTGCAGTGGATTTAACTATAATTTTGACTCCAGTCCTTTTCTCAATATCCTGGAAAAAATTTTTAATATTTCCTCTGCCGCCGATAAAAACAAATTCTGAAATCCCGATTTTTGGATTTCCTTTCATCCGCCAGTAAATAAATCCCATCCCCGCACCCAGACCCAAAAGCATATCTTCTGAAAGTGGATGTTTATTGAAATGAAATATTTTTGCCAATGAATTAGTCACGCAATGATAACCATCTAATGCAAGGCCATGGTTAAAAGGTTTGATTTCCATATTTTTAATTCCCTCTTAATTTTAATTCCCCCTTAATAAAGGGGGATATTAGATTTTGCCTTCCGCGTCTTCGGTAATTATTGCCGCTGTATCAACTTTTAGTTCTCTCGTCGCTTTCGGCAAGCCTTCCAAGGTTCTCAAAAAACTTAAAATTCACATTTTCCACCCTCATTGCACCAGAATTTATAAATTCTGTTACTTACACTAAACAATATATACCAAAACAACCAATTCGTCAAGCACTATTTCCATCTTCTAATTACTTTTTCTATTCCTTTTCACACGCGTGATTAGGCCTAATCACGCGAATTTACCGCATGATTGTTTATTATGCTTGAATATTCAGGCATTATAATGTTTCCTGATGGATTGAAATCACGCGGTTTTATTACGCGTTTTTTACTATCTTCTATATAATTCGCGTGATTATTCATTTACACTTTTGAACAACCCCGAATATTTCCAAATATTTCCTTGAATTATCTAAAAATTATCTTTATAATATTACTATGAAAATAATCTCGTATAAAAGCAAGATAGAATCAAAACCAGGAATTATATTAAATGGGGAAGTTATAGATTTAGCCTTAGCGTTAAGATCATATTATTTAATTAGGTTTAAAAAAGACATCCTTACCTACAATAATATAGTAGATTATCTAAAAAACGGTTTGATTGATTTAGATATATTAAAAAACTTACAGAAATGGGTAGTTAATTCTAATTTATTAAAAGATTGGATTGTAAAAGGGAAAGTAAAGTTATTGATACCTATAATTCCAGGAAAAATCATTACCTTAGGTAGAAATTTCGCATCACATGCAAAAGAACAAAATGCTCCTGTCCCAAAAGAACCAATTATTTTTGAAAAAGCAAATTCTTCAGTAATAGGGCCGGATGAAAATGTTGTTTATAAAAAATTTCTCGTTAAAATGGATCCAAAAAATGTAAGAATTGATCATGAAGTTGAATTAGCGGTTGTCATCGGGAAACTGGCTTCAAATGTGAAAAAGAAAAATGCTTTTAACTATGTTTTTGGTTATACAATTTTAAACGATGTTACGGCAAGAAATGTGCAAAATATGGATTTTAAGGCATCACAACCCTGGTTCAGGTCTAAAAGTATTGATACATTCTGTCCAATAGGTCCCTGGATTGTTACAAAAGATGAAATAAAAAATCCACATAATTTGAATCTTGAATTAAGAGTTAATGGTAAAATCAGACAAAAGAATAATACTAAAACTATGATATTTAAAATACCTGAAATCATTGAGTATATAACTACATATTTAACACTCATGCCTGGAGATATAATTTCAACAGGAACTCCTGAAGGAATCTCGCCTGTCTATCCAGGGGATATAATGGAAGCGAAAATAGAAAAAATAGGAGTTCTTAGAAACAAAGTAGTAAAGGAAAATTAATCAATGGAAAAATACTGCATAAATTTACTTAAAAAATTAGTAAATATAGAAAGTGTAAGTGGTCATGAAAAGAAGATAATGGAATTTATTGAAAGAGAATTAAAATCTTTTGGATTTAGCCCAAAAAGAATTTATCTGGAAAAAGATAGATTTAATATTCTTGCAAAAACAGGAAGTGGCTCACCTTCAATATGTTTAAATTCCCATGCTGATACAGTTAATCCTTTTGGAAAATCTATTCCAAAAGCAGTAGAGAAAAACAATAAAATCTATGGATTAGGTTCCTGTGATGATAAGGGTGGTCTCTCGGCTATATTAACCGTTGCAAAAGAAATTTCTAAAAATCCACCAAAAAGAGGTTCTTTAAACATTTTAATCTCTGTTGATGAAGAAACAGGTGGATTAGGAGTTGAAAAGGTAATAAAACAAGGATATAAGTTTGATTATGCTCTTGTCGGAGAGCCTTCGGACCTCGAAATTGTAAGAGCACATATGGGTATAATCTTTTTAAAATTAAAAACATATGGGGTTGCTACTCATGGTAGTATCCCTTGGGATGGAATAAATGCTATTGAAAGACTTTTTAATCTTGTAACAAAAATTAAATCTTTCTTAAAAAAATATAAAAAACATAATTTACTTGGTCCATTTTCTATAAACCTTGGGGTAATAAAAGGAGGAGACAGACCGAACAGGGTTCCAGATTACGGTGAAGGGTCAGTTGATATCAGAATCTTCCCTCCTTATAAATCAAAAGATGTCTTAAATGAAATTAAAAACCTGATAAAAAAATTTAAAGATGCTGATTTTGAAATAATAAAACTACAAGAACCAATGGAAACAGAAAAAGATTCTAAATTTATAAAAATCTTGAAAGAAGTAGTTTTTGAAGGGACGAAAAGAAAAGTAATAATATCCGGAAAAAGAGGATGGACAGAAGCATCTCATTTTAGAAATATGCTGGGAATAGACACTATCGTCCTTGGCCCGGGAAGCATTAAAGAAGCACATTCTGCAAATGAGTTTGTGAGCACAAAAGAAGTAATAGATTGTTATAAAATTTACACTTCCATTGTGAGAAAAATGTTGTATATGTAGCGTCCCATTTCATATGGGACGATGCAATGAGAAGGAGTATTATGCGTATAGCCCTTGCTCAAATAAATCCAATAGTTGGTGATTTAAAAGGAAACTGCCTGAAGATAAAAGGAAATATTTCTAAATCAACAGAGATTAAAGCAGATATTGTTGTTTTTCCAGAGTTATCTATCACTGGATACCCACCCGAGGATTTACTACTAAAGTCAAATTTTATCAGAGATAATTTAAATGAACTAAAAGAAATAACAGTTTGGACAAAAGACATAACGGCTGTTGTTGGATTTGTAGATAAAGTTGGGAAAGATATATATAATTCAGCGGCAGTAATATCAGAAAGTAAAATTAAAGGCATATACCATAAAATATATCTACCAAATTATGGCGTATTTGATGAACAAAGATATTTTAAGTCTGGAAATAACCCTTTTACATTTAATATAAAAGGGATTTCTTGTGGTATAATTATATGCGAGGATATCTGGCATGAAGATGGGCCTTTAAAATTAGAAGCATCAGCCGGTGCAAAGGTTTTATTTGTTTTAAACGCCTCACCGTATCATGCCGGTAAAGTTCATGAAAGAGAAAAAGTAATACAAAAGCAAGCAAAGGAAAATAAAATTTTTATTGCTTATATAAATATGGTGGGTGGTCAGGATGAACTTATCTTTGATGGCGGTAGTATGATTGTTGATCCAAATGGAAAAATAATTTCTCAGAGTGAATGCTTTAAAGAAGATTTACTTTTCTATGATATCCCGTTAGGCGAAAAGGAAAATAAATTACCCTTACCCGAAAAAAAATTTGAAAAACTAAGTTTGGCTGAAGAGGTTTATAATGCTTTATTGCTTGGACTTAAAGATTATGTTAATAAAAATGACTTTAAAAAGGTTGTCGTTGCTTTAAGTGGTGGAATTGATTCATCTTTAGTAGGTACTTTAGCCGTTGATGCCCTTGGGAAAGAAAATGTAATTGGAGTTTTCATGCCTTCAAAATATTCTTCTATTGAATCAAGAGAAGATGCTGAAAAATTATCAAAAAACTTGGGGGTGAAACTATTAAATATCCCTATCCAAGAGATTTTTGAAACATATATAAAAAATTTAAATCCAGTTTTTTCTAATTTAAAAAAAGATATAACCGAAGAGAACCTGCAAGCAAGAATTCGCGGTAATATTATTATGGCTTTATCAAATAAATTCGGATGGCTTGTTTTAACCACAGGTAATAAGTCTGAGATGAGTACAGGATATGCTACATTATATGGAGATATGGCCGGTGGATTTGCCGTGATTAAAGATGTCCCAAAAACTTTGGTTTATGAATTATGCAAATTTAAAAATACAAACAGTCAGATTATCCCGGAAAGAATACTAACTAAAGTACCAACAGCAGAATTAAAACCCAATCAAAAAGATAGCGATACCTTACCCCCTTATCCGGAATTGGACCCTATATTAAAATATTATATTGAAGAAGATAAAGAAGCAAAAGAAATTATAAAATATGGATTTAACGAGAAAACAGTATATAAGGTATTAAAAATGGTGGATAAAAGCGAATACAAACGAAGGCAATCTCCCCCAGGTATAAAAATCACTCCCAAAGCATTTGGAAAAGATAGAAGAATCCCCATAACAAATAAATATAATTAAAGGCAATTAAAGGGGACAGCGACTTTTATGATAATTAGGGACAGCGACCTATTTTTAGTAAATCCTTAAGAATAATTATTTTTTCTTCTTACTTTTAACGTAAATAGTCAGTGAAAGCCGTGAGGATTGTATTCCCCCTTTGTTAAGGGGGATCAAGGGGGTTGTTGTTATGAATGTTTATTATAATCCAAAATTGAAATTTTGTGTAAGAGGACTTAACCATAAAATATTATTTAGCAAACTGAAACTTGTAATTAAACAACCCCCTAACCCCCTTTATTAAGGGGGAATTAAAAAATAGAGGGCTTTCACTGAATACTTACCTTTTAACTTCCTCCTCTCCTAATCTCATCCCAAATAGGTTTAAATCCATAATGGTCTGCGAAACTTTTATACAAACTCTGATAGATTGGCTCATAAAAACTAGATCTTAACACAGCCGCCTTTAAATTGTCTATCTTTACATATTCTGGAACTCCACCAAAATAATTAAATGCATTAATATGACATTCTATAAAAGTCTCTGCTCTCTGGTTATATACCTTTTCATAATAATCTTTTCTAGAATAACTTAATCTCATGTTAAATATCCATGTCTTTCTTCTTTTACCATTATTATCTAATGTGAGACCTACATAACCAAAATCAACTTGAGCCTCTTCTCCTGGCTTTGTGTGAATTCTAACAAAAATATCTTCTCTCTTTTTAATATCTGCTATATAATCTTTCACTGTAGAATGTCCAGTCTTTACCCCTAAACTTGTTAATTCTTCAAAAATACGTACCCCTGTTAAATCTTTTTCTAACCATTCTAAAATTTTATTCCTATATGGATCCAGTTTTCTTGAATACGATTTCTCTACTAGACATTCTTTTCCTGCCTCTATCTCTTTACCTCCCAATGTATCTTACCAATTTACATCAGGATTATGGAATTATTTCCCTATGGAATTTCTTTCGGCTTTGAGGCTTGATAAAAAACCGCACTAATTGGGAAACTCAGGAGTATTTCTGTTTCAAATTTACTAACAGTGCTTTCACTGCTGCCATTTTTCTGTAATGCTCGTTCGCCAAGAACTATCCTTAAAGGTAGTAAAATGGAATGTGCCCCTATTTAATCATACCTATAAAATATGGAAAGTAAGTTATGATAAGAACCGCTATAAATAATAATAGTAGAAATTTGAAAGTACAACGGTAAACCTCTATAACGGGCTGGTCAAATCTATATGCAGATAAAAACAGGTTCATCCCTACCGGAGGTGTAAGATACCCTAATTCTAAGTTTGCAATAAAAATTATTCCCAGATGAACAGGATCAATTCCAAAGGCAAGACCTAAAGGTTTTATTAAGGGAACCACGACAACAAGTGCTGAAAAAATATCCATCATACATCCAACAATAAGAAGAATTATATTTAGTGATAGAAGAAACACTAATGGCGAGTGTATATTTGCCTTAGCCCAGGTAGTTATCATCGCCGGAACCTCAGCATCTACTATAAAATTAGTAAGACCCATAGCCACACCAACTATAATTAATACTCCACCTATCAATATTACGCATTTTAAAAGAACATTAGGAAAATCTTTAAATAAATTCATATCCCTATAAATAAAAGATTCAACTATAAATATATAAACAACAGTTATAGCCGCTGCCTCCACTAATGTCGTGTATCCACCAAATATTCCAAAAAGAACTACAAAGGGGATAGCCACTTCCCATTTTGATTCATTTAAAGCAAGAAATGCTTCCTTTATCTTAAATGGTACTTTTTCTACCTTGTGTTTGATTCCTTCTATCATGCTAAAAACTGCAATGAATAAAACAAGAAGTATCCCCGGTAGTATCCCGTTCTTAAAAAGGGCTGCAATTGATGTCCCTGAAAATACTCCATAAAGAATCATAGGTAAACTAGGCGGGAATAGTAAACCCAGACTACCTGTAGCCGTTAGTAGTCCTATTGCAAATTTCTTTTTATATCCGCTATTAATAAGTACCGGTAGAAGTATCCCCCCTAAGGCTAAAATTGTAACTCCAGAAGCACCGGTAAATGTTGTAAAAAATGTGCAGACTAATGTTGCAGCAATAGCCAGACCTCCAGGCATCCACGCAAATAATGCCTTAAACAATCTTATCATCCGTTTACTTGCTCCACTTTCAGCCAATATATATCCGGCCAGTGTAAAAAGTGGAATAGTCGGTAGCACCGGATTAGTAACTATTCTAAATATTTCAACCGGTATAGATGCCGTAGGTACGCCATTATTAAAAAATAGAAGTAAACCCAGACCTCCAAGAACTACAAAAATTGGAATACCCAGAAGAGATGATACTAACAACATTATAATCAATGGTATAATCAAATAAGACATATAAGGGAACAAATAAAAGCCAAGTAATGAAGCCGTGAGAATTCCAGTGGAAGAAATGACCTTATTTAATGTTCCCTTTGGAAGGCTTATGGCAAAACGAAAAGCCATAACCAAAAAACATATCGGCATAATTAGCTCAATCACCCAAACCGGCAGCCAGTTTGCTATCCTCTGAGGTGAAGATATTTCAGCACGAACCATTTGTAAACTTGCCCAAAACAAGCCCGTGCAGACCATAGTCGAAACAATACTTCGGACCAAAATACCAATCCTGCTAAATTTTTGCGGTAAAAACTCAATCCCGCCGGACAAGGTTAAATGCCTTTTATCACGAGTGGCAATAATTGCACCAATAAAACCAACAAGTAAAGTTAGATGCTGGACATAAATAGTAGAACCTGCAATCCCTGTGCCAAAAATTTTTCTAAGGAAGATTTCTGCTGTGGGAAGAACGGCCATGGCGAAAAGAAGAATTCCAGCGGTTGTATTTTCTATTTTATGAAAAAAGTATTCTATCCTGTTTAGTACATTCATTGACTTTCCTTAGTGTCCAATATGATGGTCATGGTTAATTGCGAAGCAATTAGACCTTACTTTTTCTTTCCTGAAATAAATTCTTCATGGTATTTATTTACTTCTTCATACATTTCTTTAAGTTCAGGTGTATTAAGTAACCGCGGGTAAGCTGCTTTTGATTTACTTCTCCAGACAGTCAAGGCCTCATCTGGAATTTCATTGACAACAAGACCATATTTTTTCATTATTTCTATTGCTTCTTTATCTAAGGCTCGTATCTTGCTTTTTAATATTTCTCCTTTTTTCTTTGCCACTTCTTCTAATTTAATTCTTATATCTTTTGGAATTGTCTCCCATGTTTTTAAATATACGGCCGTTGCTCCGGTAAGGGGTGCCCATTTAAGATCTGTCATATTATTCGCTAACCCGAACCACTGGAAGGAAAGCGCGGCCAGAGCAGTTGTGGAAAAAGCATTTATCATTTTTGTTTGAAGTGAAGTAAGAATATCAGTTGGTGCAAGTGGCACAACCCTAAAACCTGCGTCTTTCCATGCAGAAACAACATTAGTATCACCACCCCAGACAAATAATGACTGGTCTTTAAGGTCGTCCGGATAAATAACCTTTTTCTGCGAGAAAAATCTAACCCAGCCAACATCTCCCCAGTTTAAAACCTTAAAACCCTTTGCCTCTAATTTATCCTGTAATTTCTTTGATACTTTTTCAAATATATAATCAAGTTCTTCATATGATTGTATCATCATCGGCATCTGCATGGCTTGAACTTCAGAAGTAATATCAGAAAGCCCTACACCGGTTATGGCTACGGAATGTAACTGCCCTATCCTGATTTTTCTTATCATATCAGACTCATCGCCAGCAACTCCACCTGCATATATTTTCAAAGTTACCGAGCCATTGGACACTTTTTTCCATTCCTCGCCCATCTCTCTTAGAACATCATACCAGACTGACCCTTCTGGGGCTAATGTTCCTAATTTAATTGTGAGTGAATAAGCATCTTTGCTTGAAAATATTAAAATTACAAATAATAAAAAAGTAATAATTTTTTTTATCACATTTCCTCCTTTAATTTCTCTTGCACAAATTTTAAAAATCTATTCTTTTCCCTCCAAAAAATAATCATCTATATTGTCCAATAGCCATTTTGCTCTTCTTTGCATAATAATATTTGCTAAACGAGATTTAGGATTTTTATTCACATCTATAGAAAGTGCCTGATTTAGCAAATTCTTAAATTCATTTATATCCTGCTTCATAATGCAAACACTTGTAGCTAAGGATATATATGGCCCTATCTTTTCGCCTTTTGATAATTCAACTGCTCGTTTAAAATGCTCTCTGGCCTTCTTCTCGCTTCCGCCCATCGCTTCACTGCGACTGCCATCATATGAAATGAAAAACTCATGAGCAGAGCCATCATCAAAACTTTCATCTAATTCAAGCACCCTATTTACCATGGCTACTCCTATTGGCAACTCAGCAATTAATTCTACATTATCCTTGGCTACTGTTAAGGCAGCAACCCATGAAGCGCCACACCAGTAAAGCAATCCAACATCTTCTTTATTTGTCATAGCCATAGCATTTTTTAAGTCTTTCTTGATTAACTCCGAAAACCCTTTGTGGTTTAACTCAAGCCCTTTTAAGGCATAATCCCTTGCTCTTATATAAAGTAAATATGCTCGATGTCTTAAATGCTTTGCCTTTCCATAATCCTCTTTATCTGTTTTCTCTGCTTCTATTTGAACAAATGCATATGAATACATACAGAATGTTTTTGATATGGCTAAAATTAATCCTTTATGTTCAGGAACTCCATCTAAAACTGATTCATTAAATTTCAAGGCAAAAGGAAGAGCATCTTTAATTAAATCAGGATCATTGTCAGAAGTAAATATAGAACCTCCTTCTGAAAGAGCATCTCCAACAGCATTTAAGGCTATGCTTTTGATTGAACAACCACTAAAAATAAATAAACAAAAAAATATTACAAATATTATCAATTTTATTTTCATAAATATTCAGCAAAAGCCTTCTAATTTTTAATTCCCCTCTTAATTTTAATTCCCCCTTGATAAAGGGGGTTAGGGGGTTGTTTAATTACAAGTTTCAGTTTACCAAATAATATTTTATCTCATACGATAAAATACCCTTCTGCCTAAGTTCTTTTGCACGAAATTTCAATACAACAACCCCCTTGATCCCCCTTAACAAAGGGGGAATATGGGAATATAATTTGACTATTTACCAATTCCCAATAAAAGCATTAAAACTTGCCTATTTTGAAGATAATATCCCATTTTTACTATCGTTTTTTGGCAAAACGAGATACACTATTCCATTTTTTTCATAATTTCATAGATTCTATTTAATTCATCCAAGGTATAATAATATATTTCTATCTTGCCTTTTTTCCTGCCTTTTATTTTGACTTTTGTTCCGAAGATGTATTGTAACTGTTTTTCTGCATCAGCGATATGAATATCAATTTCCGGCTGTCCTTTTAATTTATCTCCTGATTTTTTAACTTTAGATGCTAATGCCTCTGACTGTCTGACCGATAGTTCTTTTTTGATTATATTTTCACATATACTATCCTGCAATGAAGTTTCCTCTATCCCAAGTAAAACCATAGCATGCCCAACTGAAATTGTTTCACGTGAAACATATTCTTGAATTTTATCTGGTAGATTTAATAATCGCAGGATATTTGTGATGGTGCTTCTATCTTTTCCTACTTTTTTGGCTATCTCTTCATGAGTCAAATTAAACTCTTCTATAAGCCGTTTATATGCGTTTGCTTCCTCGATAGAGTCTAAATTGTCCCTTTGAATGTTTTCTATTAATGCTAATTCTAACATATCCCCATCTTTAACATCTTTTACAACAACCGGTATTTTAGATAACTTTGCCTCTTTTGCGGCTCTTAATCGTCTTTCTCCTGCTATCAACTCATACTCATTTTCGCCGATTTTTCTTACTAATACGGGCTGAACTATGCCCTTTTCTTGAATAGAAGCAATTAGATTATGAAGTTTAGTTTGGTTAAAGTTTTTTCTTGGTTGGTACCTGTTCGGTTTTATTTTGTCTATCTCTATTTCTTCTATTCCAGATTTTACTTCTTCTTTATGTCTGGGAATTAGCGATTCTAATCCCCTCCCCAATCCTTTTAACATTTTGAATCACCTCTTTGGCTAACGATAAATAGGCTTCTGAGCCTGTACTTCTAATATCGTATAAAATTGCGGGCTTTCCATATGATGGAGCCTCGCTTAATCTCACATTTCTTGGAATTATTGTATTATATACTTTTTCTTTGAAATATTTTTTAATCTCATCACTTACCTGCTGAGAAAGAGTTGTCCGACTATCATACATTGTCAAAACTACACCTTCTATTTCTAAATTAGGGTTTAAACTCTTTTTAACCAATTCTATTGTATTTAAAAGTTTGCTAACCCCTTCAAGAGCATAATATTCACATTGAATTGGAATCAAAACACTATCAGCTGCAGTCAAAGTATTAACTGTAAGTAGCCCTAAAGATGGGGGACAATCTATAAATATATAGGCATAATCATCTTTTATTGGGACAATAACATTCTTTAAGCGGTTTTCTCGAGCAATTAATGGGACAAGCTCTATTTCGGCTCCTGTCAAATCAATATTTGAAGGCGCGATATCAAGATACTGAATTTCAGTTTTTAGTATTATTTCCTGAATTGGCTTATTATCTATAATACAGTCGTAAATACTACTTTTCACACTATACGGATTGATTCCAAATCCACTTGTAGCATTACCTTGAGGGTCCATATCAATAAGAAGAGTTTTCTTTTCCATCACTCCAATAGATGCTGACAAATTAACAGCCGTGGTTGTTTTACCAACTCCACCTTTTTGATTAGTAATTGCTATTATTTTTCCCATTTCATAAATTTTACTAAAATTTCATAGATTTGTCAAGGTCTAATTGCTTCGCAATTAACCATGACCAATATTATATTTTACACTATGGAAAGTCAGGAACCAAAACATAAATATTGATTTTTTTGTCTGGTGAGATTTTCTCTACGATAGAATTCTCTTCACTATTTGAGAATTTTCTTTGATTTGATTTTTGTATTTTTGAAATGCTCCTATAACTACCGCATCAGTGGGTTTTATATTTTCAAAAGCATATTCAAACGATTTTTTCACTTTCTCAAAAGTATTACAATTTCTACCTGCGGCTAATATTTTAAATCCCAGACAGGGTTTTTTAACATTTCTTATTACAGCGGTCATTTTATCAGGGGGTCGCCTTTTATAAATTCCTCTTTCACTTGAGTTGTCATAGTGGCTTGGTACGGTTTAAATTTTCTGGCAAGATTATAAAAACAACACATATAAAAATCTGTTTCCCATCCTTTTTCTTCTACATATTCTATCACTTCTGGGATACGAGAGCAAATACCTGCCAACATATTATTGTCTTTTATGAATTTCACAATATCTCTCACTTCATTAATTTTACCTTCACGATATTTATTATCAACAGCTGTACCATGATGATATATGGCTATTGGTTTATATTTAATTATTTCTTTTATATTTGCTTTGATATCTTTCATCTCACTTGCTGTCTGGCATATCCATTGAATGTTCCCACCGCTTTCGCGATGTTCTAAAATCGCCCTCATATAAAACCTGTCTCCCCTGAACTGAACAGTGTTGATTCCGTTTTTTTGACATTCTTTTAATAATTTTTGAACATTTGACATTGTATAATATTTTCTCATCTCCCAGTCTAATTTATTGGACCGATGAGAAAATCCTGTTATTGGATTACCTCCAATAATTAACCTGCTAATTTCGTGCTTGCCTATTTTTATCCTGGGTATATTTATTTTCATAATGTTTCAAACTGTAGTCCATTTCTGTAAATTCAAGTATTTTTTCGCACCTTAAAATCTTCTTATTTCCTTGTGATTCCCTATCAAATTCTACTTTTAGAAGATGTTGAATTGCATCTATTCCCTGGATAATGGGTGTTTTTTGGGAATACCATCTCTTCTTGGATACTCCATATGAGTTAATCTCTTTTTTCTTATAACAACTATGTGTCTAATTTCTTTAAAAAATGGGAGTTTTATCTTCTCAATCTTTTCAATATTTCCACCTAATAATTCTACAACCTTTTTGCTTTCTTTTATTTCTTGTTCGTCCTTTCCTTTTAATGCTAAAAATACTCCATTTATTTTAACAAAGGGCATTCCTAATTCAACAAGTTCATTCATCTTAGCTACTGCCCTGGAACATACAATATCATACTTTTCTCTAAAATCAGGTTTTCTTCCAAAATCCTCTGCTCTTCCCCAAAAAATATTTGTATCTTTTAGCATTAATAAATTTTTCATATGATTTAAAAATGCACATTTCTTTTTTGAAGAATCAAGCAAATCTAAATTTAAATTTTCAAAACAAATTTTTAAGGCCAAACCAGGGAATCCTGCGCCAGTTCCTACATCTAACAATCTACATTGCAACTTAACATATGGGATTAAAGTAAACGAATCAATAAAAAGATTTATAAAAATATCTTCATCTTTTTTAAAAGAAGTAAGATTGCATTTTTTGTTCCAGATTTTTAATTCATTAATATAAACTTTTATATCGGAAATTTGATTACTCGAAAGTTTTATATTTGCATCTTTTAAAATATTTTCCAGGACTTTAGTATTCATGATTTATTATATCACAAATCCGAAAGAATGTAAATCTTAAATTTTACGCACTAAATTTTACGCAGAATGCTTCTTTAAGTATATCAAAATTATATTAATATCCGATGGTGTAACACCCGAGATTCTACTTGCCTGCCCGATTGACTCTGGTTTAATTTTAGTTAATTTTTCAATTGCCTCAGAAGACAAACTATGTATTTTTTTATAATCCGTATCTTCTGGTATCTTTTTCTTCTCCATTTTTTCAAATTTCTCAATCAGAATGTTCTGTCTTTTAATATAACCTTCGTATTTAACCTGAATTTCAACTTGTTCAACAACTTCTCTTATCAGTTTTTCATCATTAACTTCTTCTTTCGGTAAAAATTTTTCAATATCCAGATACTTTATTCCTGGTCGCTTTAAAAAATTGTCCAATGAAATTCTTTCTGTTAAAACAGGCATCTCCTTTGGTGATAAAAATGTTTTCTTTAAAATTTCTAATTTTTCTTCTATCATTTTCCTTTTCACTAAAAATTTACCATATCTTTCTTCTGATATAAGCCCTATTTTATAACCCTTTTCTGTAAGTCTTAAATCTGCATTATCCTGTCTTAAAACTAATCTATGCTCCGCACATGAAGTAAACATTCTATAAGGTTCATTAGTTCCTTTTGTAACTAAATCATCTATTAAAACCCCTATATAACCATCAGTTCTATCTAACACAAATTCCTCTTTGTTTTTTGCTCTTAAACCAGCGTTTATACCGGCAATTAATCCCTGTCCTGCTGCTTCTTCATAACCAGATGTTCCATTTATCTGTCCAGCAAAATATAAATTTTTCACTAACTTTGTCTCTAATGTATGTTTTATCTGATAAGGAGGCGAAAAGTCATATTCTATAGCATATCCTGGCCTCATTATTTCAACATTTTTTAATGCAGGAATTGTTCTTAGTAAACTTAACTGAACATCGTATGGCAGACTCGTAGAAAGTCCATTAAGATAAATTTCTAAGGTATTCAGCCCTTCTGGCTCTAAAAATATCTGATGCCTGGTTTTCTCTGGAAACCTCACAACTTTATCTTCTATTGAAGGACAGTATCTTGGGCCCACACCTTTTATTCTTCCACTATAAAGAGGTGAGCGGTGCATATTTTCCTTTATTATTCTATTGGTTTCTTCATTTGTATAAACTATGTAGCATGGAACCTGTTCCAGTATAATTTTCTCTGTTTCAGAAGAAAACGGAATCGGCTCGATATCTCCTGATTGTACCTTTGTTTGAGAAAAATCTATCGTATTCCTGTTTACCCTCGGATTAGTCCCTGTTTTTAATCTCCCTAATTCAAAGCCAATTTCTCTTATGGAATAGGATAACTTTTCTGCAGATAGATCACCATTCCTTCCACCAGCATAAGAAACTTCTCCAATATGAATCAACCCATTTAAAAATGTCCCTGGCGAAATTATCACGGTTTTCCCTTCGTATATTGTCCCAATATTACTTACAACACCTACACAAATCCCATTTTCTACTAATATCTTTTCTATTATTTCTTGTTTTAAATCTAAATTTTTCTGAGTTTCTACAATATATTTCATAGCAAATTGATATGCTTTCTTATCACACTGTACCCTTAAAGAATGAACTGCAGGACCTTTTCTTGTGTTTAACATTCTAAACTGAATACCTGATTTATCTGTCACCTTACCCATTTCTCCACCCAGAGCATCAATTTCTCTTACTAAATGGCCCTTTGCCAACCCACCAATGGCTGGATTGCATGACATTTGGGAAATAGTGTCTAAATTTATCGTAAAAAGCACTGTTTTACACCCCATTCTTGCTGCTGATAATGAAGCCTCAACACCAGCATGACCTGCTCCCACCACTACGACATCATATTTTTGACTAAACTTATACATATCCCTCCACTTTTCATATAAAAGACCACGCAAAATGGGAATTTACCTTAAATCACTAAGTTATAAACAATGTTATCCACACCTGTGGATAACATAATGTTGATAACACTGATAAATTTTCTATCTTTAAAACACCTTATACAACATACAAAACCCATAACATTTCTTGGACTTATCCACAGATATTAAGGTAATTGTTAATAACTCGTAAATATTTACTCAAGATGCTATGTCGCAACCCCTTTAATTTTTGTTTAAAATTTGACATAATACTTTATAACAAAAAACCGGATAATTTTCAATAATAAAATTAATTTTAATTTTATAGCATTGATTTTAAAAAATTAAAATGTTATAATTCCCATATGATAGAACTAACCAAAAAAGAACTATACCTTAAAGCATTAAGAAATCAGGAATTTGAAGCATTAACCTGGGCACCAAATTTTGACTGGTGGTATCGGGTTAATAAAAAAAATAATACTATCCCTGAAAAATATCAGGGACTATCTAATAATGATTTAATAAAAAAAGTTGGTGGAACAATATGGAGAAGAGTAGAAATTATTAAAGAGTCTTATGATAAATCTGTAAAAATTATCACAACTACAAAAAATAAAGGGGACTTACAAGAAGTAAAATATATTACTCCTGTTGGAGAAGTTAGTACTGTTTATTCAAAAGCCCATGATGCCTCTGAAACTGAAACAATGTTTCTAAGCCAACATTTAATTAAAAAAGTAGAGGATATTAAAGTAGTAAAATATATGGTAGAATGCACTCACTACGAATTAGATTTATCCTCCTATTATAAAGAAATACAAGATGTAAAAGAAGATGGAATTGTTCTAACTTGTTTATCCTGTGTCCCGTATATTCAAGTAATGAAAACCGATATCGGTTATGAAAACGCATTTTATTTTCTTGCAGATTATCCTGATGAAATGAATGATTTAATAAATACATATCATAAAAAATTTTTAGAGAGTTATAAACTTGCGAGTAATTCTCCTGTAGAAATAATATCAAATGGCGACAATATGGATTACTTGACCTGTCCACCTGATTATTTTAAAAAATATGCTATTCCATATTACCAGGATGTTAAAAATATACTTCATGAAAAAGGAAAACTTGCTCAGGGACACTGGTGTGGTCGAACAAGTAAACTCATGGAATTAACAGGAGATTGTGGTCTTGATATAGTAGAAGCAATAACTCCAAAACCTATGACTGATTCAGATATTGTTGAATCACTTGAAATTTTACAAGGGAAGGTAGTTATTCAAGGCGGAATCCCTTCTGTTTTAATGTGCAACCAAGGAGGCACTCAACAAGATTTAATCAATCATATAGAAAATTTACTTGGTAAAATTGGTAAAAGAAAAGGATTTATCCTTGGTATGGGTGATAATGTCCCCGCAGATGCAGATTTTGAAAGAGTAGCCATTGTTTCAGATCTAGTAAAAAAATTCAATAAAGAAGTTTATAATTTTGTTTAGCCAAAATTTGGGTCATTCGCATATATCAGATTTAATGGCCTTATCTATTTCAATGTCCTTATTTATTTCCTTTTTTAATTTTCTGATGTACCTTAAAATCATTCCTTTTGTTTTCCTGTTTGGAATACTTTCATAACATTATCAGTATGTCTTAAAATAATGTTTCCGTCCGCCTTATAAATCAATAAGAATCTTCCGAGATCATCCTTATCCATATAAATAACATTCCCTACTTCAGAATCTGATATCTTTTCGACCCCGCTCCAATTTTTACCATCTTTAGAATAACACATCTCTACTCCTGAATAATAATTGCTATAATAAATAAAAAACTCATTATTGCTGCTACATATCATTCTTAAATTTTCATAAGATCGCGGATATTTTCCGTCTTTTAAATAACTACTAAAAATATTTACAGGGTCGGTCCATGTTTTACCATCTTTTGATGATGATATATTAACATGGCTTTCGATATCCCGACTTCTTCTCTCTCCAGTTTTTTCAGAAGTTCCTGCTGACCATATTGCCCAATATATACCTTTTTTGTCTTTAACTAATTTACCCCGGCCTATACTATGTCCGTATGAATCATTGTGTTTTAAATTACTTATAATATATTTATCCTTATCCATTTTTAATCTGTCAAAATAATACACATAAAAGTAATACTTTTCAGGTCCAGTGTAATAAAACAAATCATTATCAATTACATCCACATATCTCCAATTACTCACTATATCAAAATATATTTTGGAATTAAAACTTTCTTTCTCTATTGATACCGGATAACCCCAATTATTCAAATCTCTTGATTTACTAATAAAAAGGCCTCCTTTATCTTCTGAATGAACATCCCAACTTCTAGTTACATAACATCCTTTTGCAAAAAGCATGCAATAATCAGATTCCGAATTCTTATAAACAAGCATCGGGAATGAATCAAAGATAGATTCCATTTTTTTTGTATTTGGATAGTTCCAATTTTCCAGATCATCTTCCCTACACCATGCGATATTTATTATTTCATTATAATTTACCTTTTTTTTGGACCAATATGCAATTATATTTCCACTATTACGGGTAAACCTGAGATTTTCAATACTGTAGCCATCAGTTTTTGAAATGACTATAGGTTCGCTCCAATTAATATTACTTTCGGAAAAAGGGGTTACCTGTTGATTCAAATAATTGGCCCTATCCTTACTTTTCTTAGGCCATTTATTTTCTTGTAAATTCTCGTTTTCTACATTTAATTTTGCTTCTGCGTCTTTAAGATTAGTCAGAATATCAAAGTACGGATAAATCTTATAATAGAAATGCTCTAATGAGTTTTTGTAATTAATAATTGCTTCTTTATACTGTTTCATTTTGACACACATATCGGCAATTTTCCAATATAAGTTTCCGATTATTTGCCATTTTTTATTCATATCAGAACTAATGTTTTTCTCACGATGCAAATTAGTATCTATACTGCCTAATTTATCTATACCAACCTCTTTTTTATATTTCTCTATTTCTTCTTTAGTATATATCAAATTAAATGTATTTATCGCTTGTTTATAATAATTAATCGCCTTATCATAATATTTTATATTTAACTCACCTATTTTACCCATTTCAATACTGATAATAAACATTTTTTCTTTATCAAGTGCGCCAAACTTTTCCAATATCCCGGAATTTTCTTCAATTGCATGATCATATTCTCCTAAATAATAATACATCTTCCCTACCCAATACACAGCCTTATAGTAATTCTTATCGTTTGTTTTTGCCAACTTAAATTCCAAAAATGCTTCTTTATATTTCCCTTTATCAAAATAGTCTATACCATTATAATAATGAGTTGCCGCATCTATTGAATCTGTGGGCAGATATTTAATACTTTCTTTTTCCTGATCGGTAATATTTATTTGTAGATTATTAATTATTTTAAATACCAGTTCTTTTTCCAAGGTAAAAATATCATTTGCATTTCCTTTCACCCACTCCACTCTAAGTAATTCACCCGTGGCAATATTTACAATATGCGATTCTATTTGTATTTGGTCATCTTTTTTTTCAAAACTTCCGTATAAAACCCAATCAACCTTAACAAACTTGCCGAAACCTTTTGCTGTTGTTTCATCTATCATTCCGCTTTTATGAAGTATTAATTCATCTATAAAATTCTGCATTCTTTCTCTTTCAAGCACTTGAAGCGAATTGGATTTTGACAGGTCGGTAATTAACATGTCAGCCAAACCTTTAGACAACCATACCCAGTCATTTCCGCGATTTACAAAATTCATAACTGCAATTGTTTTATAAGTTCCGGATTCAATAGAAAATCGTTCTTGTGCTCTTATCACATCAAAGGCTGATAAAATTAGAATAAACAGCAATATTATAATTTTATTTTGCTTTTTCATTATTACAAACCTCAAGACGTTTTTGTATAATTTGAATATTACGGTAATTGGGAAATAAATTCAGTATTGCTTCATAATCTATTTTTGCATGCCCATATTCTTTTTCTTCATAATAACTTTCGGCTTTCCAAAACAAAGCATCTGTGTTTGATGGGTCCATTTCCAAAATATTAATAAATTCTATAATAGCATGATCGTACATACATCCGTAATAATATTGAAGTCCTCTGATATAATGAAAACTAATATCCGGTCTATTATCAATTTCATTTGTTTTTATCGTTTGCTTTTCTACGTTAAATCCTTTAATGATCCTATCTGAGAGATTTTTAACAAGATCTAGAATATCGGTTACTTTTCCGTCAATTTCCTCTGATTTTATTAATTTTGTTGTTTCAACCTCAAATAAGTGAGCATTAACCTTAATATCTAGATTATTTGAGGTAAAACCACCAAAAAGAATTAAATTTGCACCCAATATTTTCGCTATTTTTACCCTTGATTCTTGATCTGTAATGCCTGTTAATTGTAATTTTTGCTCTTTTAGAACTTCAATTAATCTTTGCCTTTCTGCAATTTTAATGTCTTTTAAACCAACTAAATTAGTCGTAATTATTTCCATTATCAAACTTTCCAAGGGTTCATATTTTTTAATTCCGGTGGAATTTTCAAATGGTAAAACTGCAATTATTTTAAGATCAACAGTTTCTTTTTTTAATACTTTTTGCTGTCCGGCACACCCAAAAAACAGCTGGCATATTATTATTAAACAAATTATCTTTTTCATTTCCATAAACCTTTTTAACCTTTCATCGAAAACTTTTAACTGAAAATGTCACTCTCAACATTTCATTATATTATACATTATTAAACTGGTTTTATAAAGGGAAATTAGATACAAAAAGAACAGTTATCGGTTTAAACGCTTTGGGAAGGTGCCATTCAACACAAATCTCTATTTTAATTTTGTATGGATTAGTTGCACCAAAGTGAAGAAACATATGCAAACTTGAGAATTGAGTTACTTCGAAAGTTATTTGAAATTCAGAAGAATGACTCCTTGCATAATATTTTTGGTAAGTATTCAGTGAAAGCCCTCTATTTTTTAATTCCCCCTTAATAAAGGGGGAATACAATCCTCACGGCTTTCACTGACTATTTACTATTTTTGGTAGCGCGTACGGGGCTTGAACCCGTCACCTCCACCTTGAGAGGGTGGCGTCCTAACCAACTAGACGAACGCGCCACAGTTTATATATTATAACATATAGGATTTTAAAATGGTAGAATTTTTATTTTAGGACATAAATAAATTTATGCCAATTTTATGCCAGGCAGTAGCGTCAAATGGAATTTTATTATTTATCTTATTTGCCATACAAGTTATACTTTATTCCTGATAATACATTCGTAAAATATTTCTTTTTGTGTTCCGAATCGCATACTACACTCCACCCTATTTCTCTCTTATGAAAATCACTCTCAGTCTTATTACATATTACTAATGAAATAGAGGGTTTATCATTTCTTGATATTTCAATAGTATATGAAAGCCATATTGAAATTGTTTTTTTTATCCAGATTATATCAATTAACGCTTTCGGCATATGGGCATATCTTACTCTTGCTTCAAAATCCTCACCATAAATTTTGATATATTTTTTTAATATTTTAGAAAGATTATCTTGAAAATCTTTTTCATCCATCTTGGTATATAAACGAACACTTTTCAATTTTTTAAAATAAGGTTCATTATGACCACACATGATATACTCTATAAACTCTCTATTATCAAAAGAATAGTAAACTGAATCATATATATCTATAAATATTTTCTCATGAAAACTGTTATCGCTATCATTATACTGCAAATCGGGTTTAAGTTTTCTTAATTCCCTACCTAACATATTAATATGAATATTTTTAAGTCCTTCCGGTAAGTACATTTTTGATTCGATAATAAAGCCATCTTGCTCTTTATTTGATATATAAATAAAAATAAATATTACGACAACTACTAATAATAACAAACACATTATAATTAATTTTTTATTCATAATATTACTTATATTTATTACTATTTTAATAATCTTTTAGAACCTGGATTATAAATTCCAGACACCAAATAAAAATCTTTCCTGTAATTTCCACGATTAAAGTTTTTCACCTATACTTATTATTTTTTTACTGCTCTACTAGGACATTTAATAAAAATCCATTTCATCAAAATTAATTAATCCATTTTCTATCTTTATTATTTCCTTAAAACTACTTTTTTTTATTTTTATACTTTCCTATACTGGAACAAATTCAAATATTCATGCAACTCAAACGACCTGTTGCGAGAAAAACCTGTTGTTTCTTTCAATATTCCTAAAGATTCTAAATCATTTGTTAATCTTGCAGCTGTTACAAAAGAGATATTTAAATCTTTTGATATCCGATGAACATTCGTTATAGGTTGAGAAAACATTTTATACACCAATTGCTGTCCAAGTTTTGCACGTCGACCTAACTCGACAAACTTTTGTTCATATTTCTGTCTAACATTTATTATTTTTTCTAATGTTGCCTTACTTTTTTTAGACGTTTCTATAACACCAGAAAGGAAAAATTTAATCCATTGTTCAATATTATTTGATGCCCTAACTAATGTCAAAGCATCATAATAAGACCCTTTATTGCGGGCAAAAAAATCAGATAAATATAAAGTCGGTTTTTGCAATACCCCTTCTTCAACCAAATGCAGTGTTATAATCAATCTACCTATTCTTCCGTTACCATCACAAAAAGGATGGATTGTTTCAAACTGATAATGACTCATCGCAACTTTTATTAAAAACGGGATATTTAAATCTTTATTATGCCAAAATTTTTCCAAATCCGACAAAAGTTCGGGTAACTCGTTTTGATGTGGTGGAATGAAAAAAGCATCCTGCAAATTTGATCCCCCTATCCAATTCTGACTAGTGCGTATTTCTCCGGGATTTTTATGCTCGCCTCTTGTCCTAGATAATAGTACTTTATGGGTTTGCTTTATTAGCCTAATAGAAAGAGGTAGTTCTTTTAATTCGGAAATAGCATAATTTATTGCTTTAATGTAATTATTAACTTCTTGCCAATCATCCAGTCTTTCTGGACTAACTTCCTTTTTTGGCAATAAAGCTTCATCAATTCCTGTTTTAGTACCTTCAATACGGCTTGATGTAGTTGCTTCTTTTGTAACATGCATTTGAATAAAGTAATCAACATTAGGAACAAGTAATGAATAAGCATTTAACTCACCTAAAAATCTTACAGCTTCTTCCGATAGGATATTAATCTTTTTATCATGCCATTCAAAAGGCTTATTGATAAAAGATGGGCTAAAACTCTTATATTGACATTGCTGTTTATATGTTCCTGCTATAAACTTTTCCATAATTATCTGAAAGTATAATATTCTATATTTTCACTTAAAGGCTAAACTGAAAATATAAATATTTATATTTTCAGTTATTATTATAGTAATATTTATGGCTTTTTACAAGCAAAAAAGTATTTTCCTGTATGTTTTTTATGCCAAATAACACGAGGTATTTACAATCTTGAAAAGAGATAGGTCTATAAAAATTAGGGGGGTTTTTAATTATCTCCATTTTATTTACATCTATAGCTTTAATATCACTGTTTGTCTCTATCCATATAATAGAAGAAGCACTAATAACACCAGAAAAGAACATAAAAATAAAGGAACTCATCAAAGTTTTACAATGTTTAATAATTTTCATTTTTTCCCATAAAAATAACATAATATCCCCTTAATATATCAAGTTACGAAAAGAGAAAGCAAGAAAATTAAGATCTTATGTTAAAATCATTTTTAAGATTATCTCACGGTTTAGTAGTTTTAGTTCATTCTTGTCTTCTAAAAACCGTTCAACATCTTTGCAAACCAATTTAAAATTAATTTTCTTCAACTTATCTCCAATAAAATGCTTAAAATTATTGCTATTTATATTTAGATCTTCTTTCTCTGTTTGTTTAATAGCATTATTCAACAAAACATAATTAGGTTCAATCTTCTTACCAAGATACCAAATTAAATCATAAAAATCTCTGCCTTTGATATATCTTCTAAAGAAACAAGCATGTAGCTTTGTTGCATATAAAGATGGCAAATCAAAACTATTAACTGCAAAAACAAATGTTTCTGTAACCGGTGTTAAAACTAAATTCCAGCCATTAGGTGGATTAGTATCTATTTCTAATTTTATGGAAAGTATTTGTGATCTGATCTTGCTTAAACCTAATTCATGAAGTAAGGATGGAAATTTAATAAAACTACTATTTATTGTTTTATTTTTTTTATTATTTGTTGCAACTTTAAAATTATTTTTTGTTAATTCAAATACTATTTGTTCTAAAAAAGTCTTAAAATTATAATTTCTTTTATTAATTAAACTAAAATCTATATCCTCGCTATATCTACGCATTCCATACAAAACACGTAAAGCTGTTCCACCAACAAAAGCCACATTACTAAAAAACCCCCTATCAAAGATAATTTTTAAAATAAAAATTTGCAAATACTCTCTTAATTTATTAATCTTGTTTTCATTATTTAATTCTAAGGAAATCTTCTGCTTTAATAATTCATACATTATTTTTTGACCTCCTGTATAATTCTTTTTAATTTTTTATCTTTAAAAATTTTAACATATTCTTGTAATCTTTTTGTATCTAAAATTTTCGTGTTTTGAAAACGAAAGGACTCATGTAATGTCTTTTTATAATCAATATTAAATCTATACTGATTAAAATAAAGAAAATCTACTACCGCTTTCTCGGGAGTAGCCATATAATAAGTAAGACCTACTTCATCTTTAAATTCTAAAAAACCAGCGAAACAATCAATCTTAATATGTTGATAAATAAATTTACCTAAAATATTTTCAAAGGTAGTAGTTTTTTTTGTGGTAATACATGTTATGTCTGTAACTTTTTCAGGGATAAGATCATAAAAAGATAGCGCATATTCCATACTCACATATGAAGGATTGTAGATTTCATGAGAAATAAATAACCGGGATGGATTAATTCTTCGATCCTCATTACTTAAAATATAAAGATTTTTTCGTAACTTTAAAATTTTCCCATTTTTTTGCCATCGGCTCATCTGGTTTTTAAACTGTTGGCTATACGCAAACAATAATTTTAAGAGTTCAATATTAATTACTGGAACATTCTTTACCTTCGCCTTAAATTCATCGTATTTCATAAAACCACCATTAGTGTTATTTCCGTAAATAATCATAAATGATTACTTATGGAAATAAGTATATATGAGACTTCCTCAAGTTTAATGTAATATTTTTTATTATCTATAGTATATAATATGGTAACCTATATGTAAAGGAAAAAGTTTATACCTTTTAAAGGAGGTTACCAAATGGTTAATTTTGATAAAAGTAAAATTAAAGTAAA
>JBDRBU010000071.1:0-11202 GCA_043822305.1 Candidatus Firestoneibacteriota bacterium
TTTGCTAAATAATATTTTATGGTTAAGTCCTCTTACACGAAATTTCAATTTTGGATTATAATAAACATTCATAACAACAACCCCCTTGATCCCCCTTAACAAAGGGGGAATACAATCCTCACGGCTTTCACTGACTATTTACGTAAAAATAGTGTCCCTTTTTTAACTTTTTACTTCTTCATGAAGTAATTTTAAAAGATATTCAACTTGGGCTAATTTCAGTACTTCCTCTTTTGTTGTACCAGTTTTTTTGCTTGCATTCAATTTCTGTTCTATGATTTCCTCTAAAACATCATCACTTTCTGTTATTATGTTAATATATTTAACTCCAGTGAAATATTTCCTTACACCTTTCTCGTCTCTCTCAGACACTCTAATTGCCTCTGCAAAGATTTTTATGGTATTATCAGAACTTGGAAAATAAATTTTCATCGTAATCTTATCCTTAACTTTTAAAGGTTCTTCTGTTATTAAAAGAGCGCCATCCCCACTCATATCTTTTGTTTTTATATCATTAAATTTCTGAAAAATTTCTTTAAATTTGCCTAATTTCTCGTCTTTTAGAACTTTATATTTCACATCAAGTGAACACTGCCATCGCGGGTACTTTCTCTTCTCTATTAACAGTTCTCCTCTTGTCATAGATTTACTATCCTAATATAGTTGCCCAATTCATTGGGCATAAAACCTGATGAATGGAGTCGGGGTCGTCCCTGACCCCGACATACATTATATTTCACATCTCAAAAATTCATCTTTACTACTGTCTCTATATGATATGTATTTGGGAACATATCTATTGGTTGAATCTCATTTATTTTGTAACCTTCTTTAATTAGAACTTCAATGTCTCTGGCCAGAGTGGCTATATCACATGACACATATATTATATTACTTATATTCAATTTCTTTAAATTCAAAAGAATTTCATAACTCACACCATTTCGTGGTGGGTCCAATATTACTGTATCAATATTTAACTTTTCTTTCATTAATTTTACTAAAATATTTTCTGCTTTTCCGCATAAAAACTTACAATTTGTAATATTATTTATTTTTGCATTATTTTTCGCATCAGAAATTGCTTCCCTTACTTCATCTAGGCCAATAACTTCTTTAAACAAATCAGCAACAAATAATGATATTGTCCCAACTCCACAATATAAATCTAAGGCTAGACTGTTCTTATCGCCTTTTATATAACTCTTAATTAATCTATACAAAGTTAAAGTTTGTTCTGTATTGGTTTGAAAGAAAGAAAGCGGAGAAAAGTTATATTCTATCCCATCTAAAACTTCTTTTAATATACCCTCCCCATAAACTTTAACTGTTCTATCACCCAAAATTACATTTGTTTCCTCTTCATTAATATTACATAAAATTGAAATATATGGAAACTTCTGTCTAACATATTCTATAACACTTCTTACACTTTCTAAATCTTCGTTTTTTAAAACAAAAATTACAAATAAATTATCTCTTGTTTCACTTCCTCTAATCACCAGATGCCTTAAGGTTGGTATATTAAAATTAACCTTCTCTAAAAATTTCTTTATCTCTTTATAAACATCATTTATGCTTTTTAAAATCAAATGACAGTCTTCAAGATTTATTACATAATGGCTTCTTAAAGCATAAAGCCCAATCTTCCTTTTTTGAATATCAACCGGAAATTGAGTTTTATTTCTATAATAAAAAGATTTATTTGCCGGTATTATTGGATTTATGGTCACATCTTTCATATTAATAGTAGCCGCAGGCTTTAGCCTGCGTATTGTATTCTCAAGCAACAAGTTTTTATATTCAAGTTGTTTTTTGTAATCAATATCCTGCCAGTGACATCCGCCACACTCTCCAAAACTAGGACATTTTGGTTTAATTCTAAACTTTGAAGGGTTTAGTACTGATAAAAGTTTTCCTCTGGCAAAATTTTTTCTAACTTCTGTAATTAAAACTTTTACTTCATCTTCCGGGACAACATATGGAATAAACACAACAAAATTATCAATCTTGCCTATTCCATCAGGGCTATTGGCTAATGCCTCTATTTTTAATATAACATTATCTCCAACTTTTATAGGTTGACTCATCTTCAATTTTGTTTCTTTCTTTTTGTTTCTTTCTTTTTGTAGTCGCAGGCTTTAGCCTGCGTATTTATTTTTTACTTTATTTTCTCTTTCAGTATTTTATTCACTATCTGTGGATTAGCCAGCCCACCGGATGCCTTCATAACTTGCCCAATCAAATTTCCTATTGCTTTTTCTTTACCGCTTTTATACTCTTGGACTATTCCCGGATTATCGCAAATAACTTTTTCTACTATTTCAGTTATAACTTTCTCATCGGTAATTTGAACTAATCCTTTTTTCTTTACTATTAACTCCGGATCTTCTCCGGTAGAGAACATCTCTTCAAATACCATTTTCGCAATCTTACTACTTATGACACCATCATCTATTAGTTTTATCAACTTCACTAATTTTCCGGGTCTAATTGGAGATTGAGTTATCTCAATATTATTTAAATTAAGTAGTCCAGATAAATCAACCATAACAAAATTACTTATAGCCTTTGGTTTGTTGTAAAGCGAAACACATAATTCAAAATAATCCGCAATATCTTTAAATGATGTTAATACCTTCGCATCGTATTCAGGTAAATTATACTCCTTAATAAATCTTTGTTCTCTAATTAAAGGCAATTCTACCAGACTCTTTTTAATCTCTTCTATCATTTCTTTTGTTATATTTAAAGGCATAAGGTCGGGCTCCGGAAAATACCTGTAATCATGCGCTTCTTCCTTTGTTCTCATAGGATATGTAATACTTTCATCAGCATTCCAAAGTCTCGTTTCCTGAACCAACTTTTCACCATTTTTTAACGAATGAATCTGTCTAACTGATTCATACTCTAATGCTTTTTGAACATTCTTAAATGAATTTAGATTTTTAATCTCAATCTTTTCACCTAATTTATCTTCTCCTCTGACTCTAACTGAAATATTAGCATCACATCTAAGTGTTCCTTTCTCCATATCACAATCAGAAACATCAATATACTGTAAAATACTTTTTAATGTCCCCAGATATTCATATGCTTCCTCTGGAGAACGGATATCCGGTTCTGAAACAATCTCAAGCAAAGGAATTCCAGTTCTATTTAAGTCTACTAAACTTTCTTCTGCCGTTCCAATTTGACCGGAAGCACTTATATGCACAAGTTTTCCCGCATCCTCTTCCAAATGTACTCTTTTTATTCTAATTCTCTTTTTAATACCATCAACTGTCCTATCAACATAACCATTCAAAGATAAAGGCTTATCATACTGAGATATCTGATAGTTCTTTGGTAAATCCGGATAAAAATAGTTTTTTCTATCAAATTTGCTATACTCCTGAATTTCACAGTTTAAGGCTAAGGCAGCTCTTAGAGCCAGTTCTATCGCTTTTTTATTTAAAACAGGCAAAACTCCAGGAAGCCCCAAACATACTGGACAGGTTTGAGAGTTTGGAGGAGAACCAAACTTAGTTGAACATCCGCAAAAAAGTTTTGATTCTGTCTTTAAGTGAACATGAACTTCTAAACCAATGACTATTTCATATTCTTCTGCCATACTTCCTCCTGTTTCAAATTAAAAACAGTAATCTCAATATTTTTGAAATAACTCAGGATATCTACTAACAAATTAAATCTACCTTCTTCATCTAAAATACCTTCTGAGAGTTTAATATGAGCAGCATCAACTATATCCTCATTAAAAGTCGGGTCCATGCCAATCCACTTTCCAACATAAACTTCTATCCACATATGGTAATAAAACTTATCTTTCATAAGAACTAATCCACCACATACTTTAGTTGGCACTCCTACCGCTTTACACAAAGCACTGGCTAAAACAGAATGCTCGGTACAATCACCTTCTTTCAATTCAAGTGTTTCTCTGGCAGAATTAAACCCGACACTAAAATTTTTATTCTTAACAAAATCATAAACCCAGTTTATAATCTTTTTTGCTGCTTTAAAGGAATTCTTTTCTTCTCCAACAATTTTCTTTGCTGTTTCAATTATGCCCTTATCGCTTGACTGTTCATATAATGTTTCTTTTAAATATTTCTCATAATTTTTATCTAAGATTGGAATACTTATTGCCTGAGAATCATCAAATTTTTCTTTTTTTATAGAACATATTGCTGTCTTATCTTTTATAATATTAATACATGTTCTTTCTATATTTTCGCCAGAAAGATTTTTAGGAATTCCACTTTTAAAAAATATACTAACATTCAGACCAACTACATTTCTGGGGTCATCGACACTCCTGTTTGACTTAATAGCATATTCAGATATAATATCAACACTTCCCGAATATTCTTTTAACGCATCTTCTTTATTTGTTTTAACCATAGTGATTCCTAATTGAGCAAATTCGGACTTTAAGGTATACCCTTTCTTATCAATATAATGAGTAGAAATAATACCTTTTAGTTCTGTCTCAACTATAAAAAATTCTTTTCCATGACTTTCCATAGTGTAATTATAATATTTAGGAATGGTTGCATCCTTTGGCAGACCATCTTCTTTTCTTAATTCTTTCACATTTATATTTATACTTTCAACCTTCATAGTATCTTTACTGAAAGTTTTGACTTTAAATCTGTCACCAACTTTGTACCCCTTTGTTCTTAAGTATTCATCAACATTATCATCAAGTATAACATCTTTCTCGAAAGGTATCTCATATTCATTAGTTAAACCTGCTAATTTACTTTTGATATAAAGTTTTTTATTTTTTAATTTACCTTCAATCTCTCTATGACTTTCCCTAGTGTCCATAAAATGTTTAGGAATGGTTGCATTTTTTAGCAGACCATTTTGATTACCCATTGTTTCAATGTATTTAAAAAACAAAGGTGTTAAATCTTCTTTTAAATAGCAAGTAGAATCTGCTTTTAAATGAATATTGGCCTCAAACCGTTTCAAATTAATATCCATAAAAATAGTTTCTTTTAAACAACCTTGATTTTCATAATCAGATTTCTCAAGTCCATCATAACAGTAACCTATTTTAACATCTTCAATATAAACATTAAACCAATGAACCAAAGGTAATTCATAACTAAATCCATTAATACAGCAAACAAAAATTATTAAAAAAATTATTGATATTTTTTTCATTCCTTTTTTCACTTTCTTTACTTTATTTGCTCGTGTCATTGCGAGGTCGCCTGAGGCGACCATGGCCATCTCGTAGTTAACGGATTTCAGTGAACCTTTCTTTACTTTCTTTTCTTTTTTTACTATTTTTATGGAGCTGACGGTCGGATTTGAACCGACGACCTGCTGATTACGAATCAGCTGCTCTACCAACTGAGCTACATCAGCGTCTGATTAGTATTGTAACAAATTTAAAGCGTTTTATCAATTTAATATCTAAACTATAAGCTAAAAATTGCCTTTAAGTTAACCTGTCCAAATTTTATTTAAAAATTGACTGGGTTCAAAAACATATAAATCTGGCATTTTTCATTGTAATATAAAGACTTCACAATAAAAATAATAGAACAGATATTCCATTCAATTGAAAAAAATCAGATACTCTAATTACATGAACTAACAGTGTATGTTTTTAACTTGCAAAAACAAGCTAAATATTAGTAATTGGATTAACTCATTGACTATCTGATTTAAAGTTAGGGGTTTTAAAAGATTTTTCTGACTTACTATTAAGAATTCATCCATAATTTATCTGTTCTAAAAATTAAAAATTCGGGAATGGTATTTTAATAGAATCATTAATCTTTATTTCTGAATCAATAATATCTATTTTTTCCACATCACTAATTTCCTTAGAAAATATTCGTTTCAAATAGAAATTGTTTAGATTAATAATGGCTATTCCCTCTCCTCTTGTACCAATAATTAAATAGGGTCTTTTTATCTTTAATACAGTAGTCCAACTATACATATCTTTTGGATGGAATAGCGGTAACAGAGTACAGTAACCTTCTTTTTCATTTTCTTTTTCATATTCTCCACTTTAGTGCTTCAGTTACAAAATTAGTATACTATCAATTATTGCTTTATCTGCATATTTCGTGTAATTATTACTATTTATATTTCCATAAATATTATTACTACTACATGAAATCCCAAAACTCATTTTTCCTTGTTTCTTAAAAATAGCAACAATACCTTCACCGTATACTATTTCTGGTACTCCATATACTTTTACTGCCTCTGCAAGTGTCGAACCTACGTGAATACCTTCTTTAGTCTTACATCTTGGACTTATTACTGTTATCCTGTATATTTTTCCTTTGTCTTCTTCTAAATAAAATAATTTTTCACCTTTTTTTTCTTTAACAAATAAAATCGGGCATTTTTCCCCTTCAAGTTCTATGGTGCTTTTTTCACAAATAAACCGTTTGGAAAGTATCTTTTCAGCTTCTTTTATATCTTTTCCTACCTTCACCCCTTCAATTGATGAATCACCAGGAATAATATATTCTTTTTTGTCTGTATCGAAAGATTCGGTATTGCAACCGATAATGAACAATAGCACTAAAATCAATTTTATCTTGTTCATCTTTCATCCTCTTTAAATCATACTATATTAATAGTTTTGTTAAAGAAAAAACAGAGTAAAAATGTCCGAATTCTGTCCATAGTTTTAATCGAATAACTTTAAAATATCCTCACAAAATCTCAGTTTAAGGTATTTTGCTCCCCTGAAAGCAGATGTGCTATAAAGCATCCAATAAATGCCCTCTTTATCTTGTGTTAAAAAATATTTACCAACCCAAAAAGTAGTAAGACGTTTGGGATTACTCCAAACAACTCCGTCATCCGAATAACATAAATAAATACTAGTTTTGTTATAAGAAATATAAATTTTGTCTTTATTATCACAAAAAACATTAAGACCATCATAGTAATCCGGTGGCTTACTACCACTGCGTCTATCCCATATAACCACCTTAGGTTCTGACCAGATTTTACCATCTTTTGATGTGCTTACTTTAAGATATGTTATTTCATCACAGTAATTCTCTAAATCCCCTTTGACTTTTTTCTCTTTAGACCTCCATCTTTCAACCCAAGTGGCAAAAAAATTGCCTTTTGAATCTTGAGTAATTTTAACTGTATTCCAAGTCCTTCTTTCATATTCGTCATCTTTTGGTGGATCATAGATTATGTATTTTTCTGTAATATTTTTAAAGTCATTTGTATAACTTACGCTAAGAAGTTTTGCATTCGGATCGTGATGCGCAAGACAATACTTACCATTATTTAAGGGGAAAATACTGTAATCAAGATGCCCTTCTTTAAACATAATTGGTGTTGTCCAATCACGCATGTTATTGGTAACAGTAGTATAAACCCCAACCATATCGGAAGATCTATACTCTGAAGATAAATGAACACTTGACCCTCTCTGAAAAACAAGGCATAAATCCTCTTTTACCTCATATAGTAATAAATGAAAATCATCATCAATAGAATTAAAAACCAGTCGTTCTGGTTGTTGCCATAATTTTTTGTTTTTAGTATCATTCCAGGAAATATATATATCTTTGTCTTTATCTTTTTCTTCCTGTGCCCAAAAAATAATATCTGGTTTGTCATTTATTCTATGTAAAATTTTCAAATCATATATCATCCCATCTGTTTTTGCTATCGTAACTGGTTCGCTCCAAACACCATTTTTATCTTTGTCTTCTATAACATAATTTCTTTTTACTTCTTGATTTTTCCCAATCTCGATTTCTTCAACAATAGGTTTGAGTTTTAAGTTTGGATCATCATCGGAATACGCGGTTATTTCTAATTTGTGCTTGCCTGCTGGTATACCGGATACAACAAATGGCGTTGATCTAAAAGGTTTATCATCCATCCAAACATCAGCTTCATCAGGAATTGAAGTAACATTCAGAGTTCCGCTATCCTCTGATATTGGTTTAAGTTTGAAAGATATATTCCATTCAAAGAGCAAAGAATTTTGCTCACTTATTTCTAAAATTATATTTTTCACACCTTCTAGCAATATACTTTCTCCTTCTTTTGTTGTTTTATCACTACTCTTATTTACTAAATTTATAAATTGTTTTATTTCTTTACCAATCCTTCTCGGAAATGCAGGGAAACTCGTAAAATACATTTGGCTGTAGCAATACGGACTTTCAGGTTTATTGTTTTTGGCTGTTAATCTTGTTTTTAAACTCTCTATCGTATATCCTTTAGGCGATTTAAATACATATTTCCAAATTCTGGTGGAACTATTTTTAATATAAGGTTTTCCATTCTCGTCCATTTTCCAACGGCCAAGGAAATAATAAAAAGCATTCTCGTATTTTGTGTTTTCACCGACTTTTTCTTCATAAAAAGGCTTTTGTTTGTTTATTTCAATAATATGTGGGAACTGAGGAGTATTCACATCTTTTTCATATTGGCGCATATATAACTCGAGTAATTCGTATAATGACCTATCTTTATCACTATCAAATAAATAAGATACAGCCTTTTGATAATATTCCATTGCTCCTCTTTCATTCCCCATTTTTTTATGAAATTGTGCAATCTTGTATAATATTCGCCCTATTAATTTCCATTTCTCGTAAACCCTATCATCTTTCCTATTTTTTCTTACCATGTCATGAACTACATTTCCAGTTTGTGCAATTCCAATATCATTTTCCAGTTTTTTAAGTTGTTCCTTGCTTACCATTGATTCAAAGATATTCACAGTTTTTTCGTAAGCAGTAATTGCCTTTTTATAATCTTTTAATGCCTTTTCGTATATTTCTCCTATCTCAATGCTTATATCAAAAAGCTGTTCCCTTTCAACAAGTCCTTCATTCGCCACTATTTCATTATATTCTTCAATTGCACTCGAATACTCTCCTCGGTAAAAATACATCTTACCAAGTAAATATTTTGAATCATAATATTTATCATTATTATTTTCAACTTGTTTCAGTTCCACAAGGGCTTCAGAATATTTTCCATCTTTAAAAAATTCCATTCCTCTGTCATAACGATAGGGATTATGGATTTTTTTAATTGCACAGGAAAAAGAAATAAAAATAACACATATCAAATAAAAAGATTTGAATTTTCTCCACATTTTACATATCCCCTTTTTTATTATACCATTATTATAGATTTGTTAAATAAAAACTGTCCGAATTCTGTCCGAATTTTCTGGTCAAAAGAGGTTAAATCTGATTAAGTCTGAAAAATACAGAATTCAGATTTTTCCTTACGTTATCAATACTTACTAGTAAAAATAAGAGGAGCATGTAATCCATTTTTTGTTTTACGAATCAGCTGCTCTACCAACTGAGCTACATCAGCGTAGAAATATTATAGCAAATTTAAGTGGTTTTAGCAAACTAACTTTTTAAAATAGTTTTTAAAATAGAACAAAATAGAAAGAATGATGAAAAGTTTAAGAGGTTTAGAAGCAGGCTGTGGTGCTGTGGATAACTTTGTAAAGGGGTGGGTCATTTTGATTACAAAAAATGGGACTTTTTACTTGCAATTTACACATGTTAGTAATATATACTGTGTTTTCTTTCTTGCTTTATATGTTTTTTTATCCTTTGGTTTATTTTGTTTACAACAGCAAAAGTTCTTAATAATAACAAATACAAGGTACTTTTTAGGACATCGGCAGTTGTCCCAAGTTTTTATTTTTTCTGTTTACCATCTGAAAACAGCAAACCATAATGTACATTACGGCCTTTGCCCGGAAGCTGATACAGTAACTTTTTTTCCAGCAAATCAGCAATCTCTCTAAAGGCCGTAGCCCGGCTGGTTTTTGTCAAACCGACATATTTACGGGTAGTCAGCCCGCCGGTAAACCCATTAGGGACGGCTTCAAGCATCCGGCTGATTACCTTTTTTTGCCTTGCATTAAGTTCTGATTGCGCATGTTTGTTCCAGAAATCCGACTTCATGAATACTCCGGCAATTATGTCTTGAGAACGTTCAATTGACGCTTTCAGGTTTTGAATGAACCATAAGAACCATGCTGTGGTATCCTTCCGACAGCACTGTACATCCTCCAGCACCTTATAATATGATTCCCTTGAACGCATGATCTCCGAAGAAAGGCTGTAGTATCGCACATTAGTTTTCTCGTCCTGTGAAAGCGCCATGTCCGTGATAGCCCTTGCCAGTCGCCCGTTGCCGTCCTCATAAGGATGAATGGTAAGGAACCTCAAATGCGACGCCGCCGCGCGCAAGACACCATCCATGCCGATCCGCGAGATTTTCCACCAATCAAGAAAAAGCGAAATCTCATTTTTAAGGCATCCCACTGGAAGAGCTTCATAGTGAATCTTTTCCTTGCCAATAGGCCCCGACACAACGCGCATTGGCGCGCTTCCCCTGATTTTCCCCGTCTTTATTTTTCTAATGCCGGAATAACCGGAAGGAAACAAAGAAGCCTGCCAGCTGTTAATCCTTTTAAGGGTAAGTGGTTTATTATGAAACCGCACGGCATCCAGAAGGACATCTACAAGACCGTCAACATTTCTATCATGAGGGCCGATACCGGCAGGCAATCCAAGCTTTACTGCCACGGACGAGCGGACGGCTTCAGCACTGAGTTTTTGTCCCTCGATCTCGGCGGTATGGACCGTTTCTTCGACCAGAACGGCTCCCTGTGCTTCAGTTTCCAGTTTCAGGTCCAAAGAAGCGACACGGCCGAGTAATTTTCCCTGTAACACTCTCAACTCGCTCAAAGGCCCAAGCAAAACAGAATCATCGTATTTAAAATCATACCAGTTTTTACGCGACCAGATATACTGCATTCTAATCTTCTCCCGTGAAGCGATTACCCATTTAATCGCCTCATATTATGATACGATTATAGCATATAATCGCCCGACCGTCAAGTATAAAACACAAAAAAATCTTTTGTTATCATAGATGGGTAACAGTATTGTATAATAGAGAAGGTGTAGATCCTCAAAGACGGAGTAAATTCCATAGTAAAAGCCGAGATTTATTCCATAGTGTTTATACCACATTTTAGAACTTATCTCAATGTTTTTCGATGAACAGAAATTGATCACCTCCTCTATTTTAAGATTTGATAACATCATTTAAACTTCCTTTTTGAAAAGTAAAAATCAATTATATCCTCTTCACCAATCATTCTTGCCTTCTCATTTCGCTTTATTTCAATTATTTTTA
>JBDRBU010000072.1:0-25134 GCA_043822305.1 Candidatus Firestoneibacteriota bacterium
TTAAAAGCTTCTAATGCTACTCGTCCCTTGAATCCTGCTTCAAACTTTTTCTTCATTTTAGACCCTCCTTAGGCTTTATTATACATAATTTTTCACCTTAAAACCTGCCTAAAAGTGGCCCAGTTTTTCTAGACTATTATAGATATTCAAACTTGTCTTCCCTCATAAAACTTTTGTCAGTCCTGAAACTTAATAACCTGATACTTTTTCTGATAAAATCTTCTGCTTGTTCAAGCATTTCCCATAATGTACCTGTACAATCTATTCTATCAATTGCCGGATGAGTAACTTTTATTCCCTTAATTTTAACCACTCTTAACTGGGATTGGACATAAAATCTCTGCGGATTCTCAGCAAAAAACAGAATCCCGGCATTAGTTGGGATAAATTCTTCCCCTGCTTTATGCACTGCGCCAATATTTATCAGTACTTTTTTAAAAGACATCTTTGCCGGTTTCTTTATTTTTCTTATTTCTTCTCTTTTCTTTAAATACCAGTTAACTTTATTTTTATTTATATCTGTTATATCGGAACCCTTGCAAATTTGTTTATCAAAATGTAATTTTTCTCTATGTTTCTCAATTATTGAATTTTCGTATTCGTCCTTACTCATTTTCATGGTAGATTTGCCAACTCTGATATATGGTTTGCCAAACGCAAGTGTTAGTTTATCCGGTGATTCTTTTACATCAACGACTATTATTTCTTTATCCTCAATCTTTTTTACAGTAATCCTGGGATGAACTTTTGGATCTGTATGTTGCGATATTTCATTAGTAAGATTTTCAATGGTATTTTTTATTTTTACCTATCTGAACACCAACTAATGAACCGTGCTTTGAAATTCCTATAAAAACCTTTCCACCTTCAGTATTACAAAAAGCAGAAACAGTCTCAATAATTTCATTTATCTGAGATAAAGACGGTTTCCACTCTATGACTATGGATTCACTATTACCTATTATTTCAGTTAGATTTTTCATATAATTATCTTGTATTGTATCATTTTTATAGCCAGAAATCTATAAATTATTTTAACGTACATTATTTTTCATCGCATTATCTTTTTTATCAGCATTAAGCGTTTTTTTTCGTTTTACTTTTATTTCGGGAATTATATTTTCATTTGATATATTCTCCAAAAACACCACCCCAAAAACTTCTTAAGATGCTTTATATGGAATCAAATACCTGTGACCAAATTGTGACTACTTTTATGTCAAAAACAGTGAATAGCGTAAAATGGCGTGAAATGTTTTTAGATGTAAAAGCGTTGTGGTGTAAGGATTTTGTTGAATTTTAAGGAGTTTTCAAAACCCTTACAGGGGTTTAGGAAACCTCTGCTCTATCCATTTGAGCTACGGGCGCCAGTATTTATTTTTAGCCCCTTTTAATGAGTTAGAGCATAAATTACGATATTTATTGACATTTGGTATGATTCTTTTGTCTTTTTTTCTCCAAAATATTTATCTATATTGTTCCAGCCACAATGTAAATCTGTTGACATGGCCAGTATCATTAATCTTCCTTTATCATCATGTAATCCCCAGGCACCATTAGGCGAACCCTGACAGTATGGCAAACCTTTGGGCATATCAAAATGACAGCAGAATATTTCATGATCATTTTGAAGTATTTCCATTTTTCTGCCTGGAAATATTTGTGTTTCAACTGTTTTTTTAAAAAACTGAAAGAAAAAATCACCTCTTGTGTTAGCCAGTACACAATCATCTGCCCAAATAAATCCACCCCTTAAACAATACTCTTTCATATTTTTTATCTCTATATCAGTAAATTTTACTTCTGTCTCTGCATGCATGAATAATATTGGAAACTTTGTAATCTCGTCTAATTTTTCAAGAGTTGCAAAATTTACTTTCATCTCTGGTTTTACGGTAGAAGCTTTTTCTAATTCCTTTAAAAACATTAAATCCTCATCCAAATCAGAGTCCCATTTATCCTGATTTCCACCAACTCCAATGCCTGTTCCCAGAAATTTTACTCTTACCCATTGAAACTTTTCTTCGGATAAACTTAAATTTACCGAAGATAATATAAAAACTAAAACTATCAAAAATTTAAAGTGTTTCATTTTTTACCCCCTATTTTCCTGATTGCGCTTTTTTTACCCGTTCTAAAGCACTTTTTAATTTCAATTTTGTTTTTGGATTGTTTTCTTCCTCTACCCTTTTTTCAAAAGTTTCAATCCAAACTTTTTTCATCTTGGGTATTTCTATCTTGTTTAAAATATCCGCTATTAAATCTCTTATTTCTTCCTGTTTTTCTTCTTCTAAAGCATCTATCATGGCTAAGGCCGCTAATTTTCCGCCAATTTTCGCTACTGATTGAATGGCCATTTTTCTAATTGCATGTGCTTTATCTTCCATAGCCATCATTAAAAATGGAATGGCAGATTTGTCATTAGATTCTGTTAATATTGCAATTACCTTTTTTCTGGTTTCTGATTTTTTATCTTTAATGAAAAGTCCTACGGCTGATAAAATATCCTTATCTTTTCTATATTTACTCTTTGATATTCCATCTAAAATACCATTAATTATATCTCCCTTGGAATCTTTAAGAGTTACAATTAAATCTTTTAACTGAAACAAAATTTCCTTACTATCAAAATTTCCAATCTGGTTAGCACAAGCAACCCTAAGACCATAATCTTCTTTCTCATTGCAAATAATTTCTAAAAAAATAGGTCCTATTTCTTTTATGTTTTCTTTGCCAAGCGATTTGGCTAAGGCGGCTCTTAATAATGGACTTTCTGTAGTGTCTTTCAACTGATTTATTCTTTTATCTTCAGAAAATATTAAAACAGGAAAAATAAATAAAATTACAAAAAATACAACAATTTTTTTCATAATATCACTGAGCCTCTACTAAAGTATATATTAAAAACCTTGTCTTGTCAAATAATTTCCAATATTTCTTCTTTTACCCAACCTTTAAGGTTCTCGGATTTAAGGAATATCTCATACCAGTTATTACGAGTCTGCAGGATTTGGACTTTTTTACCTTCAGGGATAGTAAAAGAGACCGGGTAATCATTTTGAGGGGCAGATCTTGATTCGGCTAAAGATTCAATTACAATTGCATAAATTATATTTTCATTCTGATATATTCTTGCACCTGTCCAGATTAATAATAGTAAAAACAAAATTCCAAAACCAACATTTAACCAGTAAATCAACTCTATTTTCCTGAACATGTAAAAGAATAAAAGACTAATAAGGATGAAAAGAATTATAGAGGTAAGTAAAACAAGTTCGTTTAAAGTTGCAAAGTTATACAATTGATTTAAAAATTTGCTCGCTACATCTTCAACCGTAGTTTCTTTTACAAAACTTTTAACATAATCTAAATTATACTTTATATCCGGATCTCTTGGAGAAATTTTTAATGCTTTTTCATAATACAGTATGGAATAACCGACTTTTTTATCTTTAAGATAAGCATTACCAAGGTTATAGTAAACTTCCGCACTTCTTTGCCCAGAATTTAATAATTCCTTATAGTTATTAATTGCTTCTGAATATTTTTCACTTTCATAAAGTTTATTAGCTCCTGCAAATTTTTCAACGAAATTCTGACTTTGGGAAAAACCAGCAGAACTAAGTAATACGGCCAACAGTAATAATTTTCTCATAAAACCCTCTCAAGTTTGGAAATAGTCTCCTGAATAGACTCAGTAAGTTTTGTTAAATTTGTTTGAGTATTCCTTGATGGAGCAAACCGCACAAAATGAATTTGTTCTATTAATCCATTGGTATCATTAATAAGAGACTCTTCCGCCTTTTTTAATAAACTTTGTTTAATTTCCTCTTTTGTTAATCCTGCTGACTCTTTACCAATCTTATCGGCAATATACTCTGTTAAAACATTCTCAAGTGCAGCATAATTTTCGTCCGGTTTATTAGTGTTAATTAGTTTATAAATATTTTTTAATCCTTTCATGGCTTTAGCATATGCTCTTGATGCTCTTAAACCTATTTCATCTTTTTTTCTTCTTTTGTTGAACTGTCTCACCGGCCAGGCCATAAGCAATCCAATGGGTAAAGATAAAATTATTATTACAAAAACAAGATTCTTATACAGTAATGGTCTTTCAAAAGCAATTTTTTGCTTTATATACCTTATATCTTTTCCTAATATTTTTACACCTTCAGGAGATAAGGCTACTACTTGTCTAGGAGTTTCCTCTTTAGTCCCTTGTTTTACTAAAAATTCCATGGGTGATGAACTACTTATTTTGTATTTTTTTTCAATATAATCAAAGAATGAATATCTCACCGAAGGGATTGTTGATTTACCGGATTTTCTAGGAACTATCACCGTTTTAAATACTTTTGACCCAGATACTTCATAATTATCTTTATTTATATTTAAACTTGATACTGTTTCATATTTTTTGAATTCATTCTCATCAATAGAAACTACTGGTTCTGTAACAGACTTAATATTTCCCAGACCTGAAATTGTAATAGTTAAAGTAACCGGGTCATTTGTCTTTAACTCTTTTTTATCTACCTGTGCCTTTATATTAAAAACACCTACTGTTCCACTAAAATTAGATGGCTTACCTACCGATGGTAGAGGTAAAACATTTATGCTCATTGATTTACTTTCTAAAGAAATATTTTTACCTCTTGAAAATATTCCCCTAAAAAAATTGTCAGAGAAATCATCCGATGAAGAATCATTAATAACGCAATTTACATATGCCTGGCCAATTGTATATTCACCTGGTGATAAGGGAAAAAGTGCTGTTTTTATTTCCGTAATCATATACTCCAGACCATTTGCAATTTCCTTAAAATTTCTTTGCGGTGGTAAATCTTCAATCCAGAATCCTGTCGTCTCAGGTGGTTTATATTGTGGCTGCTGCAGAAAACCTATCCTGGTATAAAGTCTAAACGACATTATTACTGGTTCATTCACATAAACCTTATTTTTATTTAAGGTAACACTAATAAAAACATCTTCTTTGCTCGTTATGTTTGTTTTTCTAATCGTCCCTGTTTGTTTCTGTGTAGATGATTTCACAACTTCTATATTTATATGGTTTGTTTTATAAGTTTTACCTTTATACTCAATACTAAATGAAGGGATAGCAAACTTCCCAACCCCTTTTGGAGTTAATGTGTAATTATAAACTATAGAAACTGCTGATGAAATTCGTCCATTCACAAAAGAAAAGTTCTGTGATTGATTCTGTCCCCTGGAGTAAACATTAAAATCAGACATCTCGGGAGAAACTAAATTCGGCAAGGATGATGCATTTCCAGAGACAGTTACCTGAAGTAAAATTTCATCATTTACTTCAACCTGATTTTTATCAACACTGGCTGTTATTGAAACATCTTCTCCAAATATTATATTTGTTAAAAGAATTAAAAGTATTACAGCTCTCATAATTTACCAATCCTCTTCAACTTCACCCCAGATAAAATCTTTAGATTGTTTTTTTTGTTCCATCGCTTTCTTCTCATCGCTTTCCAATGCTTTAAGAACTCTTTCCGCATCTTCTTTTGCCATTTTATCTTTTTTTTCTTCTTTTTCGCTTTTCTCGCTTTCTTTGCTTTCTTTCTTTTCTTTACCTTTTTCACTTTCCTTGCTTTCCTTACTTTCTTTACCTTCCTTGCTTTCTTTACTTTCCTTATTTTTGTCCATATTTTCTTTTATTTTCTTTTGCACAAATTCATAATTATATTTAGCATCTTTATCATTTGGAGTCAATTCCAAGCACTTCTTATAAAACTGAATTGATTCGGGTAATTTCCCAAGCCTGTATAAACTATTACCAATATTATAATAACTTTTGGATTGCAACTTAATATCCTTACTGTAAGTTGCTTTTTCAAATTCCTTTATAGCTTCTTCATTCTTCTCTAACTTATACTTTGCATCCCCGCTGTTAAAATGTAAAATTGTGCTTTCTGGTTCATCAATCTGTGCATCCAAATATTTTGAAAGTGCATCTTCATATTTGCCTTTTTTATAAAGTTTATTACCTTTATCTATTTTGCTTTTGATACCTGCATATGACAAATTTGATAAGCATAATAACAGGACGACAAGCAAAACAATAACTGCTTTATCTGTGAAATCTTTCTTTTTTATCTGTATCATTTTTTCCAGGGTAGCCATATACCTTTCCTTTCGGAGATAATCATCTCAGTCAGTAGTAGTAATACAGAAAATAAAACAAAAATTTGGTATCTGTTTTCATATTTTATATATGTTGTGCTTTTTAATTCTTTCTTTTCCATATTAGATATATCTTCATAAATTCTATCTAACTCCATTTCGGATTCTGTCGCTCTGTAATATTTACCTCCCGTTTCTAAAGCTATCTTTTGTAAAAGCAACTCATCAAGTTTACTTGAAACCACCTCGCCTTTTTTATTCTTTTTATAACCAGACACTTTACCCATTTCATTATAAATCGGAATTAGTTCTCCTTCTAACTTGCCTATTCCAACCGTATAGATTTTTATCCCTTCTTTTTTGGCTAAAGTAGTTGCACCAAGTGGGTCACTCTTATGATCCTCCCCATCTGTTAAAAGAATTAAGGTTTTATACTTCCTCTCATTTTGTGAAAAACTTTTCATGGCTAACCTTATGGCCTCTCCAAGAGATGTTCCTGGTTTTGGAATTAAATTTGTATCAATATTATTTAAAAGCATCTTAGCCGCACTATAATCTAAAGTTAAAGGACACTGTAAAAAAGCAACACCAGCAAAGGCAACTATTCCTATTCTATCGTTTTTCATTTTATTAATAAGTAAAGACAAACTATCTTTTGCCTTTGTCATTCTATCTGGTTTCATATCCTTGGCTAACATACTTACCGAACAATCAACGGCAATTATTATATCTACTCCAGACCTTCTTATTTCAACAAGTTTACCTCCAACTAAAGGCCCTGATATCGAGATAATCAAAAAAAGGACAGCCGTTATAACTAAAATTATTTTCAATACTCTTTTTCTATTATTTAAATTACTCGATAATCTGGCCACAGCAGATTCACTTGCAAATTTCCTTAAAGAAGAAATTCTATTTTTCCAGGCAAATATAAAAAACACAATTAAAAATGGAATAAATATTAACACATATAAAAACCATGAATATTCAAAATGCATATTTTATAAACCTCCGAAACGGAGTCGGGGTCGTCCCTGACCCCGACTCAGACCTCTTTTGAATTTTATTTACGGTATCTTACCTAATAAAGTATTTCCTAATATTATTTCAGTAAATAATAATATCATGGCCGGTATTAAAAAGTAAATATAAAGTTCGGTATATTCAGTATACTCGGTTACTTTTATTTCTGTTTTTTCCATTTTATCTATTTGCTTATATATATCTTTAAGCGCTTCGGATGAAGTTGCTCTAAAATACTGTCCTCCAGTTTCATCAGCAATCTGTTTTAATGTCCCTTCATCTAAATCTTCTTTTATATAAACATATCTTTTGCCAAAGACAGGGTCATCAACAGGATACGGGGCAGAACCAATAGTTCCAACTCCTATTGTGTATATTTTAATACCAAATGTAGAAGATAATTTAGAAGAAGTTACAGGGTCTACCTGTCCCATGTTATTTCTACCATCAGTTAGAAGTATGACTACTTTACTTTTAGCCTGGCTATCTTTTAATCTATTTATACTTGTCCCAATAGCATTTCCTATTGCCGTTCCATCGGTTTGGGTCATGCCAATCTCAACATTCTTCATAAAATCAATAGCAGACCCATAATCGTTTGTTAAAGGACACTGCAGCAGACTAATAGCCGAAAAAACCACTATGCCAATTCTATCATATTTTCTTCCTTTAATAAAATCTATAGCCACAGATTTTCCTACTTCAAGGCGATTTTTTGGCTTAAAGTCTTCTGCTTTCATACTTCCGGAAGTATCCATGCATAATATTATATCTATTCCTTTTGTAGCAATTTCTTCAGTCTTTAAACCCGATTGGGGCCGGCACAGTCCAAGAATTAAAAATGTTAATATTATTATTCTTAAAATTGGAATAATAAATATTTTTTTTGATGAAACATTCCCTAATCCTTTAAACAATCTAAAATCAGGAAAAAGTAATGCAGTTTTTTTTGCTTTATCTCTTTCAAAAAAATACCACCCAGCAATCAACAATAAAATCAGTAGTAAAAAATATAATGGTGAAGCAAATCTCATTCTTTTTCCTCCGATTTTACATCCGATGTAAAATCGTCTTTTGTTAAATCTATAATATTTAAAGCAATCGCATAATCATTTTTTATCATATCTTCCCCTGGAATATATTTTGCAAATTTCACTAAATCACTTTCATCAAGGAAATCTTTTATCAAACTTAATTCTTTGATCTTTATTTTTTTAGATTCTTTCATTTCTTTATAGGCTTCAAGTGTAGTTCTTTCAATAATTGGTATTTTAAACCTTGATTCTAAATAACTTCTTATGATTTCGGATAAAATTATATAGTATTCCTTTATCTTTCCTTCCTTAAATAAACCCAACTCTCCTAATTTTTTAAGCCTTTCATATGCAATTTCATGGGGCGGTCTATCTGGTTCAATTTCTTTCATTATTTTACTTAAATTGCGGTTCTTTAGATATCTTATTAATAAATAAATGCTTAAAGCAATTAATGGTATTAGGGCTAATACAATATAAAATACTGCGGGGTATCCTATTTTCTCTGGTGGTTTTATATCTCTTATATCATCTTTATCTGATGAAGATGGTTTTACACTTTCTACATTAATATATATCTTGTTTGATTTTATTTCTTTTTCTGTTCCGCTTCCGCGATCTTTATATTTTACGGAAATTTCAGGGATAATGTATGTTCCTGTTGTCCAAGTAGTTAACACTAATTTATATTCAGTAGTAGTTTTTGTCCACCCTTTTTTAGGCCCTATTATAGAATGGTCTTTTATTTCAAACGCCTTGAAGTAAGGAGATAAATCCACTGGCAATAATTCAATATTTTTATTGTTTTCTATTTTTAAGGAAAAATTAATTTTATCGCCAATAGTTATTTTATTTTTACTAACAGTTGTATTTACTGAAACTGGCTCATTACTTCCAAAAATCAGTGATACAAAAAATATTAAAAATAAAAAGACACTATTTGTTTTTGAAAATATCCTCATAAATAGTTACTTGTTCTGCTTTAAGTAAGTTTGATAGTAACTCCTGATATGCTTCTTGTTCTTTTATTGTAAGAACCGCCTGTTTTACCTGCTCTTTTACTTCATCAAAACTTTTCTGAACTTCTTTTTTATCTTTCTTCTCAACAAAATCTTTTATATGCCCTTCATAATAAAGTTTTAAGTCAGAATCTGTTATTTTTATCTTTGAAGCTAACTCTTCTTCTAATAATTTTTGGACCATTAAACTCCTTTTAGCTTGAAATGTTCTTTCAAGTATATTTTTATCATTCTCGAAATTCTTTCTTTTGGCTGCATCGTAAAGCAATTCAGTGGCAATATGCTGTTTTAAAAACTCTAACTTTTTTGTATCATCCTTACAAGCTTCCTGTATATACGATGGAAGATTTCTTATCTCGCCATCAAGTTCTTCTCTGGTAATATTTCTATTTCTTATTTTTGCAACTATCGTTCCCTTTGGAATTTCTGGTTTCTTGTTTATCGTCGTAACTTTCTCCATAAGTTGTGTCGCATCTAAACTTTTTCCAAGTCTTTCAAAACATTCTATCATTTTACTATTTACTTCATTAGAAAGAGAACTCTGTGGCTTGAGTACTTTTACTTTTATATATGACGCTAACGCATTTTCATAGTCATGTAAGTTTTCCATATAAATATTTCCTACAATATATGAAAGGTTTGCCGAATCAGTAGTTGAAATCCCGATTAAATCCTGTATTTTTTTGAATTCATTTATGGCATGTATAAAAAGCCCCTTTTCTTTTAAAGCATTTGCATACTCTTTTTGTTTTTCTATATTGATAGTTGACGAACATGATATTAAAATTATTACAGAAAACAACATCAAAATCATCTTAGACATCATAATACAATCCTCCTTATATCCTATTCCCCCTTAATAAAGGGGGTTAGGGGGTTGTTTTTAATCTTGTTTTTAATCTTGTTTTTAACCTAATTTAAAAAAATTAGCAACTACAATTAATCACTTCAATCTTAACTCCCTCATCTTAAAAAAATTAATAAGTGGCTTAATATACGGCTTATTAATCTTAATATCTATATTGTCTATCTTTGATTTTTTAAATAATTTTTTTAAACTTTCTGTTTCTTGTTGTCTGAGATTTCTATATTTCTTTAAAAAATTCTCATCGGCCGTATCAATAGTTAAACTCTCGCCTGTTTCATTGTCTTCTATATCCATAAATCTTAATTTTGGGAGTTCTTCTTCTTTTTCATCAAAAATTCTTAAAACAATTAAATCATGTTTTTTAGCTGTAATTTTTAATGCTTTCTCAAATCCCTTATCTAAAAAGTCTGACATTAAAAACACCACTGCTTTTCTTTTTATAACTTCATTTAAATATTCTAAGACATTTTTAATATTTGTAGATTTATGTTGTGGTTTATAATAAATCATCTCCCTGATGATCCTGGAGATATGTTTAAGCCCTTTTTTGGGAGTAATAAATTTTTCAATAACATCAGTAAATCCTATCATGCCTACTTTATCATTATTTTTCATGGCCGCCAGTGATAGCAGTGAAACCAACTCTGCTCCTATTTCATTTTTAAACTTATCCGATGTCCCAAAATAGTTAGAGGCACTCATATCAACTAGAAATACAATTACTAATTCCCTTTCTTCTGTAAACTTTTTTACAAAAGGTTTGCCAAGTCTGGCCGTAACATTCCAATCTATTGTTCTTATGTCATCACCAGGGATATACTCTCTAACTTCAGCAAACTCTATTCCTCTTCCTTTAAAGATACTCTCATATTGGCCAGCAAATGTTTCCGTAACTAATCTTCCTGTTTTTATTTCAATTCTTCTTACTTGTTTTAAAACCTCAGAGGGTATCATTGTTTATGGAACCTCAATCTGGTCAAATATTTGTTTAATAATACTTTCTGATGTGATTTCTTCTGCTTCTGCTTCATATGTCACAATAATTCTATGCCTTAATATATCCGGCCCAACTAATTTTATATCTTCAGGTGTTACATAACCCCTACTATTTATAAAGGCAAAAGCCTTTGCTGATTGTATTAAATATATACTTGCTCTTGGTGAGGCTCCATATGCAATTAAACTTTTCAAATCACTAAGATTGTATTTTTCCGGCTCTCTTGTCGCAAAAATAATGTCAAGAACATAATCCTTTATCTTTTCATCCACATAAATATCATTAACTACCTTTCTAACCCTTGTAATATCTTCAGTAGATACTACCTTGTTAACTTTTATTTCTTTTCCTGTTGTCATTCTATTTATAATTTCATTTTCTTGTTCTTTACTTGGATAGGCTATTTTTAATTTAAGCATAAATCTATCTACCTGCGCTTCTGGAAGCGGATATGTTCCTTCCTGCTCTATTGGATTTTGAGTAGCCAGAACAAGAAATGGCTGAGGAAGAGCAAATGTAGTTTCCCCTATGGTAACTTGCCTCTCTTGCATTGCTTCAAGTAAAGCACTTTGAACCTTTGCCGGTGCTCTATTTATCTCATCGGCTAAAATTATGTTTGCAAATATAGGGCCTTTTTTAACCGTAAAACTACTATCCTTTGGATTAAATATAGTTGTTCCTGTTAAATCAGCAGGAAGCAGGTCCGGAGTAAATTGCATCCTTTGAAACTTAGCATTTACTGCGGATGAAAGAGTTTTCACGGCAAGTGTTTTGGCTAAACCAGGAACTCCTTCTATTAAAATATGTCCATCGGCTAAAATTCCCACAAGCATCCTGTTTATTAAATACTCCTGTCCGACAATAACCTTACCAATTTCTACCGTAAGTTCGTTCACAAAACCACTTTCTTTTTTTACTGTTTCATTTATTGCCTTTATATCCTTATCCATGTCTCCTCCTATCGTAGTTGCCCAATTCATTGGGCTCTTGTTATTAAAAAGACACAAAAACTCTTAAGATTGTTCCAAAAATAATTATGTAATATGTTATCCTTTCTAAAAAATTTTTTCTTTTTTTCTTATTAAAATTATATCAAATATTTGTTTTTTTGTAGTTGCCTGATAAATCAGGCAACTACTATTGCCAAACTACTCCCAACGGTGTTCAGCAAGAACGTAAGTTTCTTTTATGAAAAAAATAATAGTCGCTGTCCCCATTAATGAATGTTAGTCCAATCATTTCTCTCCCGTTTCCTTTCTTTTTAAATATGCTTCTATGAAAATATCTATATTTCCATCAATAACAGAGTCTGCATCAGTCACTTCCACATCTGTCCTGTGGTCTTTTACAAGTTTATATGGCTGAAAAAAATACGACCTTATCTGACTGCCCCATTCTATATCTTTTTTCTCACCAGCAAACTTTTCCATTTTTTCTTTTTGTTTCTCACTATAATATTTATATAATTTTGCTTTTAAGACTTTCATGGCCATTGATTTATTCTTAAACTGAGACCTTTCAGACTGGCAGGTTACTACAATTCCTGTTGGGATATGCGTAAGTCTAATTGCTGATTCGGTTCTATTTATATGTTGTCCACCAGCACCGGAAGCACGATAGGTATCAATTCTTAAATCATCATCTTTTATTTCAATTTCAACATCATCAACTTCAGGCATGACATCCACAGATGCAAATGAAGTATGTCTTCTTTTGTTTGAATCAAACGGAGAAATTCGGATAAGTCTATGAACACCTTTCTCTGACTTTAAGTATCCATATGCAAAATTTCCGGAGATAAATATTGTTATATCTTTAATCCCTGCTTCTTCTCCTGGCAGGTAGTTAACAATTTCAGCTGTCCATCCTTTTGTTTCTGTCCATCTTGTATACATTCTAAACAGCATCTCGGCCCAATCTTGAGATTCAGTTCCACCTGCTCCCGGATGGATACTCAGGAATGCATTATTGGAATCAAATTCTTTAGTAAAAAGAATTTTAAGTTCCCGTTTTTCTACATCTTTTTTTAGTTGAGTTAACTTCCCTTCAATTTCTTTAGATAGATTTATATCTTCTTCTTCGTCTAATAGTTCTACACCACTTTCTATATCTTTTAACTCTTGATTTAACTCATTCCAGTCTTCTATTCCGCTTTTATACTCCTCCCTCTTTTTCATTAACTTCTTAGCGTGGACATTATCATCCCAGAATTTACTATCTGATGAAATTTTATCGATATTCTTTATTTCTTTTTCTTTAAGATCAATGTCAAAGATGCCTCCTTAGTTCTTCTATTCTTTTTTTTATATTTTTTACTTCTTGTTTTAAGTCTATCATTTTAAACACCTCGCGTAGTAATATTTTCAGATTATTTTAATATCTTCGTCTACCACCCCTATCCCTATCTCTGCCTTGTCCTCTATCTCCGCCCTGCCATCCTCCTCTATCTCCACCCCCCTGCCATCCTCCTCTATTTCTACTTTGCCCCCCATCCCTGTTTTGCCAATCTTTACTTTTAGGTGGACGAGCTTCATCAACTTTCAAAGTACGTCCTTCAAAATCAGTACCGTTTAGTGCTTCTTTTGCTTTTTGGGTATCTGCTGGGTTAGCCATTTCAACAAATCCAAAACCTTTCCCTTCGATTATGTTGACTTGTGTCACAGCACCATGTTTGGAAAACAATTCTTCCACTTTCTCCTTAGTCACAGAATAACTAAGATTTCCTACATAAAGTTTACTACCTTGCATCCTAACCTCCTTTTTTGAGCATTTTTAAGCTCATTTATCTGAAATATGTTCGTACATATATCCTTTCAATTTATGGATATAGACGAACTTAGTATTTTATAAAATTTTTCACTTAGACTTGTAGTATGTACAATTACATTAACCATTAGGAGGAAATACTCATAGACTTAACTCCGCAGCGGAAAGTGAAATTTTTAACTATTTTAGTTCTCATATATCAATAATGTTTTATAACATATTCATAAAATAATGTCAACTATATTTTTAATTTATTGCATTCTTCTACAAGAATCCTAACTTTATTTGGCAGGATTTCGATAAATCCATCTCCCGTATAATAAATATATTCTTTTTCAAGACGACCAAAGGAAGTCCCCGTGGGATGTTTAAATTTAATTTTGCCTTTTTTTAATATGGCTAAAAGGGGAGTGTGTTGTGGCAAGATTCCCAAATTCCCGATTACCGAAGGTGCAAAAACTGAGTTAACGAGCCCTTCAAAAATAACCGTTTCAGGTGTTTTTATTTCTAATGAAAAATTTTTATTGAAAGTCATAAAATTATTTATTTACATTATAGAAAGTCATTTTTTAATTCTTTGGCTTTTTCAATCGCATCTTCTATCGGACCTATCATATAAAAAGATTGTTCTGGTAAGTCGTCGTGCTGACCTTCTATTATTTCTTTAAACCCTTTTATCGTTTCCTCAACAGGAACATATTTACCTTTAGTTCCAGTAAACTCTTCTACCACAAAAAACGGCTGGGATAAAAATCTTTGCATCTTCCTTGCTCTGGCCACAATCAATTTATCCTCTTCAGAAAGTTCATCTATCCCAAGCATGGCTATAATATCCTGCAACTCTTTATACCTTTGAAGAACTTTCTGGACGCCTCTAGCCACATGGTAATGTTCAACTCCAACTATTTTTGGGTCAAGTATCTTTGATGTGGAATCTAATGGATCTACGGCTGGATATATTCCAAGTTCAACAAGTCTTCTTGATAAAACTGTAGTCGCATCCAAATGCGAGAATGCAGTTGCCGGAGCCGGGTCAGTTAAATCATCCGCTGGAACATATATCGCTTGAACAGAAGTAATGGAACCTTTTTTAGTGGATGTGATTCTTTCCTGTAACTCTCCCATTTCTGTAGAAAGTGTAGGTTGATATCCCACAGCTGAAGGCATTCGACCAAGTAGTGCAGACACTTCAGAACCTGCTTGAACAAATCTAAATATATTATCTATAAATAGTAAAACATCCTGACCTTCTTCGTCCCTGAAATATTCAGCCATAGATAAACCGGTTAATCCAACTCGTAATCTCACTCCAGGAGGTTCATTCATCTGACCAAAGACCATGACTGCTTTATCAATAACTTTTGATGCTTTCATCGAAAGCCATAAGTCATTTCCTTCTCTTGTTCTTTCTCCAACACCAGCAAATATTGAAAACCCACCATGTTCTGTAGCAATATTCCTAATTAGTTCCATGATTATAACCGTCTTTCCTACACCAGCGCCTCCAAATAACCCTACTTTTCCACCTTTAGGATAAGGAGCAAGTAAGTCAATAACTTTAATTCCTGTTTCAAATATACTTGTTTTTGTCTCCTGTTCTTCAAAAGATGGAGGTTCCCGATGTATCGGGTAATATTTATCTGCTTTAACTTCTCCTATCTCATCTATTGGCTCGCCAAGTAAATTAAAAATCCTACCCAGATTTCCACGACCTACTGGAACAGATATAGGCTTTCCGCTATTTATAACTTTTGCACCCCTTTTAAGTCCATCAGTAGAAGACATGGTAATAGCACGAACAGTATTGTCTCCCAGATGCTGTTGAACTTCTGCAACAATTTCCATTTTTTCATAGTCACCAGGAGTATCCCTTTGAATCTTTAAGGCCGTATATATTAGTGGTAAGTTTCCGGATGGAAATTCAATATCAACAACAACTCCTATAATTTGAACTACATAACCGATATTTTTATCTTCCATATTTCTACCTCCAACTTGCCCCGTACCCTATGTGGTGCAGGGTCCGTAATCCGCAATTTGTAATTCGCCATAGTCTTACGCTACTGCTTCTGCTCCCCCGACAACATCTGCAAGTTCTTTTGTAATATTTGTTTGTCTTGATTTATTATAAAGTAAAGTTAAGTTTTTTATCATATCATCTGCATTCTTTGTGGCTTGCTCCATGGCCGTCATTCTTAATCCTTGCTCTGATACATTTGACTCAAGTAAAATCCTGCAAACTATTACTTTCATAAATCTGGGAAGTAGTTCTTTTAAAACCTCTTCTGGATTCGGTTCGTAAATAAATTCCGTTTTATTTTTTTCTTTTTCTATTGATTCTAATGGTAACAGTTTTTTTAATGTAATTTTCGTTTGGGCAGCATTTTTAAACTCATTGTATAAAATATTAACTTCTTTATATTTTTCCTTTAAAAATAACCCAACTATCTGTTCTTCTATTTTTGAAGCAGTATCATATGAAAGATTGAAAGAAATGTTTAACCATGAGTTTATAATATTATAATCCCTTTTTTTAAGATAGTCATTTACTTTCTTGCCTATCGTTATAATGTGAATTTCTTTATCCTTTTTTTCATTAAGATATTTAAGACAATACCTTAGCAAATTACTATTAAAACTTCCACATAATCCTTTATCCGAACCAATTACAACAAGCAGGCTTTTATTAGATTTTTCATTTCTAATAAAAAATGGATGGGTTGCTTTTTCACCAACCCGAATTACCAGATCAGAAACTAAATTGGCGATACTATCCGCATATGGCCTGTTTGATATTAATTTAGAAGATGTTTTTTTAAATCTAACAGCAGATACCATTTTCATTGCTTTTGTTATCTGCTGGGTCTTTTTTATACCCTTTATTCTTTCTCTAATTTCTCTTAGATTTTTCATAATTTTAAGTAGGGACAGCGCCTACTTATTTTATTTCATTAAAAATATAAACTTTCCCCTTTTTTACTCCCATTCAATAGTACTTGGCGGCTTACTGCTTATATCATATACAACCCTGTTTACTCCCTTAACCTCATTTACTATTCTGTTGGAAATAATACTCAGCACTTTATAGGGTAATTTAACCCAATCTGCTGTCATTCCATCCTGACTTTCTACGGCTCTTAAGGCAATAACATTTTCGTAAGTTCTCTCATCTCCCATGACACCAACAGTCTTAACAGGAAGTAACACTGCAAATGACTGCCATATTTTATTATAAATTCCTGCTTTTTTAATTTCTTCATTCACAATAAAATCTGCTTCTTTTAATATATTTATCTTTCCCTCTGATACTTCCCCAAGTATTCTAACAGCAAGACCTGGCCCAGGAAAAGGCTGTCTCCATAATATATCTTCAGGTAAATTTAATTCTTTCCCGAGAATTCTTACTTCGTCCTTAAACAATTCATTTAACGGCTCTATAAGTTTAAACTTCATCTCCTTTGGCAATCCTCCTACATTATGATGTGTTTTTATTGTAGAAGATGGTCCTTTTGTTGGATTACTTTCTATCACATCTGGATACAATGTGCCCTGTGCCAAATATTCTATGTCCCCAATTTTTTTTGCTTCTTCTTCAAATATTCTTATAAATTCATGACCTATGATTTTTCTTTTTTCTTCTGGATTAACTATCCCTTTTAACTTATTTAAAAATTCATCTTTCGAATGAATATAATGTAAATTTAACTTAAAATGTTCTTTGAATGTTTTAACTACTTCTTCTGGTTCGTTTTTTCTAAGTAACCCATTGTCAACAAAAACACAATGCAAATTATTGCCTATGGCTTTATGTATTAAAGCAGCAACTACAGCTGAGTCAACTCCACCACTTAAGGCACATATAACTTTTTTAGATTTAACTTTTTCTTTTATATCTTTTACTACTTCTTCCACAAAAGATTTCATTGTCCATTCGCCCTTGCATTTGCATATCTTAAAAAGAAAGTTTCTAAAAATATTATTTCCGTATTCTGTATGAACAACCTCCGGATGAAATTGAACACCAAATATGTTTCTTCTTCTATCCCTGATAACAGCATTAGGACATGTTAAAGTATAGGCTATTGCTTCAAATCCGGCTGGTAATTTTATAACCATATCTCCATGGCTCATCCAGGCATTTAAAGTTGATTTTAAATTCCACATCAGGTCACTAAAATCTTTTATCATTAGTTTAGATAATCCATATTCTCTTTTTTCGGTCTTAGAAACTTTTCCACCCAAAATATATGAAATTAACTGCAGACCATAACAAATTCCAAGGATCGGAACATTTAAATTAAATATTTCTTTATCAATAGTTGGTGCATCTTCCTTATAAACGCTGGCCGGACCACCTGACAATATTATCCCTTTCAAATTCTTGTACTTTTTTAAATCAGATATGCTTATATTATATGGAACCAATTCAGAATAAACATTGTTTTCTCTGATTCTTCTTGCAATCAATTGATTATACTGGGTGCCAAAATCTAATATTATTATTATTTCTTTATCTAACTTTTCCATGACTCTCCATAATATAAACAAATAATATCAGGAATAGTTGTTCGCCAAGGCGAACAGACTATATTTTAAAAATATCCTCTTTAAATAATTTAGAGAAGTTTTTATACTCTTTAAGTGATAAATCTTTTAAACCAATATTTTTATCTAAGCAGTATAAAATTATTTTACCTACTACTGTATGTGCCTCTCTGAAATTAACTCCTTTTTTAACTAAATAATTTGCTACTTCTACTGCATCGGAATAGTCTTTATTTATTGATTTTTTAATACTATCTAAATTTACAACTATATTTTTAAATATATTAGTTAAGATATCTAAACATTCTTTGGTCGTATCCACTACATCAAACAGATGAACTTTATCTTCCTGCATATCACTATCGTATGCAAGTGGTAAGCCCTTCATTACAGTTAAAATCCCTATCAGTCTTCCAAAAATTCTTCCAGTTTTACCTCTAACTAATTCAAATACATCTGGATTTTTTTTCTGAGGCATTAGACTACTTCCTGTTGTATAAGCATCGTCTATATTAATAAAATTAAATTCTTTTGTTGACCATAAGACCATCTCTTCTGATAGTCTGCTTAAATGAATGAAAAGGATCGATGAAACTCCTATAAACTCTATTATATAATCTCTATCACTTACGGCATCTATATTATTTGTAGAAATTTTAGAAAACTTTAGTAGCTTGGCTACATATTTTCTATTAATTGGAAGAGAAGTTCCGGCTAAAGCGCATGCTCCAAGTGGCATAACATCTACTCTTTTAAATAAGTCTTTAAATCTATCTGTATCTCTATTAAGCATAGTAGTATACGCAGATATATAATCAGAAAATTTAACGGGTTGTGCATGCTGTAAATGAGTAAAACCAGGAATAATTAAATTTTTATATTTATTTGCAAAATTTTTCAAAGATTTATCTAAGTTTTCTATACTATTTATTATATCTAATATTTCATCTTTTAAATACATCCTTTCATCCAATGCAATCTGGTCATTTCTACTTCTGGCTGTATGCATCTTTTTACCCAGATCTCCTATCATTTTAATAACCTCTTTTTCTATATTTGTATGAATATCTTCACAAGAATAGTCAACTTTAAATTTTCCGCTTTTTATTTTCCCTAATATCTTATTTAGGGCCAGGATAATCTTACCAGCATCTTTCATGGGTATTATATTGCATTTCCCGAGCATCATTACATGAGCAATACTTCCTTTAATGTCATATTTTACTAATCTATTATCAAAATATATTGACGAAGTAAATCTTTTTACTTCAGGATTTAATTCTTTTTTAAATCTTCCTCCCCATAGTTTCATTTATTCCCCCTATTTCTCTCTATTCCCCTTATTTCCCCTTATTCCCCTTATTCCCCCTTAACAAAGGGGGGCAGGGGGGTTGTGTTCTTTTTTCCAACAGTGCCTTTATCTTGGTAGAAAGTCCAAATAAGTTTATAAACCCTTCTGCATCTTTATGATTATATATTTCATCCTTGCCGAATGTGGCCATACTTTTATCATACAACGAGTATTCTGATTTTCTTCCAACAACGATACAATTCCCTTTATATAATTTAAGTTTTACTGTTCCTGTTACATTCTCCTGAGTATAGTCAATAAATCTATCAAGTGACTTCTTTAAATCAGAAGACCATAATCCATAGTAAATTAATTCTGCATATTTTGGTGCCACTAATTCCTTATAATGCATAACTTCTCTATCTAATGTAATGGATTCCAAATCTTTATGGGCTATATACAAAACTGTCCCACCAGGTGTTTCATAAACTCCTCTTGATTTCATTCCGACTAATCTATTCTCGACAATATCAATTCTACCAATACCATTTTTCCCAGCAATTTCGTTCAGTTTTTTTATCAACTGCACTGGATTATAATTTTTGCCATTGATTTTTTTCGGTATTCCTTTTTCAAAATATATTTCTAAAAAAGTAGGTTTATTTGGTGCGCTTAAAGGTGAAACTGTTAAAATAAACATATCTTCATCAGGAGACGTCCATGGGTCTTCTAATTTTCCACCTTCATAACTAACATGCCATAAATTTCTATCTAAACTGTAAGGTTTTTCCTTTGTAACAGGAACTGATATATTGTGTGCCTGAGCATAATCAATTTCATCTTCTCTTGATTTTAAATCCCATTCTCTCCAGGGTGCTATGATTTTTAATTCTGGTGCTAATGCCTTAAATGTAATTTCAAATCTAACTTGATCATTTCCTTTACCTGTAGCACCGTGGCATACTGCATCTGCCTTTTCTTTCTTTGCAACTTCAACAACTTTTTTTGCAATCAAAGGTCTGGCAAAAGAAGTTCCAAGTAAATATCTTCCTTCGTAAATTGCCCCCGCCTTTAAAACAGGAAATATGTAATCAGTTACAAACTCTTTCTTTGCGTCTACTATATATATCTTACTTGCCCCTGTCTTTATAGCTTTTTTTCTTAAGGGAGATAATTCTTCTCCCTGTCCAACATCAACAGCACAGGCAATGACATCACAGTCATAATTTTCTTTTAACCATGGAATAATCACAGAAGTATCAAGTCCTCCCGAATAGGCTAATACTACTTTTTTTAACATTTTTTCTCCTAAAATAGGGACACATCCCATTTTCACATTAAAAGTGATAAAACTGCTTTCTGTGCATGTAACCTATTTTCAGCCTGATCAAATGCTACAGAATTATCCCCATCTAAAATTTCGTCTGTAATTTCCTCTCCACGATGTGCCGGTAAACAATGCATGATTAGATAATCTTTTTTACCTATCCATTCTAGCAAATTTTTATTTATTTGAAAATCTTTAAATACTTTCTTTCTACTTTCTTTCTCTTTTTCCATGCCCATACTTGTCCAGACATCTGTATAAATAACATCGGCTAATTTAACTCCTTCTTTTGGGTCATTCGTTATACTTATCTTCGCACTTTTATTAATATCTTTAGCCATTTTTAGAATTTTTCCTTTTGGTTCATAACCAACTGGTGAAGATACATTTAACTCAATATTTAAAATACTACATCCAAGTATCAGCGAATTTGTAACATTATTATCTCCATCTCCTACAAATGTTATCTTAATATTTTTTAATCCTTTTTTCTCCTGAATAGTAAATAAATCCGCTAAGATTTGACATGGATGCTCAAAATCCGATAACGCATTAATTACCGGCACATCAGAATGCTTTGCTAATTCAACAACATTATTATGCGAATATGTTCTTAGTATTATTCCATTAACATATCTACTTAACACCTTAGCCGTATCACTTATAGTTTCGCCTCTTGATAGATGAATCTCATTAGCGCTTAAATAAATTAGATGCCCGCCTAATTCATAAATACCTACTTCAAAAGATACCCTTGTTCTTGTGGATGGTTTTTCAAATATCATGGCTACTGATTTACCTTTTAAAGACGTTTCTTTTATTTTTTTATTCTTAAATTCCTTTGCCTTTTTCAATATAAATAGTATCTCGTCCTTGGATAAATCTGCTATGGATACTAAATCTTTATTTTTCAATTTCACTTTCAGACAACCTCCTTAAATTAGGGACAGCGACTATTTTATAGTTGCCCAATTTATTGGGCACCACATTACGAATCTAACAGTATTATATCAAAAAGTTTTGAATTATTAAAGGGAAAAAGTATATATTCAGTAAAAATTCCCCCTTAACAAAGGGGGAATATGGGAATATAATCCTCACGGCTTTCACTGACTATTTATAAAAAAAATGTTATATCTACTTTTGAAGATTATCAGCAATTTTTATTTCGAGAATTCTATCTACTCTGAAAACACGGTTTTCGTTCCTTTTAAAACAGTATGCTTCTAAACCTAAAAATTTTCTTTCATTATATAAACATTCTCCAACTCTTATTGGCTTAATAATTCGTTTTGTTTTTTCATCGCTTGTTTTTAAATATATAATTTTAAGACAATTATTATTTTTAATAGCTTGATTTATTAATTCGACTTTTTTATCAATAGGTATACCTTTTTCAGAAATAGCATACTGGTATTTTGTCATAAAATTAACAACACGCCAGTCCATCCAAATATGATATTTTTTAATCGGTTTTTTTAGTATAATTCCACCGAATGATGTACATCGGCTAAGGGCAACATACATCTGTCCATGGGCAAATGTTCCTCTGCCAACATCAATAATTACTTTGTTAAATGTCTTCCCCTGCCCCTTGTGTATCGTCACGGCCCAGGCTAATTTCATGGGATATTGAGTAAAATGGCCTTTTATTTCAGTTTCAAGCTGCCCTTTTTCTTTATTAAAATTATAATGGAACAAATCCCATTCATGAGGCAGGACATCTACCCGACTTCCATCAGATGTTTCAACTACAACCATCTCATCGCGACCATTATCGTTTTTTACTATATCCACAATTTTGCCAATGGTTCCATTTACCCATCTCCCAAGAGAATCATTGTTAAGCATCATAACTTGTGAATCAACTTTTAGATTTAATTCATAATCAGTTGGAAAACTTTTTTCGTTAAAATCTCCTTCTGTTTCTGCTTTATGGGTAAAAATTTTTGTGTTTAATTTGCTTAATTCCTCTTCGTTTATTTTCGTAGCCATATCATTTGTGGTTGTTAGATATATTGAATATTTTGAATCAATATTACTATCAAATTCGGCACCAACTCTATCATTAATCAAATTTAATTCTTCTTCGGTTATTGAATTATTTCTCACTTTATTTAACAACATTATAAAATTTTCATCTTTTTGTCTGTACACTTTTTCAAACTCAATAAACTCTATCGGTAAATTTTCAAACACTTCCGCATCAAAAAAATACGGACTTTTGTAATGAGATTTAAACATTTCTTTTTCTTTTGAGGTTACTACCGGTGGGAGTTGATATAAATCACCTATAAAAATCATCCTGGTTCCGCCAAATGGTTTTCGGGTACTTTTTCCGTTTAACTTTAAAAATTTACCGATGCAATCAAGTAAATCTGCTCTAACCATAGAGACTTCATCTATGATTATTGTGTCTATTTTTTTGTAAATAGTACCACCTTTGCCTTTATGCTTCTTTATTTTTTGGAGAGTAATGTCCGGCTTAAAATGGAAGAATGAATGTATGGTTTCTCCCTTTACATTTAATGCGGCCACACCGGTAGGAGCCAGGACAATCACTTCTCTTTTGGTATTATTTCGGAAGTATTCCAGAAAGGTTGACTTGCCTGTCCCTGCTTTCCCTGTAATTAAAATATTGTCATTGGTATTTTCTGCCTGGTTTAATGCTTTTTTAAATTCTTCATTTAATTCTATTGTTTTCATCTGTTAATACTTCATCTAATGTATTTACAACTTTATCTACATCTTTTTTAGTAATTATTAAAGGTGGTAAAAATCTTAAAACGGTCTCATTTGTGCAGTTTATAAGAATACAATGTTCAAATAATTTTTTTACAATTTCTTTTCCAGAAAGATTTAATTCCAGACCAAGCATTAAGCCAATTCCTCGAACATCTTTTATAAAATCATACTTTTCTTTTAATTTTAATAATCTATTTAGAAAATATTTTCCCACCTCATTAACATTATCAAGAATTTTTTCCTTACGCAAGACATTTAAAACGGCAACAGCGGCCGAGCAAACAACAGGACCTCCACCAAAAGTAGATGCATGAGAACCATATATAAAATTAGATGCAACTTTATCAACGGCAATCATAACTCCCAGAGGAAGCCCCCCACCAATTCCCTTAGCTAAAGTTAGAATATCTGGCTTTATTCCATAATGTTCAAAAGCAAACATTTTACCCGTTCTACCCAATCCTGTTTGAATTTCATCAAGTATTAATAGCAGATTTTTCTCGTCACAAATTTTCCTTACTTCTTTAAAATAATTTGGCGCTGGAACACTAACACCACCTTCACCCTGAATGGGTTCTAACATCACGGCACAGGTATTATCAGAAATTGCTTTTCTTAAATCATCTAGATCATTAAACTTAACATATTTAAATCCAGGTAGGAGTGGTTCAAATCCCTTGTGAAACTTTTCCTGCCCTGTGGCCGTTAATGCCCCAAAAGTTCTGCCATGAAAGGAATTATATGCAGTAATTATTTCGTATTTATCCTGGCCAATATTTTCTTTCGAATATTTTCTGGCTAACTTGATTGCTCCTTCATTTGCTTCTGCTCCACTATTTGCAAAAAAACATTTATCTAAACCGGTTAGTTCACCTAACATTTTTGCTAATTTAATCTGAGGTATGGTGTAATATAAATTTGAAGTGTGACTTAATTTACTAATTTGATTTCTAATGGCAAATACAATTTTTGGAAAAGAGTGCCCTAAAGTATTAACACCAATCCCGGAGATAAAATCCAAATACTCTTTTCCATCCAAGCCGATAAGTTTAACACCTTTCCCTTTTGTAAAAACAACGGGAAATCTGTTATATGTTTGCATTATATATCTTTTTTCTTCGTTTATTAGTTCTTGTGTATTCATTTTTCGTAAGTATTCAGTGAAAGCCTCTAATTTTTAATTCCCCCTTAATAAAGGGGGTTAGGGGGTTGTTCTTTTAACGCTTAAATTTCATGAATTCTAATAATCGTTGCCGTTCCATATCGTATTGTCATAGATATTCATAACAACAACCCCCTTGATTCCCCTTAACAAAGGGGGAATATGGAAATATAATCCTCACGGCTTTTACTGACTATTTAC
>JBDRBU010000073.1:0-2016 GCA_043822305.1 Candidatus Firestoneibacteriota bacterium
TTATCTTAGAGCATAAAATAGATAGCTATATCACCCCTCTCTTTTGCGCCTTCCTGGCATTTAGCATTCACAATTTGATGGATTTTACTTTTTTCCTTCCGGAAATAAGCTGGCTGTGGTGGATAATCATTGCCTTAATAATAAGCTAAAGCCACATTTACTTAAGTTGTAAATAGTCTAAAATAAGCCTTCTGGTATCTTCTGGATGCCCTTTCTTTAAACTATAACATTTGGACATAAAAATTAACTCAACCAAATCTTTTTTTCTACCTAAACAACTGTCCAAATATATATTTCTAAAAATATTAAAAATAGAAGTGAATTTATTAATTTTGTAAATGCTTGGTTTTTTAACTATCATTTTATCCAAGAAAATAAAAAAGTATTTTTTTGGTTTTGCCTTTACAATTTCATTTTGGAAAGAATAAATTCTTTTTAAATAATTCAAATAAATCTTAAATTCCTCATTAGATAAATCTATTACATCTTTTAATAAGAGTTCTTTTATATTCAACCTCTTCAATACAAGACTCTGTTCATAAGAGATGCTAGCTTTCCTAATCTTAATTAGCTCAGGAAAGGCAAAGCAACGATAATCATCCTTTTTCAGCAAAACTATATCGTCAGCATAAAATCTCCAACCATTTTCACTAAAGTTAATTGCCAGGGTGCTTTTACCAACCTTGGGATCTCCAATAAGAAATAATTGATAATTCTTCTTAGTTACTACTGAGCCATGAAAAATAAAGAAATATTCACAAATCATTTTCCTCAAATATTTCTCTAATAAGTCTAAGTAATAAGTGATATCTTCAGCGTCTTCTTTCTGAATAGAAAATGAAATATTATAAGAACGCCTTACATTAGGAAAATAAAAATTAGTATAATTCTGGAAAGGTCTATTTAAAAAAAAGAATAAGAAACGTTTCATAGCATTATTTAATCTTCTGGAATTAGTGTAAATGTTTAATTCCACTCCATAGAAATTTGGTATGGATATTTTATATGAATACTTTTGTTCTGCGCCAACATCATTGCAAACACATTCATTAGCAACTTTTTTAAGGGTCATTTTCTTATTTAGGTAAAATTATCCAGGAGAAAATGGAGTAATGTGCTTAATGTAATTTCGTTTTTGGTTGGAAAGTTCTCTGAATGCAAAAGTATAGTTAGTCAATTCTTCAAAGGTTAAAACATCTTTTTTTCGTTTATTTATCAGGGTAACCGGATAAAGTTCTCTTAAATTTTCTTTTGATTTTACTAATGCGTATAAACGAATCTCAAGCTCTATCCGCTTCTTTAAAAAACTGCACATTCCGTTTTTTTCATCTAAGGATGGTGAAAAATTTAAATTACTTATTGGACAAGGACCTAAGCATAAATATCTAGCCCAACATGAAACACATACCTTTCGATCTTTCAATAATCTCTCAAACTTGTCCTTTAAGCACTCTTGTTTTTGTTTATCAAATCCAGTAAAGACATTACCCATTTTCCATCTTTCTCCTTGATAAAGACTCAAGCAACACATATATATATCGCCATTTGTAGAAACCCCAACCTTGGTTAACCCAGCATTGCAATTAGTCGTACGATACACAGCATCTGCGCTCATACTATTAAATCTTGAACTAAAAATGGAACTCATCTTAAAATCATCTGAGTTTTTCAATATAGAATCATATTGCCTTTTATATTCAGCATTTATACTTCTCAAGACTTTTTTGTAATAATAGCTCTTTTTCATTAAAGAATGATCTATAGTATGCATTTTATCAACTTCATTTCCAAAAGGAAAATTAGAGAAAAAGTCTTTTATATTGGTCTCCTGTCTAATTGTTGAAAATGTCGATATATTAATGCTTGGATAGACCATTAAAGCCCGTTTTATTTTCTTTAGAATTAAATCATATGTCTTACCGCCGTCTTTATAAGTTCTATTTTTATTATGCATACCTTTAGGGTAATCTATGGAAACAAACAATTCGCAGCCATATTTATTCAATAATTCAAAAA
>JBDRBU010000074.1:0-32135 GCA_043822305.1 Candidatus Firestoneibacteriota bacterium
GCAAATGCGTACGATTTTCAAAAGCCACTGATAGTTGGGGACTGAAAATATTGTAAAATTTCAAAAAATGGTTGATTGCTCATTGAAAAATTTATCCTTAAGAATGTCCGTAAATTGGTCTTGACAAACCCGACCACTTTAGGGAACAAAAATAATCACCTTGACAAAGTTACAAAAAAATAGTATAATTTTTACTGCATAGGAAAGTATAAAAATACTTTCCTATCTCCGCCTGCTTTGCTGCGCAAAGCAAAACGGCTGGGACTGCGAAAATCGCATATGCATTGCGATAAAAGTCATCGCCGAAGGCGATTTTCTTGAAAGGATAATAAGTGAATATGCCATCTTTAATTTGTAAAAAAATAAGAATAGGATATTTTGGGTTGGAGGATAGTTTTACTTATCTCGCCACTTTAAGGAGATTTGGACGAGGATACTTGTACAAATCTGAGCCGTTAATTTCCAAAATTTTTGAAGATATAATAAATAATGTTATTGACATAGCTGTAGTTCCAATTGAAAATTCCATAGGTGGAACTGTTTATGATACTGTTGATGAGATTATTAGTGATAGATTTTTCAAAAGCAATGTTCAGATAAAGGAAGAATTGTATTTCCCGATAATTTTGAACTTATTAAGTAAATCTATCTTATCAAAAATTCAAAAAGTTTATTCGCATCCTTTTCCAATTTATTTTTGTAGAAAATGGATAGAGACAAATTTGCCAGAAGCAAAAGTAATAGAAGTAAACAGCACTTCAGAAGCTGCTAAAATGGCCAGTAGAGAAAAAACTTCAGCAGCTATTGCTAGCGCAGCAGCTGCTAAGAATTATGGACTAAATTTAATCGTGAAAAATATTGGCGGAAAAGAATCTAATATAACTCACTTTTTTGTATTAAGTAAATCACCAATCATTCCCAAGCGAAAAGAAAACAAAACAGCTATTGCGTTTTCTTTGCAGCATAAACCCGGAGCACTTTATATAGCACTTGGAACGCTCGCCAAAGCCGATATTAATTTAACAAGGATTATATCCAGACCTTTAAGAGGTAAAGTAGGAGAATATAAGTTTCTTGTAGAGGTTGAGGGTATTATAAGTGAGCCATCCGTTCAAAAAGCTATCAAAAAATTAGAAAAACACACAACCTGGATTAATGTTATCTCTTCTTATCCTACTATAAATGGAAAACATGCAATTTCAAGATGTAAATAAAAAAGGACTTTGAATTTGCAGGAAAGACATAAATACCGCGCAACTACCATCGAATTACATCTGCTATAATAGGGCAAACCTTTAATGCTATTTGACAATCTTTGAATTTAGCTCCGATGGATTTCATATTTTTAAGAAAGTCTGGATATGATTTTGAAATACAATTTACGCTTTCTATTCTAATATTACCTATTTTTAATCCAGCTACTAATAATGCCATGGCGATTCTATGATCGTTACAAGAGCAAACACATCCTGGTTTTAAATAAGATTGTTTTACTGTTATACTATCTTTTGTAGTAGATATGTTAGCACCTAATTTCATTAACTCACCAGCGGAAGTAGTAATTCTGTTGCTTTCTTTATGCACTAAATGAGATATATTATATATTTTTGTCTTCCCTTTTGCAAAACAGCCAACAACTGTAAGAATAGGCACCAAATCGGGCATAGAACTACAATCTATACTCATACCTTTGAGTACAAATGGGCCTTTAATCCTAACCGTATTTTTTTTACATTTTATTTTCGCTCCCATCATATTCAAAATATCTACGATTTTTTTATCTCCTTGTTTGTCATCTATAAGATCTGTAATAGTAATATCAGAAGGAAGTAAACAGGCTGCAACTATCAAAAAAGCAGAGGATGAATAATCTCCGTGAATTATAAATTTTTTCTGTGGTTTAATTTTCTGATTGCATGGCACATAAAATTTCTTGTAATGCTCATTTTTTACCTTTATTCCCGCTTGTTGAAGAACATCAATTGTAATATCAACATATGGACTAGAAACTAATCTGTCTTTTACTATTATAGTCGTATTATTTTTTGCAAAAGGCGAAGCTATTAAAAGTGAAGATATTGCCTGAGAGCTTTCTATTCCGCTTACATAGATTCTACCTCCTTTAATTTCTCCACTTCCCTTTAATCTAATTGGAACTTTGTGGCTCTTACCAATTCCAGAGATTTGTATATTCCATGATCTTAATGCCTCCACAATTGTCATGTTTGAGCGATTCAACAGTGTTCCTTGTCCCTGAATTTTAAAATTACCTTTAACTAAAGCAAGTATAGGTAAAATAAATCTTAAAAGTGTTCCAGACTCACCAACATTTATTGAATAACTTTTAGGCCGAGGTAGTCCATAAAAACCTTTTACTATGTATAGACAGTTGGACTTTCTTTTAATAACAGCTCCTAATTGTTGACAAACATGAATTGTGGCCAATGTATCATTTGAGTATAATGGATTTACAATTTTGCATCTGCCATGTATACTACCGATTATAATAGCTCGTTGAGTATATGATTTGGATGGAGGTGCTTTAATAACTCCAATTAATCGGGGGATTTTTTTGATAATAAGATTGATATTTTTTCTCATTTTTATTTTTTCAGATATTCGAGGTATTCCTTTGGGGTGATTTCTCCATTTCTAAACGCTTCCTTAGCGTCCTCTTTTGTTTTTATTTCTGTCTTCCCCTTCTTTTGGGGCAATGGTTCATTCCCTTCATATCCATAAACAGCTATTTTATTTATACCACCGAAATACCTATCCATCCCTTCTCTGTAAGAAAAAACTACTATTTTAATAGTATCTGTTTTAAACTTCTCTTTAATTTCTAGATTTTTATAAGAGTTTTCCTTGTATTTTCTAATACTTTTCATCTCTTTATATGTAGTGTCATTACATAAAATTTCAAAATTATATAAACCAGGTATTTCTTTTTTTGTAAAAAGATTGCTTTCTATAGTGCATAGCGGTAAATCCAATATTATTTTAGTAACAGTTACTATTTTGGGGAAATTTATTTGCAGATAAAGATTGGTTTTTTCTTGTATTATTTTATCTACATGCCATCCATCTTTACTTTCTTTAAAACTTTTAAAAGTTATCTTAACATTTGGTAATTTATCCAATCTTATTTCTTCCGCAAAAATGTTTTGCAAAAACAACAATGAAAATATTAAAACCATTCTTGTTTTCATCGTATTCTTTATCTCCTTCATTTTTTTAAATTTTTAATCTTTTATAAATACTTTTTACATTTTTTAGATAAGAATGAATATTGAAACAATCTTGTATTTCGGCTGGATTTAAATATTTAGTTACTCTACAGTCACTTAAAAGGAGTTCTTTAAAATTTCCTTCTTTTCTCCATACCTTCATTGCGTTATCTTGAACTATCTTATAAGCTTTTTCTCTTGATATTTCTTTTTTTGTCAAGGCTATTAAGACTTTTTGAGAAAACATTAATCCCTTGGTTCTATCTAAGTTTTCTTTCATGTTTTCTGGATAAACTTGCAGATTTTCTATTGTATATATAAATTTTTTTAACATATAGTGAAGAAGGATAGTGCTATCAGGTATTATTACTCTTTCAGCAGATGAATGGGTTATATCTCTCTCGTGCCAAAGTGGTATGTTTTCAAAACCAACAGTTGCATTTGCCCGTAAGATTCGGGCTAATCCTGATATTCTTTCACAAATAATTGGATTTCTTTTATGTGGCATAGCCGACGAACCTTTTTGTCCTTTTTCAAAAGGTTCTTCTAATTCTAAAACTTCAGTTTTTTGTAAATGTCTTATTTCTGTTGCAAATTTATCAAGAGAAGAACCTATTATGGCTATGACTGATAAGTATTCTGCATGTCTGTCTCTTTGAATTATTTGTGTTGAGACAGGAGATGGTTTAAGTTTTAATTTTCTACATACATAACTTTCAATAGAAGGGTCAATATTTGAATAAGTACCCACTGCTCCAGAAATCTTGCCGAAACTAATAATTTCTTTTGCTCTTTTCATTCTAATGTAATTTCTTTCCATTTCCTTCCACCATATGGCTAACTTTAACCCAAAGGTAGTAGGCTCAGCATGTATACCATGAGTTCTTCCTATCATAATTAAATCTTTATTTTTTTTTGCTTTGTTTCTTAAAATTTTTACTATTTTTTCAATATCGTTTAGAATTATATCTGCTGCATCTTTCATCTGAAGGGCTAAACCTGTATCTAAAACATCTGAGGAAGTTAATCCTCTATGAATATATCTTGAATCCTTTCCAACATTTTCTGCAATAGAAGATAGAAAAGCAATAACATCATGTTTTACTTCTTCTTCAATTTCCAGAATACGGTTTAGATTAAATTTTGCTTTTTTCTTTATATTTTTAAATGATTTTAAAGGTATTTCACCTCGTTTTGTTAATGCTTCACATACTAATAGTTCTATTTGTAACCATTTACTATATTTTATTTCATCCGACCATATTTTACCTATATCAGGCAGGGTATATCTTTCAATCATTTTTTACTCCTGTTTTTTTAATCCAAGATCTTCTGCAACTTGTTCTATTATAGAAAGTTCAATAGTTTCTTTTTTTTCAATAAATCCTTCAAGCAGGGCATTATCACAGATTGCATTTATAATTCTTGGTATCCCTTTTGTAAAAACAAAAACTAATTTAGATGCTTCTTCAGTGAAAATTTCTTTTGTTGCACCAGCAACTTTTAATCTATAGTTTATGTAACCTATAGCCGTATTTTCATCTAAAGGTTTTAAAGTAAATTTTAAACCTATTCTTGAAACCAAAGGAGGATCCAACTGCATGTTTTTTTCTAACTCAGGCGGACCAAATAAAACAATATTCAATAATTTATGGCTTCCACTTTCTACATTAAGCAGTCCTCTTAATTCTTCGTAAATTTCCTGAGTTTGTAACATATGTGCTTCATCTATTAATATAACTGCTCTTTTACCCTCTTCATCTATTAGTATAAGTTGTTTACATATCTGAGAGATTAAGATAGATTTATCTTCCGCTGGATATTCAACTCCTAATTGAATAGCAATTTTTTTTAGTAGCCAGGCAGCGGTGATTTCATGATGAATTACAATAAGTAAAGCTGCTTCATATTTGTTTTCTTCTGATTGTAATTTATCGAGAATTTTTCTACTTAAAAAAGTCTTTCCTAATCCTATATCTCCAATTAATACAGTTAACCCTTTTGCGGAATCAATAGCATGTTGAACACGAATTAAAGCTCCCATATGCTGGTCGCTTTCATAGAAAAACCTTGGGTCCGGAGTAATAGCAAAAGGCTGTTCTTTTAAGCCATAAAATTGTTCATAACTCATAATAGAATTTTATCAAAAATACTACATAAAGTCAAGGTATTCATTTTTTCTTTGTTTGTCTTCTTTAAGATTCCTATAATAGTTTCTTTGTAATATGTTAGCCTTTCTAAAGATCTTTCTCTTGGTTTTTATTAAAATTATATCAATTATTAATTTTTTTTGCCCAATGAATTGGGCAACTACAATATAGCAAAATTCTTGTAATGGGTCAGTCAATGGTGCATAATATAAGGTAGCCGCAACCTTCAAGTTGCGAAGGTATTGATATACAAACTCTTTTTACGCAGGCTCGCACCCGCTTCGCGGTGCATTCCTAATTATTTATTGGACACTAATGAAAGTCAGGTCTAATTGCTTCGCAGGTCTAATTGCTTCGCAATTAACCATGACCAATATTATATTTTACATTAAGGAAAGTCAATTAACCATGACCAATATTATATTTTACATTAATGAAAGTCAAACCTGCGGCTACCAAAAGCGACAATCACTGACCCATTACAATTCTTTGTTAAAAGGCAAAAGTAGGTACATGGTACCCCCTCTTTGAATAATCAGTTTTATTAATATATCTTTTTTTAAACTCATCGTCAAGGAAAATCGGTGGAATAAGACAGACTTTCTGAGAAATATTTAGATTACGTTGTTTAAGAATATCTAAAGGTGTCAAACCTCCTTTGTAGTAATTTTTTCTGACAGTATTAAAGAATAATTGGTATACAGTAGCCTTGATTTTAAAATCATTTTTTGAAATAAAAGATTCTATTCTAAAGAACTCATTTTCAATTAAATTGTGAACAGTTTCAACATCAGCCTGCCATGTATGTGCTCTTGGAGGGATAGTAAAGTGCTCGGCGCCGAATTTACTTACAGTAAAAGTGAAGGAGCTGTCTTTTTTTGCGAGATAACTGCCAATGAATTCTGAGCCATTATCAGTTTGTACAGTGAGTTTGGTAAGATCAACATTGCATTCTCTAAGTTTTGACAGAACGACGTCAATGAAGATTGTAGAATTAACTAATGATCTTTCATCGCCAAAGCCTAAGAACTGTAATCCCGTTACCGGTTCTCTAAGAGTATACTGGATAGGATAAAGTTTGAGAAGTTTCATAGGCAAATAATATTCTGGAATATCTATTAAATCTTTCGTATCGAGATTTGATCTGCTGAATATATTCCAAAGCGATTTCATCGCTCGGAGATCATTTTTAACTACATATTTTTTCTTTCGTTTCCTTGTTATTCCGTGAGATTTGATGATTCTGGCTATTGTTTTATCAGATCTTGGTATATTAAAGTCTCTTTTAATTCTTAATGCACCCCAAGTAGGAAGATCCTTTTTAATGGCAATAATTCTGTCTTCTATGTCTTTTGGTGTTTTATGTGGAATATTTTTTGGTGCTTTGGATAAATCTTTAAGACCTTCGTATCCTTTTTCTTCAAAGCGAGAGAACCACTTTTTTACTGTCTTTACAGTGGCTTTAAATATTACAGCTGCAGGTTTCTTGCCGTGTTCTTTGGCATAGATAACCATTTCGTGTCGTATGAAAGATTTATCTTTACTTTTTCTAAGCATAGTGTAATATGGTATTGGACACATATTGGCACCTCCTTTTATTTGTTTTGTCATAAAGACTATTTTAGGAGTTTAAAGCCCTATGTGTCCACTATTTTTTTAAAGATTTTTCAATATTTCTTTAAGATTTAAATTTTCTTCTTCACCATAATAATACTTCCAGTATTCTTTAACTCTTTTCCAACTCCAATATTCTGAATCAAAAGTGTAACCTATGTTAGTTGGCTCATATCCGTAATATTGCCTGGTTTCTGTTTTTATCTGTTTATTTTTAGCCCTTGGCTTGCGTTTATTTGCATTATCTTGTCGCCTTTGAGGTATTGATACCCCTGTTTTTTCCCTTTCCTCTTTATCCAATATTTTCTGAACTATTTCCTTAACTTTGTCGTGCCATACTGTTCCAAAACACTTTAACAGGGGGGTACGATCTACCTTCCCATTACCACAATTCTTTGTTAAATTTGTTGATAGAAATAAACTTTTATGATATAATAATCAGTAGATATGAAGAAAAAACCAAGGAAAATATTGATTGTGTTGGTTTCTGTGTTTTTGATATTATTCTTAAGTATATTCATTCTTGCCAAAACAGGTGTTTTAGTAAAAAGTTTTAAAAATATTATCCAGTCTGAACTTTCTAAAGCATTAAACAGGGAAGTTACCATAGAAAGTATAGAAGGTGGTATATTTAATAATATTACATTAAATAAGGTAAGGATTGCTTCAAAAAAAGAGTTAAAAGATGGCACTATAATAGTAATTGAAAAATTAACAATAAACTACTCATTAAAAGATATTATTTTTAATAAAAAAAGTATTATTGAGAGTATAAAAAGTATTCAAATAAAGAAGCCATTTATAAATATAGAAGACACGTCATCTGATTCATGGAATATTTTAGAATTTATAGAGAGTTTAAAATCCGAGAAACAAACTGCTTTTCCATTTAAATGTAAAATAAATGTTTATAGTGGGTTAATTGGGTTTAAAGATAATAAAAAGAAGTTTAGTTCATCAATTAAACATATCTATGGGAATATTGATTTTGCAGAAAATAGTAAGATGTTGTTAGATTTTAAATGTAAGAGTTTTGGAAGTAAAAGATTTAATTTGTATGTGAAAGGAAATGCGGGATTAGAAGATAACAAATATTATATTGAAGTAAAGGGATCTAATGTTAACATTCCACACTATGCTAACTATATAAATCCCGCACTTTCTGGTGCGTGGGTAAATTTTGTCTCTGGAGAGGCGGATTTTTCTTTAAAATTTAAAGATGATATTTCCGGAGAAGCATCTATTAAAAATACCAGTATCAGTCTAAAAAATATAAATGAAAATATTAACAATATTAGTGGTGAGTTGAAATTAAAAGATAATGCATTGTTTTTAAGTAAATTTGTAGGATTTTTAAAAAGTTGTTCCTTGTCGGGCCATGGGTTTATGTCTGATTTTAAAGAACCATCTATCAATTTAAATCTGTATGTGAATCATATTAACCTGGAAGATTTAGTGAGTCTGGGTTTAATTAAAAATTTAAAGTTAAAAGGATCTGGATTTGCTAATTTTGTCATAAAAGGTAAATTACCTGATATGACTATCTTATCTAATAGTAATTTTAATAATCTTAAAATTTCTGAAGTGAATATAGATAAAGTTGATAATATTTTAAAATACGAAAATAATGTAATAAAAATATTAAGATGTAAAGCAAATGCTTTTGAAGGGGTAAATAATTTAGCAGGAACTATAAATCTTAAAGAAAAAACTATGAATATAAAAGGAGAATCTACTGATATTAATATAAATAAAGTTTTTTCAATTTTTAAATTTTACGACCTAACGGGTAAGGCAAGTCTTACTCATCAGATTTCCGGTGGTTTAGATAATTTTATTATAAATTCAAAGATAAAACTTAAAGAGTTATTTGTAAAAAAAGGAGAAATTGGTGAATTACAGGGTAATTTAAGTTTTTTTGATAAAAATAAATTAAAAGTAGATTTATATGGCCAGAACAAATTAGATGCAAAAGGTATGTTTGCTTTCTTTAAAGATAAAACAGAAGTTGAAGGTAAGATTAAAATCAAAAGTTTAAATTTTAAAGATATTTTTAGTTGTTTTGTTGAGAATAGTTTTCACATATGTGGAGAAACTAATGGTTCATTAGAAATAAAAGGCGAACTTAACCAGATTAACCTTCTGGGCGAACTAAATATTAAATCATTTAATTTTGAAAATTATACCGCCAGATTAGCCAAAGCAAATTTTACCATAAATGACAATACTCTGAATATAAAAAGTCTAGAGTTTAATCAGGATAATCAAGGAATAGTAAAAGCAGAAGGAACCATGGAATTAATTGGAGATATCCCATTAAATATTACGGTTAAGAGTAATGATATAGAAATATCTAAACTTCCGGTTGTTTATGAATTGTACAATAATATAAAAGGAAGAAGTAGCATTTCAGGGCAAATCCTTGGAAGTATTAATTCTCCAAAATTTGTAGTTAGTCTAAACTCATCTGATTTGATAATAAACCCCGCACCCTCTGGTGGTGCGTGGGTAAACAATCAAATCGATGCAAAGTTTGATACTAATTTTACTTATGAAAACAATGCCTTGAAAATTGAAAATTTGGTATTAGATGATGAATATAATTTCTCTGGAGAAATTATATTTCTACCGAAAAAATATATAAATGGAGAGTTGTTAATAAGGAAGGGTAAACTCGCTACATTGTTAAGTTTATTTAAATTAAAATTTAAATTAGACGAAGTTAAAGGCGATGTTTTTGGCAATTTTAGCCTGAAGGGCGAGTTTAACAGGTTGAACGGTAATGGTTCTTTAAATTTAAAAAATGCAATTGTTTTTAACACAGGGATAGAGTTATTTACAATTAATTTTTTGGTTAAAGAAAGTGATTTTCAAATTAGTAAACTTGAAATAATTCAAAATGATGATAATAAATTGTTTGGTCGTGGAATGGTTTCCTTAAAAGAAAACGCTGGTTCTAATCTTAATATTAAAATGCAAAACAAAATACAAGATATTATTATAGAAGGTGAGCATCAACTAACAGGAGTTTTAAATACAAAAGATGATACGATAAAAAGTAAAGTTAAATCCATAAATTTGTTTTTAAACCAAAAAAAAACAGATAATATTAGTTTTAATATGTTTTATAACAAGAAGGACAAAAAATTATCGTTTGATACTATTAGATGGAATAAAATGTTAGGAAATGTAGGTTTTGATTTTAATAAGAAAAGTATCTCTTCTTTAATGAGTTTTGACGGCTTTGATATTGAAAAACTTTCTTGCATTCAAAAAAGCACTCAACCAATCAAGTTAAAGGGAATGGTTTTTGGTGATATGCAAATCATAAAAGAGAATGATATTCTTAATGTAAAAAACGCCTTAAAGATTCTTAATTTTCAATATAATGATTTTAAATGTAAAAGTATTACGACAAAAGTTGCTTTTCAAAACGAGATTAATAAGTATATATTTAATATAATCGAATGCACATTAAGTCAGGAAGAAGGGAATATAAAAATAATAGGTGAGGTAAATTTTAAAGATAAAATCTCTTTAGAAACATCCGATAGCGATGTTAATATTTCTTTTTCAAATGCAAACCTTAATGAAATAATAAAAATAATTGGATTAAAATCGGATTTAAATGGTAGAGTTTTTGATTTATCTCCAGTAAATATAAAAGGTAAGATATCAACTCCATCTATCTCTGGAGAAGTAAAGTTGCAAAATGTTAAATTAAATGATTTATTGCTGGGAGATTTGAAAGGGGAGTTTAATTATAAAGAAAATCAAATAGATTTTTCAAACAAGCCAACCCACGAGTTAACTTTTACAGACCTTTTTAATAATGAAATAATTTTTAACAAGGCAGTTTTTCGCATTTCAAAAAATGCAATAGAACCAGACATTTCCTGTAAGGCAGTCTTTAAAAATATTTTAGGTTTAAGAGCAAATGCTACTGTTGATTATAAAGGAAGAATTGTGTATGGTCATGATTATTATATAGATGGTGGAGTATCCTTAAAAGAACTTAAAATGAATGAGTATAGGATTGGTGATGGTAGTATGAAATTTTTTGTAACATACAAAAAGGATGAAATAAAATTTGATGAAAATACTACAACTTCATCTTCTTCTGTTGATGGCAAGATAATTTTTAGCCAGGATTCTTTAAAATTTGATAAATTCAAATTAACAGTTTTGAAAAGAGGAAGTTTGTCATTAGATGGTATTTTATCTTCCAATAGTGCTTTAAGTATAGGCATAAAAGATATGGATATACAGTTTGTTTTAAGGTATTTTAACCTAGATTTTAATATGATGGGTAAGATTGGTAATTATGAGGCAGTATTAACAGGTGATTCAAAATCTCCAGTAGTTGAAAGTAGTAGTGGACATCTTACAGATGTAGATGTTTTTAATTTGTCTTTTGATGTTGTTACTGGGGATCTTAGTTATGTAAATAATAAATTAAAGTTTGAGAATGTAAGTGGAGTTAATAAAGAAAAAGATGCAGAAAAATATAGAGTTTCTTTAAATGGATTTATCCCGATAAATGCGCAGGAAGAAATCGATTTACATGTTGATATAAAAAATACAGATTTAAAACCAATAATGATAACAAAATGGTTTAATAAGGTTGAAGGGAGGATGAATGCTCGTTTTGATATTGGTGGGACATTGTCTTATCCAGAGATATTATGGGATCCGAAGAAGAATTACGAAAGTTATATAATTATAGAAGATGGCTCTACTCTATATCCAGTAGGTCTTGTCAAGGAGATTAATAATGTAAAAGCAAGATTTGATATAGGTAAAATCGAAAAACCGGGAGAAAAAGTTGAATATAAACCAAACTTCGTTAATGTGGTTTATTGTCGTGGGACAATTGATGGTAGCTATATAGAAGCCCAAGGTTCATTTACATTAAAAAAATTTTTTCCTGATAAAATAGATATTAAAATAAAGACACCTGCCACTACTAATAAAAAAGGTGTTAAATTTTTTATAGAATCCATGATGAATAAAGAAGGTTTAATGTTTGTGAAAGGATTTAAAGATGATGAATATTTTTATATAGATGGGACTGTCCCAAATATTAAATTAAATGGAGAGGTTTATATTTATAATGCAAATTTTACATATCCTCCAGTCTATAAAAATGAGGACAATGCAGGAGCAAAAATATTAAAAGAGATGATTTGGAATTTATTAGTGGTAATTAAAGAAGATGTGTGGTATTATAATAATTATTGTAAGGTTAAATTAAAAGAAGAAGGGTGGTTAAAGTTTAATGATATTGGGTCAGATTTAACTTTAAGAGGAAATATAGATGTTGATAGGGGGACTTTTAAATATTACCGTGGCCAGTTTGAAGTTAAAAAAGGTATTATTAAATTTCAGGGAACCGAAAAGAGAAAACCGGTAGTTAATGCTATTGCCGAAACAAGAATTCAAAGTTATAAAATAACCATGACCATTGCCGGTGAGGGCGGAGAATTTGGGGATTTAGATAATCTTAAACTTAAATTTACTTCTGAGCCAGAACTAAGTGAAAGGGAAATAGTAAATATGCTTGCAGGTTCTAGGACAGAGATAACTTCTCAAATGCTTCAATCAGAATTGAATAAAACATTATTTAGGTGGGTCGCTTCAACATTGGTTAATGTAGTAGATGTAAAAGAATTAGTAGGAGGTATCTTTGATTTTGGACTTGAGTGGAGAGATGAACCTGGATTAACGACATCAGGTCCTTCTGATACAGGAATTTATCCAGCAGAATCTAATATATTACAAGGAATGGAAATAAAACTATCAAAATATTTAAATGATAATATCCTGCTTGGATATAGTTGTATTTATAAAGGTGTTAGTGATCGAGGAACGAATGCAAGTGGATGGGAGAATGAGTTTAATTTACAGTTTAAACTTAAAGAACATCAAAAATTTATAATACGATTGAATGATAAAGAACTTTTTGGGGGTATAGAAAGTACAGTTCCATTTGAAAGTGAAAGGAGGAATAACAAATGAAGCATAGTGCTTGGTTCTTAGTCTTTATTATTATTATTTCTAATTCTTGGGGAGAAGAACTAACAAGTGGAATCCCGGGTATAGGTACTATTAAAAAAATAACTATAGAAGGAATTAAAAATGTAAAAGAAGGAATAGTCTTAGATAAAATGGACTTAAAAGTTGGAAGTATATTTTCAAAAGAGAAGGTAAAATTAGATATTAATAATATTTATTCGTTAGAATTATTCTCTGATATTGAGATTTACGAAGAAGAGGCCATAGATGGGATAGAATTAAAAGTAAAAGTAAAAGAACGGTCCCTTATAAAAGATATCAAATATGTGGGCAATAAAGAATGCAGTGTTAATGATATAGAATCTGAAACAAATTTTAAAAAAGATATTCCTTATAGTCAAATAAAGTTAAAAAGAGCCATAGAAAAAATTATCCCATTTTATAAAGAAAAAGGTTTTTACCTTGTAAGTGTAACATATGAAATCAATGAAGGCCGGGATAATACTGTGGATATAATTTTTAATATAAAAGAAGGCCGGAGAATGTATGTTGATAAAATAGCAATAAACGGGACAAAGGCTTTTACAGATAAAGTAATAAAATCTAAAATGGAAACATCTGAAGTAGGTTTTTTAATCTCCGGTACTTTTAAAGAAAACATTTTTGAAAACGATCTTAAAAAAATAATAAATTTTTATAATTCCGAGGGCTTTATTAACGCCAAGGTTTCTTCATTTGAGATTAAATACGACGAGGGAAAAGAAAAGATATTTGTAAATATTAACATAGTAGAAGAAGAGCAATTTAAGGTTGGTGAAATAAAAGCAAATATAAATAAAACTTTTACTAATGAAGAAGAAAAGAAAAAAGAAGAATTGGAGATAAGAAATATAATTACCTTAAAAGAAGGAGATATCTTTAATGAAGAAGTTTATAAAATGGATACAGAAAAGATAAAATATAAGTATTCTGAAAAAGGATATATTGGCATATCTATTTCTGAAGATAAAAATATTGATAAAGAGAAAAAAACCATCTCTTTGTGTCTGCAAATTAATGAAGGTAAAGTATTTCATATAAATAAAATTAGAGTAGATGGGAATTATAAGACAAAAGATTATGTAATAAAAAGAGAACTTTTAATGAAAGAAGGAGAACCGTTTGATGGTGTTAAGATAAGAAGGAGTAGTGAAAGAATTTATAATCTGGGATTTTTTGATGATGTTAATATAAACCTTTTACCGGGGAAAGATATTGATGAAAGTAGAGATTTAATATTTGTTGTAAAAGAAAGAGCAACAGGCCAACTTAATCTGGGCGCAGGTTACAGTACACTTGATGGATTGACTGGCTTCTTACAGGTATCTGAAAATAATCTTTTTGGTGAAGGTAAAAGAATTACGGCCAAATGGGAGTTTGGAGCAACAAAACGGAATTATGAATTATCATTTTTAGAGCCATATTTTCTGGGTGAGCCGGTATCATTAGGAGTATCTATATATAAACTTTTAAGAGCTTATTATACTGATTATAAGGATGAAAGGACAGGCGGAAATGTTAGGATTGGAATACCTGCTGGCGAGAATACTAAATTCTGGTTTACTTATAAATATGAAGAAGTTAATATATTTAATGTTATAGCTACTGCTTCACCTACAATAAAAAGTGTAGAAGGCAAAAATACTACAAGTAGTTTAACGACACAATGGATTGAAGATACAAGGGATAGTATATTTTTTAATACAAAAAGTGGCTATAGATACAGTGCGTCATTTGAATATGCAGGTGGAATTCTACTTGGTAATAATAGCTTCACTAAATATATAGTAGATGGTAGTTGGTATTTTAAAACCTTTTGGGAATTTGTTTTAGCCATTCATATAGGAGCAGGGTATGCTACTGGTTTTGGCAGTACTCCCTTAGTTCCATTTTATGAAAAATTTTTTATAGGTGGAACAGATACTGTCCGAGGTTATAATGAAAGAGTATTATCTCCACAGGACAATGGTGTGGCCGTGGGTGGTGATTTTATGGCTTATTCTAATCTAGAGTATAGATTTCCTATATATGGACCTTTTATGGGAACATTATTTTTTGATCTGGGTAGAGCCTGGAATACTCCGTTAGAAGCAAAAATAGATAATATTCCTACAAGTCTTGGAGCTGGACTAAGAATTATGTTGGGAGGAGCACTTTTAATAAGGCTTGATTATGGATATGGATTTGATAAAAGTTTATATACACCAGGAGGTCAGATACACTTTAATATAGGAAATATATTTTAAAATAATAGTTGCTCAATTTATTGAGCGAATTATATTTTTAAATTAAAAGAAAGGGGGTATTTTTATTTATGAAGATAACAGATTTTTTAACGAAGGATTGCATTAAGATAAATTTGCAATCAAAGGGGAAAAAAGAAGTTTTGGAAGAGTTAGTCGATATGTTAGTCTCTAGCGGGAAGATTAAGGATAAGAAAGAAGTAATGCAGGTTTTATTGGAAAGAGAAGAATTAGGAAGCACCGGTATTGGTCAAGGTGTGGCTATCCCTCATGGGAAAACTGAATCTATAGATTCTTTAGTCTCAGCTTTTGGTCTATCAAAAGAAGGTGTTCAATTTGATACATTAGATGGAGATCCAGTATCAATATTCTTTTTGCTTTTAGCACCATCTAATGCAAGTGGTATACATTTAAAGTTACTGGCAAAGATTTCTGGATTACTTAAAGATAAGTATTTTAGAAAAGCGTTAATAAATTGTCAAACACAAGATGAGATTTTAAATGTAATAACAGAAGAGGAGAAATTAAGAATTTGATGTTATGAGTTTAACCATAGAACAACTTTTAAATGAAAAAAAACAAGATTGGGCCTTGAAACTTATTGCAGGTAAAAAAGGCGTAAAGAACAAATTAGTAGTTTCGGATGTAAATAGATGCGGTCTGGCTTTAACCGGGTATTTTGATTATTTTCCAAAAGAAAGAATTCAAATAATTGGTAAAACAGAAATAAGTTATTTGAAAAAACTAAAGAAAAAGAAAAGTATTGAAATATTAAAAAAATTCTTTAAATATGAGATGCCAGTATTAGTTATTTGTGGAAATATTTCCCTCCCAAAAGAAATTATCTATTATGGAAATATTAAAGGAATTCCCATAATTAAGACATCAACGCCAACGACCAAATTTATAAGTAAAGTTACAAATTTTTTAGAAGAAAAATTAGCTTCGAAAATTACTATGCATGGAGTACTAATGGATATATACGGAATTGGAGTTTTAATTCTCGGGAAAAGCGGGATAGGGAAAAGTGAATGTGCTCTGGAACTTATTAAAAGAGGACACAGGTTAGTTGCTGATGATGTCGTACAGATTGTTAAGGCAAGTGGGGACAGATTGGTTGGCTTCCCGAAAGAATTTCTTAGATTTTTTCTTGAAGTTAGAGGTCTGGGAATAGTTAATATTAAAGATTTATTTGGTGTTGGAGCAACTCGAGATAGAAAAAGGGTTGAGATGGTAATGTTCTTAGAAGAATGGAATGAAAGAAAATACTACGAGAGAATAGGCTTTAAAGATAAGTTTGTAAATATTGTAGGCGTTAAGATACCCAAAATAATGATACCTGTCCGACCAGGTAGAAATATTACCGTAATAATAGAAGTAGCGGCCATGCAAGAAAGATTAAAGAAAATGGGATATTACTCTATATCAGAGTTTGAAAATAAGGTTAAAAAAGAGATGGAGAAGGATAAACTTGAAAGAAAATAAAATTTCTAAATGGATATATCATAAAGTTGGGATAAAACTCTGGATATTTATTTTTTTAATAAGTCTTGTCTTGCTGTACTTTGGATTAAAAGGAATGTTTGGTAATGTATTTCCAAGTTTAGACTTTTTAAAATTTATTTCTGCAAAAAGGTTTAGTTCCAGAGTCCGAGAGATTGTAATATTACTAACTAAACTAGTGACCATAGACATAATAATAGTATCTTTAGGTTTATGGGGAATGTATGTTGCTATAAAAAGAGGTTTATATTCAGTTCTTACAGTTTTAAATCCAACCGAAAAAAATAATTTTATAAATACTGTTTATGAAAAAATAAAGTTAAAAAGAGGACCTAATATTGTTTGTTTGGGTGGAGGAGAAGGTATTAAAACTACATTGCAAGGAATAAAGGGATATTCAAGCAATATTTCAGCCTTGGTTCTTCCAGTTAATGATAATATCAGGAATGCTATAGTTTCTTTGGCCGGAACAACCGCCGTGATGAACAATTTGTTTAAATATAAATTTAGCACTTCTGAATTAAATGGTTTTAATTTTGGAGACTTGTTTTTATCCGCGATGACAGATGTTACCGGAAATCTAAGTGAAGCCTTGAATGAATCTACCCGTATTTTATCTTTAAGAGGAGGGGTTGTTTTATTAACATCAGAAAATGTAAAGTTAATGGTTAATAAAAAAAAATTTTCATTAGAACCGGCTAATATTAAAGTAAATCCATTAGCACTTAAAGTAATAGAAAAAGCAGATGCAATATTTATAGGTCCCGGTGATTTATATCTAGATATCTTGCCTAATTTTTTAATTAAAGAGATAAAAGAAACCATCGAGAATTCAAGGGCTATAAAAGTTTATATAGGCAGTATTATGACTCAAAGACATGAGACAGTAAGTCAGCATCTTGATGAAATTTTTAAATATGGAGGGGAAGGGATTATTGATTATGTGGTGGTTAATACTGGAGAAATCCCGGAAGACATTTTAGTCAAATACAGGAAATTCAAATCAGATGTTGTTGTTTTAGATGAAGAGAAAGTTAGAGAAAAGGGCGTCTCTTTAATTAAGAAAAATTTAGTAAGTATTATAGAAAATGGTTATGTTAGACATAATCCATACAAATTAGGGAAAACATTAATTAAACTAGTGTCTTTGTAAAATAGGATAATTTTATGATAGGAATAGTGGTTGTAACACATGGAAGTTTATCTGAGACATTGATAAAAACTGCTGAGATGATAGTGGGAGCACAACAAAATCTAATAGCCGTCTGCTTTCATTCGTCTGAAGGGTTAGATGATTTGAAAGATAAAGTAAAAAAGGCAATAGATGCTACCCATTCTAATGAAGGTGTAATAGTTTTTACTGATATGTTTGGTGGAAGTACTTCGATCATTAGTTCTTATTTTATATCAAAAACCGTGGAAGTTATCACCGGAGTTAATCTCCCCATGTTATTAGAAACAATACTTAGCAGGGAAAATGTTGACAATATAAAAGACTTGGTGAAACTTGTAATAGAGAAGAGTAAAAAGAGCATAATTGCTATATCTGAGATACACAAGATAAGCAAATAAAGAGGATGTGTCCCTATTTATGATAAGTTTAGCTAGAATAGATGATAGGTTAATTCATGGACAAATAGTGGTAGGGTGGGTAAATTTTTTAAAAGCTAATTATATTATTATAATAAATGATGAGGTTTCAAAAAACGAGATCCAAAAATGTTTATTAAAAACTGCTGTGCCACAGGGGATTAAAGTGCGGATATATGGAGTTGCAGAATTTGATTTAAAAAATGATAGTTGTGAAATAATAAATAATAAAGTTATTTTACTTTTCACAACTCCAAAGGATTGTTTAAGAATCATTGAAAAGGGATTTAAGATTGATTCAATAAATGTTGGGGGTATGAGGTGTTCTTATGGAAAGAAAGAAATAACCCCTTCTATGTTTTTAAATGAAGATGATATAGAAAATTTTAAAAGATTAGAAGAAATGGGAATTAAAATTGAGATTAAAATGGTGCCAGCCGAAAAAGGGATTAATCTCTTGGAAAAGGTATGTCAGGGTCAGGGACGACCCTGATTCTATATGGTGGAGGTTATAAGATTGAAAAAGGTTAATTTTATTTTAGGTATACATAATCATCAGCCAGTGGGTAACTTTGATTTTGTGTTTGAAGACGCTTTAAAAAAAGCATATTTGCCTTTTCTGGAAATTTTAAAAAAGTTTTCATTTTTAAAGATCTGTCTTCATAATAGTGGCTGTTTAATAGAATGGCTTTTAAAAAATCATCCGGAAGTATTGGAAGAAATTAAAAAATTAGTTAATAAGGGAAAAATAGAAATAGTTTCTGGAGGATTTTACGAGCCTATATTTTCTTTAATCCCGGATAAGGATAAGATAGGTCAAATAAACATGATGAATAAATTCATAAAAGATTATTTTAATTATTCTCCTTCTGGTGTTTGGTTGCCCGAGCGGATTTGGGAACCGAATCTGCCTAAGATTTTTAATCAAACAGGGATTAAATATACAATAGTAGATGATACACATTTTAAAAGTGCCGGGTTAAAAGAAGAAGATATGCTTGGATATTTTGTTACAGAAGAAGAAGGATATAAATTAAATATATTCCCTATTAGTAGTAAGATGAGGTATTTTGTGCCTTTTGGAACGCCGGAAGACACTATTAATTATCTTAAAACTTTAGCTACTGACGAGGGGAATAACCTTGTTGTCCTTTTTGATGATGGAGAGAAATTTGGGATATGGCCTCAAACATACGAATGGGTTTATGAAAAAAAATGGTTAGAAAAATTTTTTATAGAGTTAGAAAAAAACAGTGATTGGATAAATATAACTACTTTTTCTGAATACATTAGTTCTTTTAAGCCAATTGGACGAATATATCTACCCACCGCATCATATGATGAGATGTTGGAATGGGCCATGCCAGCAGATTCTATACTTGAATATGAAGATTTTGTAAGAAATCTAATGAACTGTAATATTTACGAGAAATACAAGAGATTTGTTAAAGGCGGCTTTTTTAGAAATTTTTTAACAAAATATTCAGAAAGTAATAATATGCATAAGAAGATGTTGTTAGTTAGCGAGAAAATCAATAAATTAAACGAAGAAGGCAAAGATGTAAAACATTGTTTAAGGATTTTATGGAGTGGCCAATGTAACTGTGCTTACTGGCATGGAGTTTTTGGAGGTCTTTATCTTAATCATTTAAGATTTGCAGTTTATACTAATTTAATTAAAGCGGAATTTCTTGCAGATGAGATCAGATTTGGCAGAAAAGAATGGTTAGAGTATAATACTTTTGATTTCGATAGGGATAATTCCGATGAAATTTTAATAAATTCCAATTTGTATAATATTTACATAGATCCAGCTCGCGGTGGAAGTATTTTTGAATTTGATTATAAACCCAGATGTTTTAATTTACTTGATACTTTAAGCAGACGAAAGGAAGCGTATCATAAAGATTTGTTTAAAGGAAATGATCAAAGCACATTGCATGATATAAAAAGCGTACACGAATTAGTAAGAGAATTTGATAAAGACATAAAAAAAGATTTAATATACGACCGGTATAGAAGGGTTTCGTTAATAGACCATTTTTTAACTATTGATTCAAAAATAATTGAGTTTACTGATTTATCTTATAAGGAGCTGGGAGATTTTGTATCAAGGGAATATAAGCACAAGATGAAAGGAAATGAAGTTGAAGTTTTAGTTGATTTAGAAAGAATGGGAATTGTAGAAGGAAATGCCTGTAAGGTCATAAAAAGTATTTATATAAAATCTAATGACCCTGAAATAATAATAACATACGAGATTTCAAATCTTTCCGAAAAAGAGATTTATGCGAAATTTGGAGTAGAATTTAATTTTTCAATGCTTGGAGGAGATTCTTCTGACAGGCATTATTATGTTAATGATAAAAAATTAGAAGACCCAAGATTAATTAGCCTGGGTGAAGAAAGCAATGTGGATGAAGTTGGAATAATAGATAATTGGTTAAAAATTAAAGTATCTTTATCTTTTAGTGAGAAAACTACTGTTTGGAGATTTCCAATTCAAACTATATCTCAATCTATCGGTAAATTAGAGAAAGTTTACCAGAGTTCAGTAATATTTCCTAACTGGACTTTAAAACTTTCTCCAAAAGAGGTTAAAAAAATAACAATTAAAAAAAGAGTAGAAAATGTTAACTGAAATTCTAATTATTAGTCTAATGGCTGGAATAGTTAGTATAGATGTTAGAACTATAGGCGGAACAATGATAAGCAGGCCTTTAGTTATTTCGCCTTTAGTTGGACTAATTCTTGGAGATTTAAAAGTTGGCTTTATTGTCGCAACTTTTTTAGAACTAATCTGGATTGGGTTACCGCCAATAGGAGCTTATTTACCGGCAGAAACTTTACCCATAGCCGTAATTTCAACTAGTTTAGCTATAATTCTTAAAGGCAAAATGGAAGTTGAAATGCTAAGCATAATTGTATTTTGTATTATTGTTGCAATTCCTTTTGGATTTATTGGTAAATGGTTGGAATATCATATTAGAACATTTAATTCTTATTTGTCAAGAAAAGTAAGTAAAGAAGTGGAAAAGGGGAACATAGAGAGTGTGTGTTCTTTGCAGTATTTTAACATTTTACTCTCATTTTTAAAAGGATTTGTAATTTGTTTTATCCCGATTTTATTTGGGCAGATTTTATTAATAAAGATTTTTAATTCTTTACCAAATCAGATAAAAGAAGGAATTCTTTTTTCTTCATGGTTTGTTCTTGCTTTAGGGTTTGCTGTTGTCATGGAAATTTTTATATTAAACAAATATATTAAATATTTTTTTATAAGTTTTTTTGTTTTAATTTTATTATTTCTGGCCATAGGAGTAATGTAAAACAATGTATAAATTAATAAAAAAAATAGATTTATTAAAAGTGCTGATTCGATCGTTTTTTATAGAAACCTCTTGGAATTTTGAAGGTATGCAAAATATTGGATTTGCATATGCTTTATTGCCGGTTGTATCTAAGATTTGTAAAACCAAAGAGGAAAAAGTAAAGTTTATAAAAAGGCATATAAAATTTTTAAATACTCATCCTTCTATGGCTTTATTTATAATGGGAGTAGTTATAAATTTAGAAGAAAAAAACAAATTAAAAGAAAACGCTAACGAAGCAAATGAAATAGAGGATATTAAAAATAGTATGATGGGTCCATTAGCTGCTATTGGTGACAATGTATTTTGGGAATATTTAAGACCATTTAGTGCTTTACTCGGAGTTTCAATAGTTCTTCTTTCTAAAAATAATTTGAAATTAGCACTTCTAGGGCCACTAGTCTCTTTGCTTATTTATAACTTGTTTAACATCTTCATAAGATATATCGGGATTGTAAAAGGATATGAACAAGGGATTTCTGTTGTAAACTACTTACATAGTCTTAATTTGCAGAGGATATGTGAAAAATTAAGTTTATTTGCTTCTTTTGTTTTAGGTGTAACTTTAGCCACTTCATTTCAGTGGCAGAAAACAAGTATATTTAATTACCCAATTTTTAATAATTTGTTATTTCTAATAACTACTTTTTTATTAGTTGGAGCACTTAAAATAAGGATTTCTTCTACGGTAACATTTTACTGTCTAGTTATTATATGTATAATATTCAAATATTTTATAAGATGAGTATACAAATAGAAATAATAATTAAAAATAAATTAGGTTTGCATTTACGTGCTGCGGCTGATTTTGTAAAATTAGCCAGTAAGTATAAATCCGATATTTTTGTTGAAAAGGATGGGGAACAGATTAATGGCAAAAGTATTATGGGAATTATGGCTTTAGCCGCATCAGAAGGGACAAAGTTAATTATTAAAGCACAAGGAGAAGAGGCTAAAGAAGCGTTAGACAAATTAAATGAATTAATTAATAACAAATTTGGAGAAAAAGAATGAGAAAAGTATTTAAGGGGATAGGTGCGTCATCTGGTGTGGTTATAGGCCGGGCCATGCTAATTCCTGCGGAAGAATTTATTATTATTAAACACAATTTAAAAGATAGTGATATTCCAGGCGAAGTTATTAGGTTTAAAAACGCATTAAAAAAAACTAAAAAAGAGATAAAGGAAATTCAAATAAAAGTTAAAAAAGAAATTGGCTCTAAACATTCAAATATATTTGTGGCACATCTTTTAATATCAGAGGACCCATTTTTAACCACAGAGGTAATAAAGGAAATAAAAATTTCCAAGGTAAATAGTGAATATGCCTTTAGTCAGGCCATAAATAAGTTTGTAGATAAATTGTCTAAAGTAGGCGATGAATATTTAAGAGAGAGAAGCAATGATATTAAAGATATAGGAAGAAGGGTGTTAAGAAATTTAACAGGTGAAAAAAGAGAAACTTTAGCGAATTTGGAAGAAGAGATTATTGTTTTTGCAAAAGATTTATCGCCTTCCGATACGGTTACAATGCAGAAAGATAAAGTTATAGGTTTTTGTATTGATATGGGCGGTAAAACTTCACATACGGCTATTATAGCCCGTGCACTTGAAATTCCAGCCGTAGTAGGACTTGGGTCAATTTCAAATAATGTGAATACCGATGAGACTGTAATTGTGGATGGCCTAGAAGGAATTGTGATTATATCTCCATCTTCCGAGGATTTAAAGAAATATACTGAAAAAAGAGAGAAACTGCTTCAAATTGATATGGAATTAACAAAGTTAAGAGACCTGCCGGCAGAAACATTAGATGGATATAAAATAGAATTAAGTGCTAATATAGAAATGCAAGATGAAGTGAAATTAATTTTAAGACATGGGGCAAAAGGAATAGGATTGTATAGAACTGAATTTTTATTTTTAAATAGAGTTGATTTGCCAACCGAAGAAGAACAATTTAAGTTTTATTTATCTACGGCAGAAGCATTATATCCTTGTCAAGTAATAATGAGAACATTGGATTTAGGTGGTGATAAATTTCTTTCAAATCTGGGATTGCGTAAAGAAGATAATCCGTTTTTGGGTTTAAGAGCTATTAGACTTTGTTTAGCCAAACCAGAATTGTTTAAAACACAATTAAGAGCAATCCTTAGAGCATCTAAATTAAAAAATATTAAAATAATGTTTCCAATGATATCAGGAGTTGAAGAGTTTAGAAGAGCAATAAAGATTTTAAAAGAAGTTAAGAATGAATTAAAAAAAGACAAAATAGACTTTGACGATGATATTGAAGTTGGGGTTATGATCGAAATACCTTCGGCTGCTTTAACTTCTGATATTTTAGCCAAAGAAGCGGATTTCTTTAGTATAGGAACTAATGATTTAATTCAATATACACTGGCCATAGACAGGGTAAATGAAAATATAGCCTACTTGTACAACCCGTTGCATCCATCTTTAATTAGAGAATTAAAGGGTATCGTAGATTCTGCTCACAAAGAAGGGAAATGGGTAGGTATGTGTGGTGAGATGGCCAGTGACACTGCTTTTACGCTACTTTTACTTGGATTAGGTTTTGATGAATTAAGTACGGCACCTGTTTCTGTCCCTCAAGTTAAAAAAGTGATAAGATCTATTACATTGGAAGAAGCAAAAAAAATAGCAAATGATGTATTAGATATGGAAACATTAGAAGAAGTAAAAGAATACATCTCGCATATGAATAAGAGTTATTGTAAGTGAGGTCGTCGAGCCAAGATGTGAGGAGGTAATAGTTGTGGATGTAATGACGGCGATTAAAAAAAGAAGAAGTATAAGAAAATTTGAGAGTAAACCAATAGAAGAAAATAAATTAAGAGAGATTTTGGAAGCAGGAAGATTATCTCCATCTGCAAATAATAAGCAAGATTGGAAGTTTATAGTTGTAAACGAGAAGAATACAATAAATAAATTAGCCAAAGCGGCTAATAATCAAACTTTTATAGCGTCGGCTCCAGTGATTATAGTTGCCTGTTCAATTAATCCAACGAGAAAGATGTCTTCTGGACAATTTGCCGGACCGGTTGATGTATCTATTGCCGTGACCCAGATGATATTAAAATCTGTTGAGGAAGGGCTTGGAAGTTGCTGGATAGGTGCCTACAATGAATCAGAGATAAAAAACATATTAAATATTCCGAAAGATGTATCAGTTGTTGCCTTATTCCCACTTGGCTATGCTGCAGAAAATCCTACCCAAGAACCGAGGAAAGATTTTAAAGAAGTCTTTATCTTTGAAAAATGGGAATAAAATTCTTTACAATAATTCCATTTTTAATTAGGCTCCTCCTTTTATTATTAGGGAAAAGCATGCATATTAAAGAATGTGGGAATATAAAATTAAGCCCCCATCAAAAGAAAAACAAACAGTATATTTATGCTTTCTGGCATAGTGGAATTTTACTTTCTGTATATTTTTTTAGAAATAAGGGTATCAATGTGTTAGTTAGCCTGCATAAAGATGGAGAATATATAAGTAGAGTAATAAATAAATTTGGATTTAGAGTAATCAGGGGGTCTACTTCAAGAGGAGGGTTAAAAGCTCTTCTTGAATTAAAAGATGTATTAAATAAGGGATTCGATGTTGCTATTACTCCTGATGGGCCAAGAGGACCAAAGCAAAGAGTACAAATGGGAATAATTTATCTGGCTAAAATCACTGGACTTCCTCTGGCCCCATTTTCTTTTAATGCAGATAAGAAAAAAGTTTTAAATAGCTGGGATAACTTTATTATTCCTCTTCCATTTAGTCAGGGTGTCTTTATGTTTGGAGAACCTATTTATGTATCAAAAAATGCCAATGAAAAGGAAATGGAAGAAAAAAGATTAGAATTAGAAAACGAATTAAATCGATTAACAGAGGAAGCAAAAGTTTTATGCAAATGATTTTGTTTGTTTATAACTTGGTTATGATTAGTATTTTTATCATGGGACTACCAATTTTTTTTATTTTAATTATATCTTTACCAAAATGGAAAGACAGTATCTTGGAAAGATTTGGAATTTTAAAAAAACCGCTTAAAGACAAAATTAAAAATAATCCTAATATATGGTTCCATTCTGCTTCTATGGGCGAAGGTAAGAGTATTGTTTTACTTGCCAAAAGAATTAAAGATAAATTTAGTAAGTATAATCTTGTTTTTACAACTACTACTTTAGCCGGAAAGAAGATACTTAAAGAATATTTTAGTGACTCAATAATTTTTTATTTGCCGATAGATATATATTTTTTTATGAAGCCGGTAGTTAAACTAATTAACCCAAAAATTTTAATAGTAGCCGAAACAGAAATTTGGCCAAATTTATTTTATCTTGTTAAAAAAAACAAGGGGGATATTATTATAGTTAATGGAAGAATTTCAAAAAAAAGTTTTAAATGGTATATTAAGGTAAAAAAAATTTTTAGTAAGGTTCTACGCTTGGTAGATAAATTTGGGATGCGTTCAGAAGAAGATGCTAAAGCCATTAAAGAATTAGGAGCAGAGCCAAATAAAGTAATAGTGACGGGTGATTTAAAATTTGAGATATTTTTAATAAATAATAGTAAACAAAAAGAAATAACAGATTTAATCTTGCCTAGATGTTGTCGTCATATAATTGTGTGTGGAAGTGTTCATTTGTGTGAAATGAAAATATTATTAGAATCTTTCAAAACTATTTTAAACAAGTTTAAGAATTTAACATTGATTGTTGTTCCGAGATTTTTAGAAGAAGTTCCCGAGATGGAAAATTTAATAGCAAAATATAACTTTAAATATTTTAAAAGGAGTAATATTTCCAGAAATAAGGATAAATATGAAATTATTATAGTAGATAGCTTAGGAGAATTAAGTTATATTTATCAGATGGCAAATCTTGCTTTTGTCGGAGGCTCTCTTTCTAATATTGGAGGTCATAATATACTTGAGCCGATATTCTTTGGCAAGCCGGTTTTATTTGGTCCTTATGTTCAAAATTTTAATGAAATTGCAGGAGAAATTAAAGGAAACTCCCTCGGCTTTTTAGTAAGAAATCAAGAAGAATTAGCAAATAAAATATTAGAATTACTGAATAATAAAAACTTGCTATCAAGGATTAGTGTTGAGTCGAAGCAATTTCTTGAAAAAAGAAGAGGAGTAGTTTGTAAAAATATGGAAATCATTGAAAAATTTTTGGAGTAAGGTAGTATGAATAATGAAAGCATAATGAAATATTTATTAAGCCCGCATAAAAGCAAAATAATAAAACTAATTTTACTCTTAGTTTCAATGGTATATTTTTTGATTATAAAATTAAAAGAGTTTTTGTATAAAACAAAAATTTTACAACAAAAAAGATTACCCTGTAAAGTTATCAGTCTAGGTAATATTACGACAGGAGGAACTGGTAAAACACCGCTGACAAAGTTTATAGCCGAAAGTTTACAAGATAAAAAAGTTGGAATCTTAATCAGAGGCTATAAGAGAAAAAGTAATGATAAAATTATAGTGGTCAGAGATAATTTGACCCCTGCATATGTTGGGGATGAACCGTATTTTTTAGCCAAGGAGTTACCTTTAGTTCCAGTTTTCGTATGTCTGGATAGATATGCTGGAGGGAAATTTGCCCTAGATAGATTTAAAACAGAAATTTTGATTTTAGATGATGGATTTCAAAGAAGACTTTCTTTATATAGAGATATAGATATAGTAGTCATAGATGCTACTAATCCTTTTGGTAATGGATATTTGATACCACGGGGAATTTTAAGAGAAAGAATAGAAAATTTAAAAGAGGCCGATATATTTTTTTTAACAAAAGTTGATGGAGTAGAAAATATTAAAGATTTAATAAAGCAACTTAAAGAGATAAATGATAAGGTGTTGATCGTAGAAAGTGTTTATGAACCAGTAGAGTTGCATGATTTGTTTAATTGGGACGAGAAATATAATATTAATGAGTTAAAGGATAAAAAGATTTTAGCCTTATCGGGGATAGGCAACCCTTCTTATTTTGAAAAGATTGTTTTTAAATTAGGGACGAAAGAAGTTCATCCATTAAGATTCTTAGACCACCATAATTATACCAAGGAAGATGTTGTATTTATAAACAAAGAGGCATCCAGATTTGATTATGTAATTACCACACAGAAAGATAGCGTGAAATTATCCGATTCAGCTTCTGATAGTCTAATTAAAAAAATATTGGTGTTAAAAATAAAGATTAAAATTATTAAAGGAGAAAAAGAATTTTTTGAAATAATTAATTGTCATGAAAAAAATAAGTAATCTTTTAGAATATATAATATTTATTATTTTTGCATTTTTATTTAGATTTTTACCATTTAAAATAAGTGTTTCCATAGGCGGTTTTTTAGGTAATTTAATTTATGGTCTTGATCGTAAGCATAGAAAAATTGCTTTTAATAATTTAAAAGAATCTTTTAAAGAAAAAAATAATCAAGAAATAAAAGATATAGTTAAAGGATTATATAGAAATATTGGGAAATCTTTTATTGAGTTTATATTTTTACCCAGATTAAATAAAGAAAAACTTTTAAAGTTAATAAAGATTGAAGGTAAGGAAAACTTAGAGAAAGCAATATCAAAAGGAAAAGGAGTTATTGTCATTGTTTCACATTTTGGTAATTGGGAATTGGTAGGTTCAACGTGTTCACTGTTTGGCCCTTCATCTGCTGTAGCCTTTCCTCAAAGTAATAAATTGACGGACAAGTTAATAAACAAGTATAGAAAATCAACAGGTTTGAAAATCTTATATACAGGTGGTGCCATAAAAGAGTTAATAAAAAGTTTAAAGAGAAAAGAAATAATAGGACTACTATCTGACCAGGATGCAGGTGGTGAAGGTGTATTTGTAGAATTTTTTGGAAGACCGGCATCAACTCACAGGGGACCTGTTGTTTTGGCTCTAAAAACAGAAGCACCCGTAGTTCTAACATTTTTAATAAGAGAAAAGAATAATACTCATAGATTAGTCATAGAAAAAGAGCTTGATCTAGTTAAAACAGGGAATTTAGAAAAAGATGTTAAAATTAATACGACTAAATGGGTAAAGATACTTGAAGATTATGTAAGAAAATATCCAGAGCAGTGGTTCTGGGTTCATAGAAGATGGAAGACAAAAATAGAGGCGTAGAGGTACAAAATGAAAATATTAATAATTAGACTAAGTTCTTTGGGGGATGTGGTTTTATCAACCTCAGTTCTTCCTGGTCTTAAAAAAAAGTTTCCAGATTCTTTTATATCGTTTATAGTTAAAAAGGAGTATGAAGAAGTGTTAGAAGGTAATCCATATGTAAATGAGATAATTTCTTTGGATAAAAAGAAGAGGAAATTATTTAATATTATTAAACTTGCGATAAAGTTAAGAAAAAGTTATGATTATATTATAGACTTGCATTTAAATTTTAGGAGTTTTTTAATAACTTTAATATCTTCGGCAAAAATTTTAAAATACAAGAAGAGCATTTTTAAAAGAAGAATTTTAGTTTTTTACTCTTATGTCAGAACTATATTGCCTTCCCTGTACCATTCACCATGTTCAGCTACAGGGCAAGTTTTACCTGAAATGTTTAAGGATTATTTAGGCCATGTTATAAAAAATTATTTTTTTTCATTAAAAAAGTTAAATATTAAATATGAAGGAGAATTACCTGAAATTTTTATACGAAAAGGGTTAACAAATGAATTGCCTCAGGATGAAATTTTAATTGGATTGGCTCCCGGAGGTAAATGGTGGACGAAAAGGTGGCTGCCAGAAAGATTTGCTGAAGCAGGAGATTACTTTGCAAAAAAATTGCATTCCAAAATTTTAATATTTGGCGATGGAAAAGACAAAGAGATTGTAAAAGAGATTATAAACTTGATGAAAGAAAAAGAAAAAGTTTTAGATTTTTCAGGTAAGACTTCAGTAAAGGAGTTAGCATTTTTTATTGAAAAATGCACTCTTTTTATTACAAACGATTCTGCTCCAATGCATATGGCTTTAGGATTAAAAGTTCCTACTATCTCTATATTTTGTTCGACAACACCCGATTTTGGATTTGCAATTTCTAGTCCCAATAATAAAATATTAAGTTTTGATCTACCCTGTAAACCATGCAATTTACATGGTTCTAAAAAATGCTGGAAAAGAAATTTTGAATGTGCAAAAAAAATAACAGTGGAAGAAGTTATTGCCGAAGGGGAAGGATTGATAAGTAGATAATGAAAAAATTATTGGCAACAATTTTGTTTTTATTCATATTTTCGATTTATCTTTTTACTTTAGCCCCAACAGTTAGTTTCAGAGATACTGGGGATTTAATTGCTTCCTCGTATACTCTGGGTATTTCACATCCTTCTGGCTTTCCTTTATTTATGCTTCTTGGAAAAATCTTTACTTATCTACCAGCGGGAACAATTGCTTTTAGAATTAATTTAATGTCTGCTCTTTTTTCATCATTAACCTGTTTATTTGTATTTTTAACAATAAATAATCTTACAAAAAATTTATTTATAGGAGTTACGGCGACAATATTCTTAGGTTTCTCTTTAACATTCTGGACATATGCAGAAATAGGCGAAAAGTATTCTTTGTATGCGTTTTTATCATCGGTCTTAATTTATTTGGGAGTTGTTTTAAAAAAAAAATTAGTCGTACTTTATGTGTTTTTGTTTGGATTAAGTTTAACGCACCATTTAGCCATAATAATATTTTTAGTCCCCTTAATATATTTAGTCTACAAAAGAATTGATAAAAGATTTTTCAAAAAAAATTATATTGCAATTTTGATAGCATTCATAATCCCTTTATTACTTTATTTATATCTCCCTCTTAGAGCCGCAACAGATCCACTTTTAAACTGGGGAAAACCAGATAGTTTCGAAAGGTTTATAGCCCATTTAACAGGTAAAGATTATAGATATGCAATGTTTTCAACAAATGTTTTTGAATTAATTGTTAGATTTAAAGACCAGGTTATTATGAATTTTGTAAGAGAGTTTACAATAATTGGATTTATTCTTGGAATACTTGGTTGTCTTTATTTATTTTTTAAAAATAAAATCATTGGAATTTTTTTAAGTCTGGTTATTTGTTTTAATGTTTTAATATTTATAAATTATAATATATTAGATTTACAAAATATTGGAACATATTATTTGCCTGCTTTTATTGTGTTTTCTATATGGATAGGTGCTGGAATCATATGGTTAACCGAAAAGACTAAGTTTAAAAAAACATTTTCAGTAGTTTTATTAATTTTTAGCATTTCATTTATTTTTAATAATTTTAATATGGCTAACAGGAGAAATGACTATTTAAATTATGATTTCGGGTCCAATCTGATAAAATCTGTTGAAAATAACTCAATACTTATGGTCAATGGGGACATGCCCTTGTTTCCTTTGTGGTATCTTCAATATGTAGAAGGGTATAATAAAAATATTTGTATAATTCCGTCTTACAGGATAAATGTAATAGAGACAATAAAAAAAAATATATCTAAAAGCCCGGTATATTTTAGTTATTTTCCATATGAGTCAATTGATTGGAAAGAAATATTGTTAGTGCCATCTGGAGTGGTTTATAAAGTATATAAGAAACAAAAAGAGTTTACCATTGATAAAACAAAGATAGATGATTTATGGAATTATTATAATATAAGAAATATATATAATTTTAATGGATTTAAAAATGAAAACTGGGAAATGGTTTCAATGCATTATGCTATTTCGCATCATCAGCAGGGAGAGTTTTACGGAAATAATGAGTTTTTTGAGGAGGCTTTTTTTCATTTTAAAAAGACTTTGGATATATACCCAAATTATATTGAAAGTTATTTAAGTCTTGGTGAACTTTTTGAAAAGATAGATATTAAAAAAGCAAAGGACTATTATAAAAAAGCATTAGAAATAGTAAATGTTAATTTAAAAAGAGATGAGACAAGAGATGATCTAAAGGAGTATAGATTAACGATATCTAAAGTGCTTTATGATAAAAGTGTTATGAGTTTAAACTCAGGAAAGACCGATTTATCTGAATATTTTTTTTATAGGAGCGAAAGGTTTAAAAAATGAAATATTTTTTGAAAACTATAGTAGTTGGAGAGTTATATGTAAACTGTTATATATTGGCCGATGTTAATTCAAAAGAAGGATGTGTTGTTGATCCGGGTGATAATTTTGATAAAATATTTAATGTTATTCAAAAAAACAATATAAATGTGAAATATATAATCAATACACCGGGAAAATTTTGCGATGGTGTCAGTAAAGATGATATAGGAGTTGTGTATAGCATGGCCTCCTGATAGAATAGAAATAAAGGAGGAAAAATGGACGAAATTGTAAAGAAAGCCGGCAGGAAAAAGTACAATGCAGAGGAA
>JBDRBU010000075.1:0-10517 GCA_043822305.1 Candidatus Firestoneibacteriota bacterium
AATCTCTCTTAAGCATCTGTTATTTCCTCCGTATAATATGTTTTTAATTTAATCAATTTATATTATACAAGATTTAACAGATGCTTTCTATCTCAAATATCCATCCTATCCTATTACTCTACAATCAAACCTGAAGAACCTATTATACTTTATTTCACATAATTACACTAATAAAAACTACTTAACAAGGTTTAAATTTATTTAAATTTACTATTCCAAATTTCTCTGGAATATACGAGATTACACTAAGTTCATTAAAAGGGATTTTTAATTTTACAAACCACCTATCTTTCTCCTTATCTGAGCCACAAGTAGTCGGAGCCCGACTTTTGACAGAACCTTCTAATTATTTTTTTTGTATACTTTAATTACATTACTCATCCTTTCTTTCTAAAATTTCTTTTGCTTCCTCAAATTGCTCATCACTTACAATAATTTTTATTCTGCCCCAACCATTAGTTGTAAGAGCATAAGATCCACCGACACTTTCACCTTTCATTAAAACTATAATGCCTTCTGCTTCTAATTTTGATTTGATTAATAATGCTTCTGATATATCATTCGTTTCAAATAAAACCTTTTCTTTTTCCATTCAATCTCCAGTTATATCAACTATCGAATTATAAATAATATTCAACATCTTTTTTAATTCATTCTCACTTATACTGAGTGGGGACATAACTACTATTACATTTCCAAGTGGACGAAGTATTAACCCATGCTTTCTTATATTCATACATACTTTTATACCAATTTTTTCTTCATATTTATACTCTTTTTTAGTCTTTTTATCTTTTACCAGTTCAATCCCCGCTATAAATCCACACTGTCTAACATCACCAACATAAGGAAGTTCTTTAAATTTTTCCAATTCTTTTGATAACAATTTAATTTTTGGCTGTAACTTTTCTAGAATTTTTTCTTTTTTAAAAATTTCCAAATTGGCCATGGCCGCAGAACAGCAAAGCGGGTTTCCGGTATAGGTATGGCCATGGAAGAAAGTCTTTTTTTCTTTGTAATCTCCTGAAAATGCATTAAAAATTTCCTGTGTGGTTAAAGTTGCTGCCAGCGGTAAATATCCGCCCGTAATTCCTTTGGCCACGGCCATGATGTCTGGATGGACATTCTCTTTCTCACAGGCAAACATATATCCGGTTCTTCCAAATCCAGTAGCAACTTCATCTAAGATTAATAAAACATTATGTTTATTACAAATCTCTCTTATTCTTTTTAAATATCCATTCGGTTGAACTATCATGCCACCGGCACATTGAATTAAGGGCTCTAAAATCACTCCAGCTATTTTATCTTTATATTTCTTTACAATTTCTTCAAGTTTCAAAACACATTCCATATGGCAAGAAGTAGATATTTTGCCAAACTCACATCTATAACAATAAGGAGACGGTGCAAAATATGTTTTAAATAATAATGATTTATAAACCATATGAAATAAATCTATTCCACCAACACTTACCGAGCCTATTGTATCGCCATGATAAGAATTTTTTAAGGCTACAAATTTTGTTTTTTCTTTTTTCCCTTTTAACGACCAATACTGATATGCAATTTTTAATGAAATTTCTACGGCCGTAGAACCATTATCCGAATAAAAAACTTTTTTTAAACCAGCTGGTGCAATTTTAACTAATTCCTTTGCCAATTTTATTGAAGGAACATTGCTTAAACCAAGCAATGTTGAATGGGAAATTTTTTTAATTTGTTTTATCATGGCATCATTTATTTCTTTTTTTCTGTGGCCATGAAGATTTACCCATAAAGAAGAAACCCCATCAATATATTTATTATGATGAATATCTTTTAAATATACTCCATCTCCTGATTCAATAATTATCTGTTTCTCTCTTAGGTAATCTTTCATCTGGGCAAAAGGATGCCATATATATTTTTTATCTTCTTTTTCTAAATTAAACACTTTAACATTCTCATTAATTCTTTTTGCGATTTTAAATAAATAGATAATCTTTCTACATTTTTTAATCTTTTGTTATGTGGAATTTTTGCTAAAATTGGACATCTTCCTAATTTTTTCAGCACATCTGGATTCGTTCTTTCAGCCATATCTAAATTCCTAATCCCGTTTATAACCATACCTAATATTTTTATTTTATTATCCCTTAAAATTTTAAGCGTAAGCAATGTCTGGTTTATTGTGCCCAGAGATGGTTTAACCATAACAATAACCGGTAATTTTAAATCTTTAATTAAGTTAAGTACAAAATAATTTTTTTTTATAGGAACTAATACTCCGCCTATTCCTTCTACAATTAATAATTCGTATTTTTTTTTAAGAGCTTCAAATGCCTCAAATACTCTTTTTAAGTTAATATCTTTCTTCTCTATCTTGGAGGCCACATACGGAGCTAAAGGCTTTTTGAAAAAGACAGGGTTTATTAAATTTAAATTTTCGTTAGATTTAGAGGCTTTTTTTAGCAAAATAGCATCTTCTTTACTACCTGAAACAAATGGTTTAAATCCGCATACATTTAAATTTTTATTTTTTAATGTTCTTAAAAGTCCGGAGGCAAAAAATGTTTTTCCAACCCCTGTGTCGGTACTTGTAATAAATATTCCTTTCATTATAATTTTTCTCTTTGCATCCCTCTTTCTTTTAAAGAATAAAGCCTTCTAACTATTCCATCCAATTCTTCTTGTTCTTCAAGACACATATTAAAAAAAGCTATTCCCAGAAAATATTGCTCTTCTTTCTGAATTTCTCTAACAACATCTGCTGATAATTTATCGTATTTTATTCCTCCTACTTCAAAAGTAAGTGAAATTGGTGAATGCAAAGTTAACTGTTCATTTGTTATTAAAGCCACCCCTCCGGCAGAAATATCTATTATCCTTCCTACAATATCTTTGTTATTTAAAATATCAAAAATCTCTACTGGAAGACTAACTCTAACCCTTTTATGCTTTCTGGTACTATCTAAACCCATATTATTTTATTTTGCTTCAGTAATTTCCGCAATGTCTTTTTTATAAATTATCTCATTTTTTCTTATGACAATATCATTTACAAGTAATTCCTGTTTGAATTTCGCTTCAAAATTAGGCAGTAATGGTGCCGTTTGAATTACATATCTTCTGTCAATAAATTTCCCTTCATAATCAGTTACAAAATTATTTAAATCAAATTTAAAATTCTCAGGAGGTATTTTTAAGGGATTTTCAACCAATTTTAATTTTTCCCGAATAGATATACCTTCAACAGTCATTGGTTCATCAAATTGATTTATCAATTGATAAGTTGTTAAAGTAGTATATCCATATAAATCAGGACCTTCTTCTATTTTGTTTGAAGTTGATACTACTTTTAGTGAAGTTGGACATTGAACTGTTATTTTTTTAATTATTTCATAAGTTTTTTTCTCACTACCCAACTCTAATGTGTATGTTATTTTAATTTCTGTATCGTCTTTCTTACTGCTTTTCTTTTTGCCTTTAATTCTAACTTCTGATTTATAAATATCTTCCGGTGAAATAGCGATATTTTCATTTCCCTTGATAATTTCCCATTTATACTTTGCCCCTTTTATCTGATTTGGTGCTAATTTAAAATTTCTCGCGGAGGCGAGTCCATTAGAATAAACATAAACTAATGGAGAAATTATATCCCCGACTAAGATTATAATACTTTTTGAACCACTACTTACTAGACTACCGTCTGTTTCTGCTTTTGCAGTTATAATTATTGGATTTTTCTTAATATCATTTGGGGCAGTCCATTTTATCTTTGAAAAATCATCAAGTATCTGAAAATTTCCACCACAACTACCATCATCCCATGAAAATTTAGTTTTCTCTTGAGGAGATTCAATCCTTAACTCAACAGTTTCGCCAACATTAACAATATTTGGTGAAATAATATTTAAATCTTTGCTTGAAACATCTGTTAGAAAAATTTTAAGAAAAATCAGGACTACTATTAAAATACGCATTTTCCCCTCCTGTTTATTAGTATATTTTTTCTCTTATTGATTTTGCTTTTAAAAATAGTTTTTTAAGATTTTTAACATTGTTTTTATTTAAACTATTGTTGATTTTTTTTATAATTTTTAAAAAGTTTTTTATATTACAACTTATATTCTTCTTATTGGAAATAGCTATTTCGGACCAGATTTCTGGATTACTTCCTGCAATTCTTGTTGTATCCTTAAAACCTTTACCAATCATTGAAAAGAGATTTTTTTTATCTTTTGAAATCAGCAGCACCAAAGCACAAGCAATAAAATGTGGTAAATGACTTGTTAAGGCAATTATCTCATCATGCTCTTTTGGCCTTGTGATTATAACTTTTGCGCCTAATTTTTCCCATAAATTTCTAATTACTTTTAATGCATCCTTATTAGTGTTTTTAGTTGGAGTTAAAACGCAGACAGACCCTTTGAAAAGTTCTGCAGATGAAAAATCTACTCCACTTTTCTCTGAACCAGCAATAGGATGCGAGCCAACAAAATAAATTTTTCTTCTAAGAAATTTTGAGGCCACATTTACTATCCTTTCTTTAGTGCTTCCCACATCTGTGACAAGACAACCATCTTTCAGGAATGGTGAAATTTTTTTTAAAGTCTTTTCAATATGAATTACTGATGTAGCCAGAATCACTAAATCTGCTTCTTTAATCCTTTTAAAATCTGTTGAAAACTCGATTATTGCTTTCTCTCTTACTGCTTTCTTTAGTTTTTGAACATTTCTTCCAATTCCAATAACTTTTCTCGCCAAATGTTTTTTTATAAAAGCTTTCCCTAATGAGCCACCTATTAATCCAACTCCATATATGACTACCGTATTTATCCTTTTCATTGTTTTCCTCTTTTTACTATTATATCATTTTATTTAAATCTTTTTAAGTACTTTTTTTATATGCATCTAAATAAGAGTCGCAATAAATATTTTTATTAAGAAGTAAATCCGCCGTAATCATGGCGTTCATTAATTCGGTATCCAATGGGTCTACAATGGCAGCATCTAAACCATATGCAGCCGCCATAACAAGATATGTTCTATTTATAATCGGTCTTTGTTTCGTCCCCTGGGAAACATTGCTTAAACCAAGTACTGTTTTTGGAGAAGGGCTGGCTATCATTTTACATTCTGAGATTGCTTTTAAAACTTCATAGCCTTGAGGCTGGGCAACATTAATCGGAAGTATTACAGGGTCAATATAAATATTATCAGAAGGAATCTCTAATTCCAGGGCACAGGCAACAAGTGTAGCCGCAAGTTCTACTCTACCATTTGAATCGGCCGGAACTCCTTTCTCGCTAATTGTAAGTGCTACTACCGGAACATTATATTTTTTGGCTAAAGGAAGTATGGCCGACATTTTTGACTGTTCACATGTTGTAGAGTTTATTATTGCTTTTTTTGCCTTTTTTAAACCGGCTTCCAGAACAGATACTTTTGGGCTATCTATAGCCAGTGGAAAATCTGTTACTTCAGAAATTGTATCAATTAACCATTCCATGGCCGCAACTGGATCTTCAACAGTAGGACCAACATTTACATCAAGCGCATTTGCTCCTGCCTTTATCTGTGACATGGCCAGATCCTGAATAGTTTTTTTATCTTTACTTACAATGGCTACACCTACTTTTTTAAACATTCCATTAATTCTTTCTCCTATTATAAACATAATACCCCCTTTTTTTATTTCATAAGTATTTCTATATTTCTTTTTATAACTTCCATTGTTTCTGGATGTCTGACTACTAATAAATTTGCACCCGCAAGTAGCAAAGAAGTACAAGTTGCCATCTCCCATCCAGGACCTCTTTTATTCTCATCTCCCCATTTTGGAAATTCACTACTACTTGCTTTTACCTCTTTTGTTTTCCATACTTCCTGACCGACTAAACATATAAATGGCGGGAAAAGCATCTTATCTCCATTAAGAGCGGCCAGTCTTATTCTCTCCATGACTGAATATGTATATTCTAAACCATAACCCAGACAACCGGTAGTAGGATCCATCACAATTTTATTTATTGGAAAACCCATTTCTGTTATTAAAATATTTACCTGCTTTTGAATATTAACATCAATAGGTGCTTCAGCCATAATATTATGACTATCGGCCAGACAGGAAGCAGTTAAAGTTTTATAATTATCCTGAGTTGCTTTTCCAAACAAGCAATTTTCTCCTTTTGCGATTTGAGTACATTTTGGCAAAATTTCATTATCCTTTTCTGCATTCCCACAGCCATAAATAATAAGCGGAACACCAACTCCTTCTAAAACTGATTTTACTGTATTGGCAACTATTTCTGCTGAATTATTTCCAAAGTCTGGATGAGCACTCTGCAATCTTAAAAATAAAATCTCTGCTTTATATGTTTCAACACATTTTTTTGCCCATTTTACGGGTGAAGAAATCACATCTTCAAATGGCAAAATTAAACTTTTAGGCCACTCGGGTGGTTGCCTATCCCAAATCTCCATGGCCATTTTTGGTGAATTTACCATCTCACCTTCAAAACGCATAAAAGGCAAGGTATTTTCTCCGCCTATAGTCACAGTTGAAGTTCTGGTCCCTCCTTGCTCTTTTGTCGCACCAATTGTAACAGCATTAATCTTTCCACTCCACTTTTCTTTAAGTAATTCTACTGGCATAAAGACCTCCCTTAAACAATTCCATTAAACAACCCCCTTATTCCCCCTTTGTTAAGGGGGAATTATATGTTGGAAATAATTCCAAATCTGTATGTGGTAAAAATAAAGCACACACATATTCATCCATATAACCTGGTTCTACACTTAACTCAAACGATGTCATTTTTTTAGCAATAGATTCACATTTATCCCTCGCTGATTCTGATAAAAGAAACTCTCTGGCACCCGTTAAAGAACTATTACCAATAAATTCAAATCTATTCCTCGGTAAATCTGGAAGCAATCCAAAGAATATTGCTTTCTCAATATTAAGATGAGAACCAAATGCACCAGCGATATAATAATGTTTAACATCATCAATAGGAATATTTAATTTTCTTAACATAATTAAAGTTCCCGCAAAAATAGCTGCTTTTGCCCTGATAAGATTTGTAATATCATTTTCAGTAATAACTATATCATCACCCATATCGGTATCCTTTCCCCAAACTAATACAAATTCTTTACATTCTCCATTATGTCTTACTTTATTAGTTGACAAATTATCATTTATCTTTCCTCTTCTATCTATAACTCCACTTTTAAGTAATTCTCCCAATAAATCAATCAAACCAGAACCGCATATTCCATGAGGTTTCACATTGCCAATTACTGAATATTCTATTTCAAATCTTTTATCTATGGATGTTGTTTCTATTGCTCCATTTCTTGCACGCATCCCGGATGTTATTCCACTCCCTTCAAAAGCAGGTCCAGCAGAACAAGCAGAGCAACAAAGCCAATCTTTATTTCCTAAAACTATCTCGCCATTTGTCCCCATATCAATAAGAATTGATAAATCTTTTGATTCTGCTATGCCTGATGCAAGAACCCCTGCTGCAATATCCCCGCCAACATAACTAGCCACACAAGGTAAGGTTGCAAGTAATCCCCTTGGATTTATTTTAATCCCAACTTCTGATGCACGAATTACTGGAACAAAACTTGCCGTAGGTATATAAGGCTCTTTTCTTATATAACCCGGGTCAATCCCCAGAAGTAAATGTGTCATGGTAGTATTTCCTGCACATGTAATCCCTGTTATATGATGAAGTTTAATTTTACTTTCAGATACAAGTGAATTTATAAGTGTATTAATATTTTCAACAACTGCATTTCTTAAATCATCTAATCCCTTTTTTTCTGTTGCATAAATAATTCTTGATATTACATCACTACCATAACTAATTTGTTTATTATAAGTTCCCTTAACTCCCAGAATCTCACCTGTACTTAAATTAACTATCTCGGCCACAACTGTTGTTGTCCCAACATCAACAGAAATTCCAAAATTATTAAAAGATGTATCCCCTTTTTCTATTTGAATTACTTCAGTAGTTTTATTACGCATACCTAAAGTAACAGTGGCTTTCCAATTACCTTCTCTAAGTAAATTACCAATTTGTTTAATAACCGATAGTCCAGTTTGCATAATAGGAAAATCATAATATTTTTTTATCTCTCTATAAATTCTTTCTAAATCACTTTTATTATCTTTTATAGAAGGAGTAGGCAAATCAAGAGATAATTTAATGGTTAATGGGGACAATTTAAATCCAGTTTTTTTTTCTAAACTTTCTGTTCTTGCAAAATCTGAAACTTTACTATATAATTTCTCCTTACCTAAAAGAATTTGTCCTTCATCTAATTTGGATTCTAAAGGAACTTCAATTTCTAAATCATCATTTATAGTAATTAAACATGCCAATACATACCCTTTTTGCACTTCACTTCTATCAAGGTGAAGCGTAGAAGGAGAAGTAACTTCTCCACTTTTTACTATAACTTTACATTTTCCACAAACACCATCTCCACCACAAACACTATTAATTTCAATATTAGATTTTCTTGCTAATTCTAACAAATTCTCGCCTTCACAAGCGGTAACAACAACATTATCCGGATAAAATTTTATTTTATATGTTTTCATTTATTATGAACAAAAAACCTGGTTTTTAAATCACATCATATATAGTACAATATTATTATGTAATTTTTGATGATTTTTACATGATCCAAAGACCATGCACTACATTTATTAACTACTTAAACAGCCTGATTGAATAAAATTGGACAACTACAATATATTATTTCAAATCCCACATTTAGAACGACTTACATAATACCTGTTATTTATAATGATTCGCCCAAATGTTATACCTCGTCCCATCAGACTGACGCCAAACCGCAATCCCATTTCCATTTGTATCTACGGCTATCTGGGGGTAGAGAGCACTTCCCGTATTATTAGTTTCAATCAATTCTACAGTTCCCCAACCAGTTCCTGCTACATATCGGTTCGCCCAAATGTTCCACCTCGTCCCATCATACTGATACCAAACCGCAATCCCATTTCCATTTGTATCTACGGCTATCTGGGGGTAGAGAGCATCCCCCACATTATCAGTTTCAATCAATGCCGCAATTCCCCAACCAGTTCCTGCTACATATCGTCTCGCCCAAATGTTATACATCATCCCATCAGACTGATACCAAACCGCAATCCCATTTCCATTTGTATCTACGGCTATCTGGGGGTAGGTAGCACTTCCCGCATTATAAGTTTCAATCAATGCTGCAGTTCCCCAAACCCCTGCTCTAACAGTAAAAGACCATTTCGGTCCAACCGTAGAAGCTCCCTTATTATCCTTTGCTACTATCTGCCAGTAATAGGTATTATTAAAAGCCAAATTACCAGGATCATAGTTGCTCACTCCTACATTACTGGAAACTAAAGAAGGTGAAGAAGATGTCCCAAAACATACATCATAAGTTACTGGGTCTCCATCAGGATCCCCTCCTGTCCAGGAAAGATATACAGTAGGTTCCTGATTAGTTGCCGCATTAACCGGTGATGGATTACCTGGAACATTAGGAGCGGTATTTCCTTTCTTTTTCTCTTCCACTTTTTTATCCAGAGCTTCTACCTTTTTCTTAATCACACTAGGCAATCCTATCCCAAATTCAGCATAAACTACATAGCAAACTAAATTAATTATACTAAAAATAAATATACTGCTTATGATAATTTTTTTCTTCATTTCTTTTCTCATTTCTTCCCTCCTTCGAAGTAATATGTAAGACCAATATTGAGAACAAAAGATATCCCATTCTCTGTCTCTTTGGTATCTTTGTCCTGTAATGTAATATATGTCGGACCAATATCTATCCCTGCACTGATGTTTGGAGTAACGAAATATTCGCTACCAATAAATAATCCTACTGCTAACCCAATCCCCTCAGAAGATGCTCCCTTAAATCCTATGTAATCAATTTCTACTCCACCTAAAAAAATTAATTGATCTTGAGGATTGTAATTATAGTGATACCTTGAACCTAAAACAAAAACCCCTTCCCAAAGTTGACTCTTTAACTCTAAAATATGATAAGCAGATAAACCATACTTTATCCCTATTCCGGGAAAATTAAGATTTATCCCCCATCTATCTTCTAAAGTTACAACCTTCTTTGCAGTCGTGTCTGTAGACTCTACACTTACCTCTTCTGCCAAACATACTACACTTACTAACATTACTATGCATCCTATTAACATCTTCTTCATTTTAAACCTCCAAATATAGATTTTTTATACCTGTTATTTATAATGATTCGCCCAAATGTTCCACCTCGTCCCATCATACTGACGCCAAACCGCAATCCCATTTCCATTTGTATCTACGGCTATCTGGGGGTTGTAAACAGGTTCTTCAGGTTTGATTGTAGAAAATTTATTTAATATTTCTACCTTTGCCTGAAGCCTCCTTTAATTTGAATTTATCCTAATTTAAGGTTAGGATATTGACCTTTTTACAGTTCAATTCTTCACTGTGTATTTTATC
>JBDRBU010000076.1:0-7870 GCA_043822305.1 Candidatus Firestoneibacteriota bacterium
AAGTAGTAGAAGAGTTGTTCATGACCACTATAAGGTTAAAGAAATGTTTTCTTTTGGTAACTTGAGAGGATAAGGGGCTAAATTTGTGGTTTATATGTTAAAAAATCACTTTTAAAATTTCATTGCGACACAGTCTCAATGACAGTGTTCAGTAAGGATTTACAATATTTTTATAGGTAGGGGGGAAGTAGAAATAATTACGAGAATAATATGTTCCTAGTCTTCTTCTTCATATTCTCTCACAAGATCATCTATTAGTTCTTTAACTGAGATTATTTTATCTACACGGTATGCATTTGCTCCGGCAAAACAGAAACCCTCATCAATCTTTCCCTGTTTTGCATTTGTAAGAGCACGGCCTATACAGTATGGCGCTTTATCAAAGTTACAGGTCCTCAAGCATTTCCATGGGCATTCAAAAGGCTGTTTCTTTCCGTTAAAAACTTCTTCCAAAAAGCGGTTTTTTATGGCTCTGCCCGGAAGACCTACAGGACTGTTTATGATTACAATATCCTCTTTTTTACATTTTATAAATGCTTCTTTAAAATTTTCTGAAGCATCGCACTCATATGTAGCCACAAATTTTGTAGCCATCTGCACGCCTTTGGCTCCCATTTTCATAAACTTCTTGATATCCATTCCCGTAAAAATCCCGCCAGCGGCAATAACCGGTATTTCCTTGCTAAATTTCTTTTCGAAAATATTTACTTCAGTAATAACCTCAGGAAATATTTTTTCCAGCGAGTAAGCCGGGTCGTCAATCTGTTCTTTTTTAAATCCAAGATGACCACCGGCTAAAGGTCCCTCGACCACAACCGAACAAGGGACCAAACCGAATTCTTTTGCCCAGTATTGAAAAATAATCTTCAAAGCACGAGCAGAAGATACAATAGGGACAATTTTTAAAAGAGCTTTTTTTAGAATATCTTCCGGTAATGCTTTCAGGTTATTTATCGGCAGTCCTGCCCCAAGAAAAATAAAGTCTATTCCCTCCTCAGTTGCAGTTTTTATCAAATCAAGGTAATCGGTAAGGGCTATCAGAATGTTTATTCCGAGAACACCTTTGGTGCTTGCACGTGCTTTTCTTATTTCTCTTATAAGCGCTCTTTCATTTGCCTCAAGGAAGTTTGTGTTAAAATCTGGCTCAAGCATTCCTATACCAGCAGTGCCCATCACTCCGATCCCACCTTCATTGGCCACGGCTGAAGCCAGTTTTGACAGCGAGATGCCGACACTCATCCCACCCTGTATGATCGGCACTTTAATTTCAAACCTACCTATTTTTAAACCCGGTATTTTATTCACAAATAATAATTCAAAATTCCCCTTTCTAAATATTTTAAACCAAAACAATTAAATTATTACTTTTTAATTATACCTCTTTGATTTTAATTTTTCAACATAAATAATCAGTTTAATAGTACTTTCTTATTATACAAGATTTATTAAAAATTGCAAGGAAAATAATGCAATTTTTATTTTTTATTGACATTTCCTCTTATTTCAATTAATATAATCAATATGAGATTTAAGTGTTTTATTATATATATTTTTTTGGGAATTTTTTTATTCTCTTGCGAAATATTCTCACAGGACATTTCCAAAATTTCATTTGCTCTTTTAAATTCAAAACGCCGTAGAATTGATAAAGAAGGTGGGTCTGTTCCTCGAGAATTTAAAAAATACATAATTAATGGTATTGGCGTTGGTAATATCCTATTTTCTGATAAACCGTTAGAGATTGAAAACACAACTACTTCCATTGTCCCTTTCGATAAATTTGATTACAACGAAATTGTGAAAGGGTTATATGCTTTATCTTATTTTCCAGGAAAAAAGAAAGATTTAATTGAATTTATTGAAGCAAAATATTTTAATTATAAATTTGAAGGTGTTTTTGTAACTTTAAGATGGCAACCACTTAAATCTACTGATAAAAAATCTGCAAGTGTGTTACTTACATCTGATTACAAAAGTCTCTGGAATGATCAGGAGGCAATTGAAATAAGGTCCGAAATTAATGGCACTAATTTTCAAGAAGTAAACCTGCTCGGAATTCCCGAATACGGCTCTTCAATGCATAATATTGAAATATTTTTTTTTCTTAGGTTTACTACCGGAACAATTACCCTTAGCCTAAAAGGGATTACATCTAATTTAGATTTAACCTTGACTGAGGAATCAAAAGGAGGAACAAAGATTCAAAAAACTATAAAAAAAGTTGGAGATTCAACTCTTAACGAAGAAGCCACTTATTCCGATTTTCTTTTCGCCTGGGGAAAATGCACCGTTACCTATAAAGAATAGGCAGACCCTGTTTTTCATTCTTCATCTTCCCCAATTAAACTTTCGTAAAACTCCTTATAGTCTTCTTTCTTATCACTATTTCGTAAAGCCATAGCCGTACGAGGATGTTCATCTAAAATACCGGTTATGGCATATGGAATTATATATCCCCATTCTATCTTTTCTCTTAAAGGAATAATCTCTTTTGATATTAAATCTAAAACAGGCCGTATATCAAACTTTGGATTTTTTAAAAATCCGAGTATAAGTTCTAATGGACAATTTCCCGCAGCTCTTCCTAAACCATAAACAGTACCATCAACATAATTTGCATCATGGATTATGGCTTCAATAGTATTACCAAAGGCAAGTTGCTGGTTATTATGGGCATGTATACCTACTTCTTTCGTCTTGATTATACTCTTTGCTTTCTTTATAAGAAATTCTGTTGTTTCCTGATACAGAGAGCCAAAACTATCAACTATATATATTACTTTTGCTTTGCTTTCTTCTTCAAGTTGATGCAGAGATTCTGTTAACTCATTATCTAAAGCTCTTGATATAGCCATTATATTAACAGTGGTTTCATAACCCTTATCAGCAAAATGATTCACTAAAAAAATTGCTTTGTCTATATCTTTCACATATGTTGCTACTCTGACCATATCAACCGGGCTATCTTTTTTTGGTTTAACATCTTCTATATCAACTCTATCTACATCAACCATAATGGCTATTTTGGTTTTTGATTCTATCCCCTCTGTAACTTTTTTTATATCATCGTCATCACAAAATTTCCATTTACCAAATTCTTCTGCAGAAAATAGCCTTTTTGAATTTTTATAACCCATTTCCATATAATCCACATTTGCTTCTGAAAGAGCCTTATAAACCTCTCTAACAAACCTGTAATCAAAATTATGATTGTTTATAAGTCCACCATCTCTTATGGTGCAATCTAATACTTTAATCTTTTCTCTAAACATTATCCCTCCTCTGCCTACCCCTTGACATTTGACACTTTAAAATAGGAACAGCGACTTTAACCCCTTTATTAAGTACCTTCATCCCATGAAGAAAGGTATTCTTTTTGTCTGGCACTTAAACTATCTATTTTTATATTTAATGCCTTTAATTTAAGAATGGCAACATTTTCATCAATGACCACGGGAACTGGATATACTTTTTTCTTTAATTTGCCTTTATTTTTAAATATATACTCGGTACAAAGAGCTTGATTTGCGAAACTCATATCCATCACAGATGCTGGATGTCCTTCTGCAGAGGCAAGATTAATCAATCTTCCTTCTCCCAATAAAAATATTCTTTTACCATTTTTTAATGTATATTCACAAACATTCTCTCTTATTTCTCTAACATTTTTTGCAAGATTTTTTAATTCGTTTATATTAATTTCCACATTAAAATGTCCTGAGTTGGCCATAATAGCACCATCTTTCATTAACCTGAAATGCTTAGCCGTTAACACATCAATATCACCTGTAAGTGTTACAAAAATATCTCCTATTTTTGATGCAGAGAGGGAATCGACAACTATAAATCCATCCATTGTTGCTTCCAATGCTTTTAATGGGTTTACCTCTGTCACAAATACATTAGCCCCCATTCCTTTGGCTCTTAAAGCAACTCCTCGGCCACACCAACCATATCCACATACAACAAAATTTAAACCCGCTAATAAAACATTAGTCGCTCTGATTATTCCATCTAGAGTACTTTGACCTGTGCCATATCTATTATCAAACATATGTTTTGTGTTAGCATCGTTAACGGCTACTATCGGATATCTTAAAACTTTGTTTTTCTCCATACTTTTTAATCTTATAACACCAGTAGTTGTTTCTTCTGTTCCACCACAAATATATTTCATTAAATTCTTTCTTTTACTATGAAGCATTGAAACTAAATCCGCTCCATCATCCATTGTAATTTGCGGCTTAAAATCTAATACAGAATTTATATGTTTATAATACAAATCATTACTCTCGCCCTTAATCGCAAAAACAGGAATATTAAAATCTTTAACTAAAGAAGCAGCCACATCATCCTGTGTGCTTAATGGATTTGAAGCACATAAATAAACTAAAGCACCTCCTTCTTTTAAAGTAAAAACCAGATTAGCCGTTTCAGAAGTTACATGCAAGCACGCCGCAATTCTAAGATTTTTTAATGGTTTTTGTTTTTTAAACCTTTTTCTTATAAGATTCAAAACACGCATATGATCACCTGCCCATTCAATTCTAAGTTTACCTTTTTCTGCTAACGAAATATCTTTTACATCACAATTTATCATAACCCCGCCTCTCTTTTTAATATGGCTGCTTTATCGGTCTTTTCCCATGTAAATCCCGTATCATTTCTTCCAAAATGGCCATAAGCAGCAGTCTTTTTAAATATTGGCCTTCTTAATTTTAAACTATCGATCATACCTTTCGGAGTTAGTTTAAAATGTTTTCTAACTAATGAAGCCATCTCTTCTTCGTCTATTAAACCTGTCATAAAAGTATCAACCATAATCGAAATAGGTTCTGCTACTCCTATAGCATATGATAACTGTATTTCACATTCACTGGCTAATCCTCCGGCCACAATATTTTTTGCAATATATCTGGCCATGTAAGAAGCAGACCTATCAACTTTTGTTGGATCTTTCCCCGAAAAACATCCTCCTCCATGCCTGGCCCAGCCACCATATGTATCACATATTATTTTCCGGCCAGTTACTCCTGTATCTCCCAGCGGTCCACCTATTTCGAACTTTCCTGTAGGATTTACAAAATACTTTGTTGCTGAATCTAACAATTCCGACGGAATTACGTATTTTATAACTTTTTCAATTATATCTTTTTTAATCTGACTATATTTAATATTTGGTTTATGCTGTGCAGCAATAATTACGGCATTTACTCGTTTAGGTTTACCCTGAGCGTATTCTATGGTCACCTGTGATTTTCCATCCGGTCTTAAATACTTTATTATATTTTTTCTTCTAGTTTCTGATAATCTTCTCACTAATTTATGGGCTAACATTATTGGAAGTGGCATAAGTTCTTTTGTTTGGTTAAGAGCATACCCAAACATTAACCCCTGATCCCCCGCCCCTCCTTTATCTACACCTAAGGCTATATTAGACGACTGCTCCTGAATAGAAGTTACAACACCACAGGTTTCGTAATCAAAACCAGCCTTGGCATCAGTATAACCTATGCCCTTAATAGTATCTCTAACTATTTGTGGTATATTCACATAACAATTAGTTGTGATTTCACCGGCAACGGTTGCAATTCCGGTTGTAACCAATGTTTCACACGCCACCCGACAATGAGTATCTTGAGCAATAATTGCATCAAGAATTGCATCAGAAATCTGGTCGGCCACCTTGTCTGGATGACCTTCTGTAACAGATTCTGATGTAAACAAAAAATTTTTTTGATTCATTTCATTTCCTCCCTTATATTATATTCCTATCTTTTTTTTTATTATTAACCAAACAAAATACAACAACTTAATAACCCTTTTTATTCTCCAGGGCTCTTGAACTAATCTAAAAAACCATTCAAGTCCAAATTTTTGGAAAAATAATGGTGCCCTTTTAACTTTACCACCTAGGACATCAAAACTCCCTCCGACACCAATACATAAAGGCACTTTCAAACTATGCAAGTTTTCAAATATCCATTTTTCCTGAATTGGCTGACCCAAACCAACTAATAATACATCTAGTTTACTTTCTTTAATCTCTTTCTTTATTAAATCCTCTTCTTTTATATCAAAATATCCATCCGAAAATCCACAAATATTTATTAGTTTATACTCTTTCCTCAACCTTTCAACTGCTTTTTTAATCACTTCTTTAGTTGCACCCAAAAAAAACAACTTATACTTATTTTGAACAGCTATATCGCCCAACACAGATATTAAATCTATACCACTTATCTTTTTAATATTAATACCATACAAAAACTTTATACTCCACTTTATCCCTATGCTGTCACATAAAACCAAATCCGCTCTTTTAATTAGATTTTCTAACTCTTTATCTTTTCTGGCTAAAAGAACAGTTAAACTTCCGAGAGAAACTATGTAATGTGGAGATTTATCATCAATAAATTGCTTTACTTTATTAATTACTTCATCTAATCTAATATTATCTACTCTTATTCCAAGTAACGATAATTTAGTCATTCAGACTATAACCTACAGAGTTCCTTTTTTAAATAATCTATTGCTTTTACTGGTGTTGGGTCTATATTATAAAGAATACTTAAATAAACACTTACAAAATCTCCCAAATAAATCAAAGAAAACAACCTGGCTAAATTAGATTCTCCAATGCTACTAACTTCTCCTACCCAATTGGCATTTTTACCGATAATGCTTTTTGTAATACCAATTCTTTTTTTAATTCTTTCAGAATCCATCTTATCTCTTATAAATACTACTGCAAATTTTCTTAAAATATCTTTAAGCAAATCCCATCCAACAATTTCATTATGATTCATCTCGGGCAGTAAACTTGCAACTGAAAAAACTTTTGAATTTTCTGCAAACTGGCATTTCCATCTTACGGCTATTACTTCTGTGAAATCCGCGACACCGCAAACAATAATTGGTTTTGTGAATAATTTATTTGCAAGTTGTTTGGCATAATTGTTTTTTGTTTTAACTTCTGGCACATATAGTTTACTTAACTTCTCTAGAACATTCAAGGTTTCTTTTACATCATCGTCTTTAGGTTTAATCAGTTTCAATCTTGATAAAATAATAAGCATGGGCAGAAATAAATAACCTAAGGCGGCCCGGGGCGATAATCCGGAAGGTATATTTACACAAGGTAGATTTTTTTCATCACACATCTTCTTTATGGCACCATTTGATGTTATGGCCATTAATTTTGCCTTTCTTTCAACAGCATGTTTATAAGCACTTATTGTTTCTTCTGTATTACCAGAATAACTTACAGCAAAAACTAAAGTGTCCTTGTTAACCCAATTAGGCAAACTATAATTTCTATTCACCACTATTGGAATTTTAATTTCTCCATTTAAAGAACATCTAAGCAAATCACCACCTATAGCCGAACCTCCTAATCCAGTAACTATAATATTTTTTGGCTTAAAAACATTTTCAGGTAGTTTAACTTTCTTTCCTATTTTAACACCTTCTTTTATCATCAAAGGCATCTCTCTCACAAGTTTGCTCATATTAGATAAATCTATTTTTTTCATATCCCTCCCTAAAATATTTAACATCTGTATTTCTCCTTATATTAAATGTGTCGGCAATTTTCAATCAACTAATTTTAATTATTATAACACAGAAAAAGACTCTTGTCAATTCCACGTTTTGCCTCATCAAAAATCGATACGAAATCGTATCATTGCCTCACATAAGAATCGATACAAAATTATATCACTTTTTTACATAAAAATCTATACAAAAATTAAAACTACCTCTATAATATTTCAAAAGGAGGTGGCAAATGTCATTAAAATTAAAGGAGAAAAAGGTGATTGCAAATGAAGTATCTAAAAGATATCAGAAAGCGAAGAAAAAAGAAAAA
>JBDRBU010000077.1:0-32345 GCA_043822305.1 Candidatus Firestoneibacteriota bacterium
GAAAGTAGGGGTACAAACAATCGTAAAGGAAAAAGTTCGCCTCTCTAATTGCATCGTGGAGAGGATTTTAGAGAAAAATATTAAAAAAAACTTCACCTTAAAAAACCTAAAAATTGGTCTTGACAAACTAGACTACTTTACTCTGCTGCCTAATATTCAATCTCTTCTCCTGCCTTAATTCCTTTCCAATGATTTCTACCTTTTTGTCTTTTTTTAAACAATCTATCTTTTTTCACCTTCCATACTTCTTTTTACTCTTTCAAAGAACAAATTTTATCCTTAAACTCCCTGCCACAGGCAGGCACGGTTACTTTTTCCCTACTTACTGCCTTTCATAATTCTTTCATATTACTTTTGACAATACCCATAATTATACCGGACAACATTCTACCGGTCCTCTTACCATCCCTTCTGTAAGAAAAATATTTTCCCTTTTTACAACTTGTGCATTCATTTATTATTCTAACATTTTTTTTAGGTATTTTAAACTTTAAAATTTGATGTTTAACAATTTCATCCAAACCAATATAATACCTTTCTTTACTTTTCTCACTTCTCTCACTTTCTCTTGCATTTCCAAATTTCTTTTTAAATTTATCTGCTAAATCTTTACTTACTTCATAACAACATTTCTTTATTGATGGCCCTAAAATAAGATTTAAGTTCTTTGGTTGGACACTATAGTTTTTAATCAGTTTTTTTATAGCATTTTTTATAATCTCTTTATATATACCTTTCCAGCCACAATGAACAAGACCAATACATCCTGTTACCCTGTTATGAATAAAAACAGGGATACAGTCTGCTGTAAAAACACATAAAAGTACATTTTTTTGATTTGTAATAAATCCATCAACTTCTTGTGAATTTTTTACTGCTTTATTTTCTACAATTAAAACCTTATTACTATGAATTTGTTTCCCAAATATAATCTTCTTGGGATTTATTTTTAATTCAGCAAGAAGTTTTTTAATATTCTCTTTTAAAAATTTCCCTTTAAAATTTAATGGCTTTATTGAGGTAAAACACAAAATATTATTTTTCTTGTGAAATATTAGAACTTTCTGCAAAGTTTTGAACTCCTGATATTTCTATAAAATTATTTATACCCGAAAAAATTGCATTAGCCGTATCACTCCTGAATTTTTTGTCTTTCAATTTTTTTTCCTCTTCTAAATTTGTAATAAATGCTACTTCGATTAAAACTGACGGCATAGCAGTATTAGCTAAAACATAAAAGGGGGCTCTCATGATTTTTTTATTATTTCTACCAACAGTATTGAGTGATTCAACCAGACTATCTTCTATGCAACCTGCAAGTAAAATACTTAAATTCTCATCAGATTTTTTTTCAATATCATTCAAAATAGAGTATACTAATTTTGTAGATGCCATCTCCATATTCTCTCTGGTAGCAATACTTTTTGATACTTTATCAGTGGCTTCATTACCATATATATATACTTCTGTTCCGTTTATTTTTCTAGATACATTTGCATTCATATGAATACTTATGAATATATCTCCTTTTCCTTTATTCGCTAGAGAACATCTTTCCGGTAAACTTAGGTAAACATCTTTTTCTCTTGTTAAGATCACATCTATTTTTAACTCTTTTTTTATTAATTTTGACAATTCTAAGGCTATATCCAATGAACAATCTTTTTCGAATAACCCTGTCTTCCCAACCGCACCCGAATCTTTACCACCATGACCGGCATCTATTATAATCTTCCTTACTTCAAATTTTTCTCCTTTTATTAATATTTTTTCCTGTTTTATTTCTTTCTTGCTCACATTAGATTTTACTTCTTTAGAAATAATTATTTTCTTTTTAATCATTATTGCTTTTTCTCTTTTATCATATAAAACTTCTGTATCTAAAATTGTTTTCAGTATATAGACAAGACTATCTCTTGAAACAAAAAATTTCTTTTGCAAAAATAACGGTTGTTGAGGAAGTTTCAAATCTTTTTCCAAATAAATATTTATATATTTATTATCTTTACTTAAAAAAACTTTCTTATCTTTAGGATAATACAAAAATTTAATATCCAGATACGAGCAGATACCTTTCAGATGAAAATAATTATCAAAACCTCGATTTAAGGTATTGATCTTTGCATTTATTATTTTATCACCATTTACTATTTTAACATTAGAGATAACAATATTATCTTTAGCCAAAACAGTGAAATTCCCCAAGCCAAGTAAAAATGTTAGTAATATGATTTTACTCATTTTTTGTATTTGTTCTAAATATATCAATAAATTCCTTCATCGTATATTTTCCGCAAACTATCCTTCTTTTTAAATCATACTTACTACGACTAACATAATTTTTACCCCATTTCACTATTAATGTAGCCTTATATCCTAATTTTATGGCTTCATCCTTAACAAATTCATCGTATTCCCCATATGGATAGGCTAAGTATTCAATTTCTTTTCCTGTTTTTTCTTCTATTATTTTTTTGGAATCCACTAATTCTTTTTTTATACGCTCTTCATACTCGTTGTGTGTTTCGTTATTTAACTTTTTAACTAAATTACAATGTGAAATTGTATGCGAACCAAAATCAATTCCATTGTTTGACATTTCTTTAATCTCATCCCAATTTAATCCTCTCTTTTCCTTGGCAACATTTGTATATATAAAAACAGTAGTAGGAATATTATACTTTTTTAATATCGGGTATGCATATGTATAAATACTTTTATCTCCATCATCAAAGGTGATAACCACTGAATTAGAATCCAATGTTTTTTTCAAATCCATATGTTCAATGAAATCTTTTAAAGAAATAACCGAATAACTCTCTTTAATAAATTTCATTTGCCTCTCAAAATTTTCAGCGGAAACAATCAAATCAGTTTTTTTTGAATATTCACTCTCATCATTGTTATCCAATTTATTTGTAATGTTATTTTGCGGAATTATCTTATGGTAGCATAAAATTGTTACCCAAAAATCATCCCCATATGAATAACATACACTAAATAGTAAAAATCCTATTAGTAAAATTATTATAGATTTAAGCATAAAAATGAACGTCTGGATAAAACACGCAGACTAAAGTCTGCGGCTACAATAAGCCTAATAAACCTGTCCCCGAAATTTTTAATCGGGATCAAGCAACTACATTTGCTTACTCTGTTTTCTTTCTTAAAAAAGTAGGTATATCCCAGTTCTCGCCCTCCATATATGATTTCACTTTTTCTTCTAAATTATTTACACCCATCTCTCTTTTTATCCCATCTATTGAAACTTTATTTTCTACTTTCTCTTTATTAACAACTTCTTCTACAACTTTCTGAGTAAAACCTGTGGCTATGACCGTAATCTTAATCTCGTTGTGAAGTTTTTCATCTATCACTGTTCCAAAAATTATATTGGCCTCTTTATGTGCCTTTTCATAGATTATCGATGTTGCTTCATTCACCTCAAATAAACTTAAATCCAGTCCTCCTGTAATATTTATAAGAATCCCTCTTGCCCCTTCAATATTTACATTTTCAAGAAGCGGACTGGTCACAGCCATTTCTGCTGCTTTTGTTGCTTTATTTTCACCACTGGCTATACCTATCCCCATTAAAGCACCACCCATTTCAGCCATAATTGTTCTCACATCAGCAAAATCTACATTAACTAATCCTGGAATTGTTATAATATCTGAGATACCTTGAATCGCTTGTCTTAAAACATCATCGGCAATATTAAACGCATCCATCATAGAAGTTTGTTTTTCAACTATACTAAGTAATTTCTGATTTGGAATAACGAGGAGTGTATCTACCTTTTCTTTAAGTTCCTTCAATCCTGCATCAGCATATAACTTTCTTCTATATCCTTCGAAGACAAAAGGTTTAGTAACTACTCCTACAGTTAAAGCACCACTTTCCTTTGCTACTTCCGCAATTATTGAAGAAGAACCTGTTCCTGTTCCACCTCCCATACCAGCCGTAATAAATACCATGTCAGCTCCAGCAATTATCTCTTTGATTTTTTCCCTGTCCTCTTCTGCTGCTTTCTTTCCTACTTCTGGATTTGCTCCTGCGCCAAGTCCTTTAGTTAATTTTGCTCCTATCTGCAACTTTACTCCAGCGTTGCTCCTTCTTAGCTGTTGCATATCAGTATTTATGGCAATAAACTCCACTCCAGAGATAGTAGCCGCAACCATTCTATTTACTGCATTATTTCCTGCACCTCCAACTCCTATTACTTTTATATGTGCTGAAAAAGTTGGTTCATTTGCAAATTCTATCATATTACCTCCTTTAACCGATTTGGTTTAAAAAAATTCTTCAAACCATGTTTTCATTTTATTTAAAACTCTGTCAAACAAATTTCCACCGCTAGCCCTTAATCCACTTCTTCCCTGGCTTCTACTTTTTGCTCCATATAACATTAAACCTACGGCCGTGGCGTATATTGGACTATTTACTACTTCCACTAAACCACTAATCCCTGTTGGATATCCTACTCGGACTGGCAGTTTCAATACTTTCTCTACCACCTCCTCTATACCGGATATTAAAGATGAACCACCAGTAACAACTACTCCGGCTGGAACATTGCCTTCAACACCGCTTGACTTTAACTCTTGATTCACAAACTCAAATATTTCCTCTAATCTTGGTTGAATTATCTCGGCCACAATTCTTCTGGGAATAATCCTTTCTGGTCTACCACCAATAAGTTTTACTTTTATCTCTTCATCTTCATTTACAATCGGAGCAAAGGCACAACCATAATTTTTTTTAATCTCCTCTGATTGCTCAATAGGTGCTCGAAGTCCTATGGCAATATCATTTGTGACCTGTATACCTCCTACAGAAATAACGGCCGTATGTCTTACACCTCCTTCTATAAAAACTATTATATCTGTCGTCCCACCTCCTATATCAATTAAAACAACTCCTAATTCTTTTTCATCAGAAGTTAAAACAGATTCACTGGAGGCAAATGGTTGTAAAACTATATCTTCAACATAAAATCCTGCTTTCTCTACACTACGAACTAAATCTTGGGCTCTTGATACATTAGCCGTAACAACATGAACTCTTGCTTTTAATCTTGTTCCATACATTCCTACCGGGTCTTTAATTCCATTTTGATCATCTACTATAAACTCCTGCGGAATAATATGTATTACTTCCCTATCTAATGGAACTGAAGTAGTTTTAATTGCTTCAATTACCCTGTTAACATCTAATTTAGTTACTTCTTTGTTTTTGCTAGAAACGGCTACAACTGCTTCGGTATTTATACCTTTTATATGCCCTCCAGCAATACCGGCATAAACAGAACCAATTTCTACTCCCGACATTCTACAAGCATCATCAACTGCCTTTTTAATCGACTCAACAGTTGACTCTATATTAACTACAATCCCTTTTCTTAAACCTCTTGATACAGTGTTACCAATACCTATGACACTTATACTCCCATTGTTATTTATTTCTCCAATAATACAACATATCTTGGTTGTCCCAATGTCTAATCCGGCAACTATCTTTTCGTTTTCATCTTTAGCCAATTTTCTCACCTCCTTTTTCATTTAAACATTACAGATGCTTCGTCTCTAAACCTTAAATCCACATATGCAATATTTTGTCTCTTATCATTTAGATTTTTTAAAACATTAATAAGTTTCTCAAGTTTTTCTTCCCAATTTCCTAGGCCAATTTTAAATCTTTGATTTAACCCCTCATTAATTAATGTTAACTCTTCTAATTCATTTACATCTATTCTGGCTATTTCATTTAAAAATGGTGAATTCATTTTATTTATTTCATCAATCATTTGTAAACTTTGCCTTAAGATAACATTATCTCCTTTCCGGCCTAGATCATTAGGATTCATATTGAAACCTACTAAGACAAAGACTTTCTTTCCATAAAAATAAGATTTTATTGATGGAAAGACTACACATTCTTTATCAACCTGATACAACTTATCTTCACCAATATAGGCTACTGGTTCCCTCTCTTTTACATTTATTTCAATTGTAGATGGAAATATTCTATTCACCTCGACTTCTTTAATCTGTGCATTTATCTTTATTCCTTTCTCAATATCTTTAATATTTATTTTGAATATGTTCTTACCATTTTCTATCCTGGTTAAAGCAAGTACCTCATTTTTACTTATATATTTATTTCCGGTAATTTTTATATTTTTTAAATTAAAACCGGGTGAATCATACAAATAATCATAACCACCTTTTAACCCCAGCACTATTAAAATTAAACCTGTTAGCCAAACAACTGTTTTAAAAATCTTTTTAAAACGAATATCTCCTTTCCCTTTAATTTCAAAATTATGACTATGGCTTTTTAATTTCACTTCTTTGCCACTCCTGTATTTTGAATAAAACATTACTTTATTCATCTTTTCAAAGCATTGATTAACATTTCCAAAACCATCTTTTCGAAACTTATACCAATAAATCTTAATGCTTCAGGCAATAATGAAGTTTTCGTAAGTCCTGGTAATGAATTAACTTCTAATACATAAATCTTATTGTGATCTCCCAGAATCATATCAACCCTGGAAAAATCTTTAAGTCCCAAAATTTTATGTGCCTGCCAGGCTAAGTCCTGTGCTTTTTTATAAATACTGGATTTAATATTAGCGGGTAAAATATGTCTTGAGAACCCTTTTACATATTTTGCTTTATAATCATAAAACTTTGTTTTTGAAATTATTTCAATAACAGGTAGTGCCTTATTATCAAAAATTGGAACTGTAATTTCTTTACCTTTTATGTACTTTTCAATTAAGACTTTTTCACTATATTTAAAAGCAAGACTCATGGCTTTCTTTAAATTTTTAAGTTTACTTACTATATTAACACCTATGGTCGAACCGCAATCATTTGGTTTTACTACAACTGGCAAATCCATTTCAAGAAAAGGTTCTCTTTTAATCTGTAATTCGCAATTCGTCATTGATCTTTTAAACAAATCTCCTTTGTTAAATACCTGATATTGAGGTGTGGGTATCCCACCCTGTACAAAAATCTTCTTTGTAATTATTTTATCCATGGCTACGGCACTGCTTAAAGTATCTGAACCAATGCAAGGGATTCCCATAATCTCAAGTGCACCTTGAATTTTGCCATCTTCACCATAACAACCATGTAGTGCTAAAAAAACTAAATCTATCTTTGATTTTCTTATTAATGTAAAAATATCTCTTCTATTATTTCGACTAAAATCTATCTTAACAAATTTTAGTCCTATTTTTTTAAAAGCTTTTTCTACTGCTCTTCCACTTCTTAAAGCAATATCTCTTTCGGGTGACAACCCACCCGTTATAAGTCCAATTCTTTTATTTTTTAAAATCTTTATTTCATTCACTTCTTCCACTTTTCCCCCACTTCTTCCAATCCTCTAATCCTCCGCGACTCCAAGTATCCAATCTCCTCTAACCCTCTCCCACTATAATTATTTCTTCTTCCAACTTTATTCCTTTCTTTTCCTTAACTACTTTTTTTATTTTATTTATTAATCTTATGACATCTTTGCTTGAATTTCCTTCGTTTATTAAAAAATTAGCATGTTTTTGTGAAACCCTTACTTTCCCAATCCGAACGCCTTTAAGTTTACATTCCTGTATTATTCTTCCAGCACCATCTCCTTCAGGATTTTTAAAAACACAACCAGCACTACTCCCCTTAAGTGGTTGCAATTCTTTTCTTTTATTTAAAAAAATTTTTATTCTATTTTTTACATCATCTTTTTTATCCTTTTTTAGTTTAAACTTTACATAAATTATAATTAAATTATTAAATTTAAATTCTGATTCCCTGTAGCCAAATTTAATATTCTCCCTTTTTATTCTTCGGGAATGTCCCTTTTCATCTATAACCGTAACATTATTTAAAACATCTTTTATTTCTTTTTCTTTAATACCTGCGTTCATAAAAACAGCCCCACCTACCGTACCCGGAATACCGGCTAAAAACTCAAGTCCATTTAACCCCTCTCTTAAAGAAATATTTAAAACTTTATTTAACCTGACACCGGCACCACAAATTAGTGTATTTCCAGATACTTTGATTTTTTCAAATTCTCCTTTTAATCTTACAACTAGACCTCTTATCCCTTTGTCTTTAACAAGTAGATTTGTACCTGCACCTAATATAAAAACACCCAACCTTTCTCTTTCGGCCATATGCAATATCTTTTTTAAATCCTTTAGATTTTCACAATCCATGAAAACATCTGCTACACCTCCCAGCCCAAAAGATGTATACTTGCTTAATGGTTCATTAATTTTAATTTTTATCATTTGTTTTCTAATTTTTCAAAAAAATTTTCTCCTACTTTTCTAATATCACCTGCACCTAAAGTAATTACTAAATTATCTTTTTTACATACATCAACTAAGTAAGAAGGAATATCCTCTTTATTTTTTATATAAACTACTTTCTTGTTATATTTTCTAACACTATTTACAATTAACTCTGCTGAAACATCTGGCAGGGGTTTTTCACCTGCTGGATATATATCTGTAATTATAACAATATCTATATCTTTAAAAACCTTTCCAAACTTTTTGTATAACAATTTGCTTCTTGTATATCTATGTGGTTGAAAGATGGCTATAACTTTTTCTCGTTTTAAATTTTTCGCAGCCTTTAAAGTTGCCATTATCTCCGTCGGATGATGCGCATAATCATCTATAATAAGAATTCCTTTACTTTCTCCTATTTTTTCGAACCTCCGGTGAACACCAGTGAATTTTCTTAACCCGTTTTTTATCTTATTTACATTTATCCCTAACTCTAAACTTGCTCCTATAACCGATAAGGCATTAGAAATATTATGAAGCCCCGGGACATTCAATGTAAATCTTCCTACACCTTTGTTTTTATACTTTACATAAAAAGAACTCCCAAAGTCTCTTAACGAAAAACTACTAATTTCCACATCACATTTTTTCTGAAGTCCATATGTAATATATTTTTTATCAATATAACTTAATATACTTCTTATATTAGCATCGTCAATACATAAAACAGAGAAACCATAAAATGGTACTTTATTAATAAAATCAATAAAGACACTTCTTAAATTCTCCATGTTATGATAATAATCTAAATGATCATCATCAATATTGGTAACTATAGCCACGGTTGGGGTTAAATGTAAAAACGAACCATCGCTTTCATCTGCCTCGGCTATTAAATAATCTCCTTTCCCTAATTTTGCATTTGAATCAAAAACATTTAATTTGCCTCCTATGACCGCAGTTGGATCCAAACCAGCTTCATTAAAAACTACGGCGAACATTGAAGTTGTAGTTGTTTTACCATGGGTTCCGGCAATGGCAATCCCATATTTTAATCTCATTAATTCAGCAAGTATCTCTGCCCTGGGAATAACAGGAATATTATTTTTTTTGGAATAAATTACCTCTGGATTAGAAGAAAGAATTGCACTGGAGATTACAACTACATCAACATTAGATACATTTGATTCTTTATGCCCAATATTAATCTTTGCACCCTTACTTTTTAATCTTTGTATTATTTCGCTATCTTTTACATCCGACCCAGAAATAGTATATTCTAAATTAAGCAAAACTTCTGCAATACCACTCATACCTATTCCACCAATACCAACAAAATGCACTTTATAATACTTTTTAATCATATAATTTCCCTTATGGCATCTAATATTTCTTTTCTTGTATCCACTTTGCTTATTTTTTTAAAATTCTCTTTGAAATTTTCAAGTATATCTTCGTTCTTTATTAATTTTATTACCAAGACTTTCAGATTTTCAGAACTTATTTCTTTTTCATTTAGAAGTATAGCACAATTATTTTTAACTAAAATTTCTGCATTATAAAATTGATGATTAGAAGAAGCCGCTGGATATGGTATAACTATTGCCGGTAAATTACATTTGATTATCTCGGCAATAGTACATGCACCCGCTCTACATATTATTAAATCAGTAACAGCATATACTTCCTCAATGTTTTTAAAAAAGGGCATGATTAAAATCTTTATATTTAAATCTTTTACCATGTTTTTACAATGTTCATAATCTTTCAAGCCTGTCATCCAAACAATTTGTATACTTTCGTTTTTCAATAATTTTACAAAATTCAAAAATACGATGTTTAAATTATGAGCCCCTTGACTTCCTCCTATTAAAGTTACCGTCCTTTTAGAATGTTCCAGTCCTAACTTATCAACACATTCTTTTCTGTTTAAAGTTCCTATACTTTCTCTAACTGGATTACCTGTCCAAATTACCTTTGCTTTCGGAAAAAATCGGACAGCAGTAGAATCACCTATAAATATTTTTTTGGCTAATCTAGATAAAATTTTATTGGCTAAACCAGCTACTGCATTTTGCTCATGCAAAATAATTGGATAATGTAGAAACCATCCAGAAACAACCACTGGCACACAAACATAACCCCCTAAACCAATTATTAAATCTGGTTTAAAAGTTTTAATTACTTTCATTGATTGAAATGTCCCCTTTAATAATTTAAAAAAATTTAATAAATTTTTTAATGATATCTTTCTTAACAACTTGCCACTTTCCACTCCAACAAAATTAAACTTTTCCCTTAAAATTATACTTTCTTCCATTCCATCTTTTGTTCCAACATATAAAATCTCTATATCCTTCGTTTCTTTTTTTAACATATGTCCTATGGCGATACCCGGATAAATATGACCTCCTGTTCCGCCACAACTAATAATAACTTTTTTCATTTTTAATTTTCGAAATATTTAGTAAAATTCCTATGGCGATCATATTCATTATTAATGAAGAACCGCCATAACTTATAAAAGGCAAAGTCATCCCTTTAGTTGGAAGTAATCCAGTGACAACACTCATATTCATAAATGCTTGTAATCCAATATAAGAAGTAATTCCGGTAGCTAAAAGTTTTCCAAAAACTTCATTTGTATTTAAGGCTAAATTAATCCCTTTCCATATTATTAAACCGAATAAAATCAAAATACATGTTACTCCTATTAGACCAAGTTCTTCAGCAATAATAGCAAAAATAAAATCAGTATGTGCTTCTGGTAAATAAAATAATTTTTGTGTTCCCTGACCAAGTCCTTTACCCATAAAACCTCCTGAACCAAAAGCAATAAAAGATTGAACTATTTGAAATCCAACACCCCTGGGATCCTTCCAAGGATCTAAAAATGCCATTATTCTCTTTAATCTATACCCGGCACTAACTATCATAATAAATGCGACGGGCAAAGAAGATAAGAAAAATAAAAAAATATGACCTAACTTTACTCCCCCTACAAAAAGCATGATAATTCCCAATATTCCTATTAAAAAGATCGAACCTAAATCAGGTTGTATTATAAGTATTCCAAAAATAATTCCCATAATAACAAGATATGGTAAAAAACCTTTTATAAAGCTTTTCATATATTCATGTTTACGAAAGATTGCTTCCGCGATGTAAATTATAAATGCTAATTTTACAAATTCACTCGGTTCAAAATTAAATCCAAAAATCTGTATCCATCTTCTTGCTCCCCCTCCTGCTTTTCCAATGTGTGGCACAAAAACAAGACACAAAATCACTATAGATATTAAAAACAAAGGTCTGGCTATATCTTTAAACTTTTCATAGTTAAAGTTTTTAAAAAAAATTAACCCTAAACTCCCAAGTAGTATCCAAAAAATTTGTTTTCTTAAAAAATAAAAAGAATTTCCAAACTTATCATATGCGTAAATAGCACTTGAACTAAAAACCATAACAACACCAACAAACAAAAGCACTATGACTATTGTGATAAGTAAACCCCGCACCTCCTGGTACGTGGGTAAACCTTCTATTCTTGTCTTCAATTTTTATTTACTCCTTTAGGAGTCGGGGTCGTCCCTAACCCCGACATACACACGCAGGCTCGCACCCGCTTCGCGGTGCATTCCTAATTATTTATTTACATTAATGAAAATCAAGTCTGCGACTACATTTCACTTTCCTCTTTAATTTTTTTAACAGTCTCTTTAAAAACTTTCCCTCTTTCTTCGTAATTTTTAAACATATCAAAACTTGCACAACCAGGTGAAAGTAAAATTATATCATTAGGAACAGATACTTTATATGCTTCTCTTACTGCTTCTTCCAAATTTATTGATTCAATGATATCAACATATCCTTCTAATGCATTTTTTATCTCTTTTTTTGCTTCGCCTATTAAAATAAGTTTCTTAACCTTTTTTTTCACAATATCTCTTAATTCTTCAAAATTACCTTTTTTATTTCTTCCACCAGCAATCAGCACAATAGGTTCATCATAACTAAGTAAAGATTTTTCCACAGCAAAAATATTTGTACCTTGAGAATTATTGATAAATTTAACCCCATTGATCTCTGCTACAAATTCTTGTCTATGCTCAACTCCTTGAAATTTTTTTATAACATCAGACATTACTTTGATTTCAACATCATGAATATATCCTATTAAAGAAGCAACCATTATGTTTTCTAAATTATGCAAGCCCTTTATGATTACTTCTTCTTTATTGCAAACTGAAACCTCTTCATTACCAACCCTTATTTTTATCACACCATCATTATCCAGATAAACCCCTTCTTCAACTTTAGAAGTACTGCTGAATAAATAAATTTTTGACCTTGCCATTCCAGAAAACAGCGGGGTAAATCTATCATTTGCATTAAGTATTAAAATATCCTTCTTTTCCTGATTTTTAAATATCATTGACTTAGCTTCAACATATTCTTGAATATTCTTATATCTGTTCATATGATCAGATGAAACATTTAAAATAACTGCAATATCTGGTTTAAAATCTTTAATGGTTTCAAGTTGAAAACTACTTAGTTCAACAACATATATTACATTTTCTTCATTATTTCCATTTGCAACTAAGGATGTTAATGGCTTTCCTATATTGCCTCCTGTTTTTACTTTTCTGCATGCGCAACCTTCTTTTAAAATATCACTTAAAAGTGTAACAGTTGTAGTTTTCCCCTTTGTCCCTGTAATTCCAACAACCTGCCCTTTCAGAAAACGATAAGCAAGCTCAACTTCACTAATTACATCAATATTTTTCTCTATTAATTTACTTAAAGGAATTACATCTGATGGAACTCCCGGAGAAATAATTATTTTATCTGCATTAAGTAATATTTCTTCTGTATGCCCACCTAAATCAAACTTAAAATCTTCTTTATTTTCTAACATATTCATATACTCTGTTAATTCGTTTTCTTTCCTTAAATCACTTATGGTGATATGTGCACCTAATTTTTTTAATAACTTAGCCGCAGATACTCCACTCTTACCTAAGCCTAAAATTACTATCCTTTTATCTTTAAAATCTTCCATTTTTTTTCCTTTCTTGAACGGTTTAAAGACCGTTCACTACCAATATTATCTTAATTTAAGTAAACTTAAACTTGCTAAAGAAATTATAATGACAATTATCCAGAATCTAACTACTATTTTTGTTTCCGGTATTCCATTTAATTCAAAATGATGGTGTAGTGGCGCCATTTTGAATATTCTCTTTCCAAAAAATCTAAAAGAAATGATTTGAAGTAATACTGAAACTGCCTCTACAACAAATATTCCACCAATTAGAATTAGAAGTAACTCTTGTTTAATTAGAACTGCCACTAATCCTAATACTGCTCCTAAACTTAAGGATCCAACATCACCCATAAAAACAGAAGCAGGATGACAGTTAAACCATAAAAATCCTATACTTGCCCCAACCATAGAAGTACAAAATATAACCAACTCACCACTCTCCGGAATATGTATGATTCTTAAATATTCACTAAACTTACTATGACCAACAAGGTAAGTTACAACTGTTAACGACAGTGTCGTAAAAATTAACGATCCTATAGCCAGACCATCAAGTCCGTCTGTTAAATTCACTGCATTTGAAGAACCTACAATAACTATTCCAATAAATACAAAGTAAAAAAGTCCTAAATCGAGAGGGAATTTTACTAATGGAATTTTTATATGGGTTTCATAATCTAAACTCACTGGATTATATGCTAAATAAATACATACAATTAATACACCAACTATCTGACATAGGAGTTTATATCTTATAGGTATCCCTTTTGAAGTCTTTTGAATAAGTTTAAGATAGTCATCTATAAAACCTAATAATGCAAACCATAAAAATACGAACATTGTTAAAATTATAAACCTATTCTCTATTTTTGCCCAAAGGAGTGTAGAAAGAATAACTGCAAACACTATCATTATCCCACCCATCGTAGGAGTGCCTGATTTAAGTTTATGAGTTGATGGCCCATCATCTCTTATTGGCTGGTGGACATTCAGTTCCTTTAACTTTTTAATTACCTTATTTCCTATTAAAAAACATATTAGGATAGCAGTTAAGGCAGCATAAATAGCCCTAAAAGTAGAATATTTAAATACATAAAAAGCACCAAAATACTCATGTAAAGGATAAAGCAAATAATAAAGCAAGGATTACCTCCTCAAAATATTTTTCAACTTCAATACAATTTCTTCCATTTTCATCATTCTTGAGCCTTTTATTAAAACTACATCATCTTTTTTCAAAAAATTCCTTAACAGATTCACTACTTCATCTTTATTGTCAAAATGAAACATATTTTTTTTGTTCATCCCTTTCATCATTGCCCCTTTATTTACATTCTCACTTAATTCACCCAATGTAATTAAAATATCTATATCACCATCCTTTATTAATGCACCTATTTCTTTATGAAAGTTTGCCTCTTTATGGCCTAACTCGGCCATATCTCCCAGAACTATTATTTTTCTTTGGCTATGCATATTCTTAAGTACTTTTATTGCTTCTCTTACAGAATCCGGATTTGCATTATATGTATCATCTATAATAAGGACTTTCTTCATTTTAAACATCTCAAGCCTATGCGGTGAACTTATTTTAAAATCTTCCAATGCTTTTTTTATTATATTAATATTCATACCTAACGAAAAACTGGCTGACACGGCCGCCAGCGCATTATAAATATTATGCATTCCCAGAAGATGAAGATTAATAGTCTTCTTACTATTTAATATTCTTAAAGTAAACCCCGTACCCTCTAGTGGTGCGTGGGTAAACCCCGCACCCTTTGGTCTGTTGGCAAAAATGCGACTAGCCCTTACATCCGCTTTATTTTTTATTCCATATGTTAAAATTTTCTTATTTTTAACACTGGGTAAAGCCAATCTTAAATATTTATCATCAACATTAATAATTGCTGTCCCCTTTTCTTTTATTCCTCTGACTAAATCCATTTTTTCTTTAAAAACATTTTTCTCATTTCTAAAAAACTCTAAATGTGTTCTGCCTATATTAGTTATAATACCTATATCCGGTCTGGCTATCTCAAGCAATTCTTTTATCTCCCCTTTTAAGTTTGTTCCATACTCCAAGACAAGTAAGTTATATGAATAATCTAATTCAAGTATTGTCAAAGAAATACCTATAGAATTATTAAAACTTCCCTTTGCTTTCAAAACTTTATTTTCTTTACTTAAAATATGGGCTATTATGTCTTTTGTCGTAGTTTTACCATTACTACCAGTTACGCCTATTATTTTTAAATCTTTAAATTTGGACAAATAATATTTTGATATACTTTTTAATGATTGTAGTGTGTTATGAACTTTAATAATTATTTTTGATTTTAATTCTTTAATGTTTTCTATTTCTTTTGAAATGATAATCCCTTTTGCACCTAACTTATCTACTTCCTTAATAAAATTATGTCCATCAAAATTCTTACCTTTTAATGCAATAAATAAATCATTTCTTTTCAAAGAACGACTATCAGTTGAAATCGAATCAAACCCATCTTCTTTATTGCCTTTTAAAAGGCTACCATGACAACACTTTAAAATCTCACCTACAAAGATTCTTTCCATATGTCTTTTGATTTTAAGATCTCAGTAACAATTTCTTTATCATTAAAATGTATAATATTACTTCCAATAATTTGATAATCTTCATGCCCTTTTCCGGCAATAACAACAACCTCGTCTTTTTGTGATAGATTTATTGCTTTTAAGATAGCTTCTTTTCTATCTTTTATTTCTTCGAAATTTTCTCCCACAATGCCTGATTTTATTTCTTTCATTATATCGGTAGGTTCTTCTGTCCTTGGATTATCAGATGTTAATATAACATAGTTTGCTAATTTACTGGCAATACTTCCCATGATAGGCCTTTTACTTTTATCTCTATCTCCTCCACATCCAAAAACACAAATTATTTTTTTAGGGGTTAATTCTTTGACTGAATTTAATAATTTTTCTAAAGCATCAGGAGTATGGGCATAGTCTATAATTATAGAAAAACCTGTCTTTGTACTTGTCCAATCAAATCGTCCTGGAACATTTGAAACTTCCTCTAAACCAAGTTTTATTATTTCATTATCAATATTAAGCGCAAATCCAACTGAAGCAGAGGCAAGAGCATTATATACATTATATCTTCCTTTTAGCTTTAAATTCACAGGAAAACTTTTATCTTGATAAGTTATAATAAAACGTAGTCCATTTATCGAAGAATTTATATCCATAGCCCTAACTACCGCATCTTTGGTTAAGCCATATGTGATAATATTCGCCTTGGTGTTTTCTAAGAAGTATTTAGAATAACTATCATCTAGGTTAATAACCGCACACCTGTTTATCTTTTTTGTTCGAATCTTATCCAAATTTGAAAATAATTTTAATTTATTTTTAATATAATCATCAAAAGTCTTGTGAAAATCCGAATGGTCTAAAGTTACATTTGTAAACACAGCCATATCAAATTCACAGTAACTTACCCTGTGTAAAGCAAGAGCGTGTGAAGATACTTCCATCACACAGGAATCTGTTTTGTTTTTTACCATTTTATTCAACATATCTTGTAAATCTAATGATTCTGGGGTGGTATTTTTTGCCTTAAAACTTTCTCCATTTATATCGTAACTGATTGTACCTATTAACCCTACTTTTTCGCTATGCTTGTTTAAAATTGACCTTATTAAGTAAGATGTTGTTGTTTTGCCATTTGTACCAGTAATGCCTATTAATTTAAGTTTACTTGAAGGATGATTATAAAATTCATTTGATATATTAGCCAAAGCATCTCTTGAATCTTTAACATAAATTATGGTTATCCCTTCATCAAGATTTATTTCTTTTTCGGCTATAATCGCGGTTGCCCCTTTCTTTACAGCATTAGATGCATAATTATGGCCATCTACTTTAAAGCCAGGAATACAAACAAATAATGAATTTTCTTTTACATCTCTAGAATCATATGATATACTCCTTATCATTTTATTTAAAGTTCCTCTAACCTTTATATAATTTAAATTATTAATAACTTCTGACAACATCATAGTTTTCTTTCTCCAAATATCTTAAAACTCTTTCACCTATTCTACTAAAAGCAGGGGCAGCCACACTTCCACCCCAATACACTTTATTTGGTTCATCTATAGAAATAAAAATTACTATTTTAGGGACATCGGCTGGAACAAATCCTCCGAAAGAAGCAACAAATTTATTAGTTGAATACTTTTTTGTTTTAGGATCGATTTTTTGTGCCGTACCCGTTTTTCCAGCAGCACTGTAACCAGGAATTTTTGCTTCTTTACCCGTACCATTTTCTACGGCGCCTTTTAAAATTTTCATCACCCTTTTGGCTATATCTTCACTTATAACTTGTCTTATTTCTTTTGGTTTGAACTCTTTTATTAAGTTATTTTGTCTATCTTTTATATATCTAACAATTAAAGGTTGCATTAACTTGCCTTTATTAGCCATGACACTAATTGCAGATACTAACTGTATTGGGGTTACACCAACTTCTTGACCTATAGAAATTGAGCACACAGATATTTTTGACCATTTTTTAGGTTCTCTTAGTATTCCTCTTACCTCACCAACCAATTGTATGCCCGTTTTTTCTCCAAATCCAAACAATTTAGCATAATCATACAATTTACTATTGCCTAATCTCATGCCTATCTTTGCTGTCCCAATATTGCTGGAATTTCCTATTACTTGTTCGAACTTGAGCATTTTATATTTTATATGATCATTTATTTTATGATTGTAAATTTTCCATTCCCCATTTTCACAATTTATCATTTCATCTTCAGTGGTTATCGCTTCAGAGAGTGCTCCGGCTAAAGTTACAATTTTAAAAACAGAACCAGGTTCAAAAAGCAAAGATATCGCCCTATTCTTCAAATACTGTTGTGGAAAATTATAAAAATTATTAGGATTAAAACTAGGTTGGTTGGCTAAAGCAAGTATCTCGCCACTATCTGGCTTCATAACAATTATTGTTGCTTCTTTTGGACTAAACTCATTGTTTACTCTTCTAAGTTCCTCTTCCACTATAGACTGTATCGCTTCATCTATGGTTAAATATACATCGTATCCATTATTAGAAGGTAAATATGTAGAATTACTAGAAATTATTTCTCGACCCTTAGCGTCTTTTACAACATTTAAGTAACCTTTTTTACCACATAAAAACTTATCTAAATAGTATTCTATCCCTTCCAATCCTTTGCCATCAATATCAACAAATCCTAAGATATGTGCACACATCTCATCTTTTGGATAAAACCTTTTACTCTCACTAATTATATTTATACCTTTTAATTTCAACATTTTTATTTTTTTACCCTTTTCAAAAGATACTTTTCTGTCAATCCAAACAAAGGATTTGCCACAATTAAATTTTTTCAATAAGTCATCTTTACTTATTTTGAGTATATTGGATAGTTCCTTAGCCGTCTTAATCTTATTATTGATTTGATAAGTAATGGCATACACAGAAGGCACATCAACACTTATGGCTAATTCTCTTCCCTTGCGGTCATAAATAAATCCTCTTTCAGGAGTAATTTCTTCCGAGTCTAAATGTTGTTTGTTGGCCAAATTGTCAAGACTTTCATATGAAATAATTTGCAAATACAAGAATCGCAAAAATATGATTATTCCAAATATCACAAACAACCGGCTTAAAAACAATATTCTTGAATTCATTTTATTTTCCATATTTTCAGACTACAACAATCTTAAAATCGAACTTATTATCTTTTTAAAAATACATTTTACTTTATCCCAAAAACTTATCTCTTCTTTGTCTTCAAATAAAGTTATAGTTTCAAACTTATCAGGGGTTACTAATCCTAATTCTTCCCTGGCTACTGTCTCTATTCTTTCTAAAGATTTTAATTTTGCTATTTCTATTCTTAAAATTTTATTCTCATTTGTAAGTTCTATTTTTTTAAATTTAAGTTTATTAATTTCGTACCCTGTCTTTATACATTCCACATTTAAACCTATATAAAGTAAGGCTGATATTAATAATACAACTATTGTTTTCATAGTAAGTATTCAGTAAACGCCCTCTAATTTTTAATTCCCCCTTTTAATTCCCCCTTAATAAAGGGGGTTAGGGGGTTGTTCTTTCATACCCTTTCTGCTACTCTTAATTTTGAACTTCTACATCTTGGATTAGAAAATACTTCTTCATAAGATGGAACAACTGGTTTTTTCGTTATAATTTTTAATATTTGATTTTCCGTTTTAGAATATTCATTAAAAAACCTTTTAACAATTCTATCCTCTAATGAATGAAATGAGATAATACATATTCTGCTACTTTCATTCATAAAATTTAGTGCTTTTTTTAAAGCTTCTTGCAAATTACCAAGTTCATCATTAACAACTATTCTTAACGATTGAAATGTTTTAGTTGCCGGATGAATTCTTTTATACCAAAATTTTTTTGGTAGGCTACTATGTATTACTTCAACTAATTCAAATGTGGTTTCTATTTCTTTCTTTTTTCTCTCTTTACATATATTCTCTGCAATTCTTCTTGAAAATCTCTCTTCACCAAACACTTTAATTATTTCTTCTATATCTTTTTCGGGTAGTTTATTAACCAAATCTTTGGCCACAAGATCTTGACTTTTATCCATTCTCATATCAAGACTTGAATTATATTTAAAACTAAATCCTCTATCCTTTGACTCTAATTGAAATGAAGAAACTCCCAGATCAAATAAAATTCCATCAATTTTTTCTACTTTCATCTCTTTTAAAATTTTATCTATATTTTTAAAGTTATCTTTTACAATAAATACCCTGTCTTTAAATTTTTTTAATCTTTCTTTTGCTATATTTAAAACTTCCAAATCTTTATCAATCCCTATAATTTTTATTTCTTTACCCGAATTTTCAAGAATATTTAAACTATGCCCACCTTCCCCCAGAGTAGCATCTACATATATTCCATTATCTTTTAAGTTTAAAAATCCAATAACTTCATTTAAAAGAACCGGGATATGTGTCATTTCATAATTCCAAGGTCAAATAACTTTTGAACTACATTTTCAAAAGGTTTATCTGATGTTTCTTTTACATAATTTAGCCATTTTTCTTTTGCCCATATTTCTATAATATTAAAGTAACCTATAATGGCTACATCTTTATTTATTCCTATTTTATTTCTTAAATCAGAGGGAATAAATATTCTGCCTTGCTTATCTAATGTAGAATCTGAGGCATTAGCATATAACATTCTTATTATATATCTGGTATTTGCATCTGTCATAGGAAGAGTTTTTAATTTGTCTTCAAAATTTTTCCATTCATTAATAGGAAACACAAAAAGACAATCATCAAATCCTCTAGTAACAACAAATTTTTCTATATACTTTTCTGCTAAATCTGAGCGGAATTTGGCCGGTAAAATAATTCTCCCTTTTTTATCTAAAGAATGTTGATACTCCCCCATAAACATATCTTTTCCCTCCCCTTTGCACCACTTTACTCCACTTCAAGTATACAAATATTTTGTAATCTTGTCAAGTATTTTATTGATTTTTTTTATATTTTTTGATAAAATCTAATCTATGAAAAACATGGTATTTAATGGGAAACTTATAAAAGTTTATAGTGTAAATAATAAAGATCTTGTTATTCACCCTGGAGCATCTGTAGTAATACCCTTGATTTCAAAAGACAATATAATACTTGTGAAACAGTATAGATTTGCTATAAAAAAATGGACATGGGAGGTGCCTGCTGGAACATTAAAATCTGAGGAATCTCCTTTAAGATGTGCAAAAAGAGAATTAGAAGAAGAAACAGGTTATAAAGCAGGAAAACTAACAAAATTACTAAGTTTTTATTCATCTCCTGGATTTTTGTTTGAAAAAATGCATTTATTTCTTGCAACAGATTTGAAGATAGGAGTTTTAAATTTGGACGAAGACGAAAACATAAAAATTAAAGTATTTAACTTAAAAGAAATAGAAAAAATGATTTTTGAAAATAAGATTGTCGATGCAAAAACTCTTGTAGCCATCTTATTTTTAAAAAACTTTCTAAAGTAGAACTATAAGCCGAATTCTGTTTAAATGGCTATTTCTCTTTAGTATAAGTCACCTTATACTTTAAGCAACCTACCCAAGGGCAAAGCGGCACCACTTATTCCCTTCTATTTGGTCTTGCTCCGGATGGGGTTTGCCGTACACCATTTAGTTACCTAAACGGACGGTAAGCTCTTGCCTCACCTTTTCACCCTTACCCTAGACCTAAACAATAATGAACGGTTTAGGGCGGTTTATTTTCTGTGGCACTTTCCTACCCCGCACATTTATGTGCTGGGCCCTCGCATTACGAGGCATCCTGGCCTATGGAGTTCGGACTTTCCTCTCCCACCCTAAGGAGGGAGCAGCCATTCGTTCTACTTTAGATAGTCTGGTTACTTTTGTAACCAACTATTCCTAATATTATTCATTTACATTATTGAAAGTCAAATATCATATATATAATATTCTACCACAGTTTTCACAAAAAATTAAAGACTCGTATTTCTTTATTTCAATAATTACCTGTGCCCTTAAATTAATAAAACAACCATTACAAGAATTATTTACTACTTTTACGATCCCAACACCACCTAAATTTTGTCTGATATTATTATATGTATTTAATAATTCATTAGTTTCTATTTTTTTTACTATTTCTTCCTTATGTAACTTTAATTCATTCATCTGTTGGTCAATCTCCTGAATTTCTTTGTTGCATTTCTCCTCAATTTTCCTCAATTTATCTTCTTCCTCTTTTATCTCATCCTGTAATACATTCACTTTTTTCTTAACCTCATCTTCATTTAACATTTTTGAAATAATATCTTCTTCTATCTTAGAAACATTTTCTTTAAGATAGGCCATCTCTTGTTGTACGGCTGAATATTCTTTATTGGTTTTAACAGAATACAACTGGCTTTGTAGTTTTATCATCTCACTATTTTTTGAGCCAAGTTCTAACTCAATCATCTTCTTGCTTTTTTGTAACTCTTCATTTTCCTTTTTTATTATTATCTCTTTATCTTGTTTATCTTTTATATTTAACTTTTGTTCGTCTAATATCTGAGGAATTTCCGTTTTTTTACCTTCCAATTCATCTATTCTCGTATCCATTTCTTGCAGTTTTAATAACAACTCTAACTCATTCTTTAACATTCTACCTCCATCTAATTATTATTATAACATAGATATCTTCAATAATACAAATGTTTTCTACTTTTCTACTTTTTCTTCCAGTCTTCAATAAACTTCTTTACCCCTAAATCTGTTAATGGATGCTTAATCATAAGTTCTAAAACAGATTTTGGAACTGTAACAATATTTGTTCCGGCTAATGCAACTTCAAGCACATGCAAAGGTGTCCTTACACTTGCGGCTAAAACCTGTGTTCTAAAATCATAGTTCTTGTAAATTTTAACAATATCTCTTATCAAATTTGTCCCAGACTGTGTTTCATCATCTAATCTCCCCACAAAAGGAGTAATATAGTCAACACCAACTTTAGCCGCTAAGATCGCCTGATTTGCTGAAAAAATCAGGGTAAAATTAGTTTTTATCCCTCTTTTAGAAAGGACATTAACTGCTTTTATCCCTTCCTTAATAAATGGAATTTTTATAATTATATTTTCACTTATCTTAGAAAACACTTCTGCCTCTTTAAGCATATCATTAATAGAAGTCCCTATGGGTTCAACATGTATTGGGCCATTAACTATTTTAGAAATCTCCCTTAGCGTTTTCATAAAATTCTTCCCTTCTTTAGCCAGTAAAGTTGGATTTGTTGTGACACCATCAATTAAGTTAAACTCGTTCATCTCCTTTATCTCAGATATATTAGCACTATCTAAAAATATTTTCATATTTCCTCCTGAATAACTATTTTATTTTTCTTCGATATTTTTAATAAATTCTCTTGCTGTTACTATTTTGATATTCTTATATTTTTTTAAAGTAAGAATATGCTTATCACCACTTATAAGATAATCTGCATTAAATTTTTCAGCACATTCCAATATTCTATTGTCATAGTCATCATTTATAATTTTTAATTTTTTATCTGGCATGACCACCATTGAATTATTATTAATTAACTCAATAATTTCCTTCGTTTGACTTAATGGCCATGAAAATTTATTAATCAAAATATATGTTATTTCATTTAATATTTCTTTAGATATTCCCAAATCAAATTCTTTCAGTTTTACTTGTTTAAAGATATCTTCAGGTAGTCCTCCTGAAAAAACAATCATGGATATAAAGATATTGGTATCGCAGACTATCTTAATTTTTTTCGTCTTTTCTTGCTTCATGTATTATCCTTTCAACATCCTCTTCGGTTAAAATCCCTTTTGCTTTTGCTGCCAACGAAAGTTCTTTTTGTATTTGCTTAAATCTTTTCCATTCAATATATTCTTTTAATGCTTCCATCACTATACCACTAACAGTTGTCATTTCCTCTTTTTTAATCTTCTCAAGTTTTGATACTAACTCTGATGGCAAGGTAATACTTATTGCTGTTTTCATAAAAACCACCTCCATTTATATTATTTTATCATATTATTTTATAATAGTCAAGATCTTACGGCTTTCACTTTTCACTGACTTTCACTGACAATTTGCCTTGTTTTTTGATGTAAATATATTTATAATACTACTATGGTAAATGTAAACCCCACATCCTCTGGTGGTACGAGGGTAAATATCAAACTATATGCAAGTTTAAAAAATATATTTAAAAAAGACTCTTTTTTTACAAAAGTGTCAAGCATTAATGAATCTATCTTAAAACTTGAGGAATTATCCAATAAAAAATTAGATAAAAATACCTTCTTTATAGTTATCAATGGTCAGGTTATAACAAATTATAAAGACTATCAATTAAAAGAAAACGACACCTTACATATATTCCCGGTGATAGCCGGGGGATAACAATTTAATTCTTTTGTTTTTCATAACCGTGTTTCTAACGAAGTTTACCATTTTTTTAATGTTTCCTTTGTTAAATTATCTGTATTTATACCTAATGTTTTTACTTTATATATTATCTTAGAAATATCTTCAAGTATACTAGCGTAATCAAGAGATTCTTCCAATGTTTTACCAATACTAAATGCACCGTGACCCCTGACGACAACAATTGGAAATTTTTTTAAAACCTTAGAGACTTTTTCCTCCATCTCTTTAGAACCACAACCAAATTCAACTTTTATAACAGGAATTTTTTTTAAAACATAGCCACCTTCAGCATCAAGAGGTATGATCTCATCTTGATTAAACGATAAAACAACTGCATGTATAAGATGAGTATGAATTACGGCTAAAGCAGAAGTATTTTTTAGTATGGCCCTGTGCACATTAACCTCAGAAGACGCTAATGTTATACCAAAATCATCTTTATCCAAACCAGTTTCTATTATATCATCTTCTTTCAAAAAGCCTAACATAGAACCACGACGGGTAATTAAGATTTTATCACCTAGACGAACACTCATATTGCCGCTATGAGAATTATTTAAACCTTTGTCACAAATAAATTTCCCTATCCTTCTGAATTCCTCTTTAATATCTTTATACTTTTCCATATATAAATCTCCTTGGAGAATTTTCTCTAACGGGGTAAATTCAGATCCTTTAATTTTTCTTCTTTTGGGATACCTTTTTCATCCCATTTTCTAAATTGATAATATTCTTTTAACATATCTTTTAGATTAACTACATGACCCTTACTTCCTCCTTCTTGAAAGGGTTCTTTCAAAAACCTTTCAGGAAGATTATCATCTTTATCAGAAAAACCTTCTCTTAAATTAAATAACCTTTCTAAATTATAAATCCTTTCTCCTGTTCTCATTAAATCTTCAGGTGCAAAATCTAACCCGGTAACAGCAGATAACATTCTTGCCCAACTTTGTTCAGAAAGTGCAAAAGTTGTAAATCTACAAACCACCAAAGAATCTACAGCCGCACCAAAATCCTGCAATCTTACAACATGCCCTGCTTTTCCAGTAGTTAGAAATCTATCAATTCTTCTTGGAACCCCTAATACTTCTGCACCAACTACATATCCTCCTCTTAAATGACACGCTCCTCTATTACTGGTAGCATATGTTAAACCCATCCCAACTGAACCTCGTGGGTCATATGCAGGAAGTTCAAGTCCTTTAACTTGCATTGAATACTTTATAGCCTTATATTTCTCTGATAATCTTTTTGAGCCTTCGGCTAATTCATTTCCAATTCCTTTTCTAAAGGCAATATTTTTAATTGTATTTTTAATTTTTTTCTTTTCACCAAATCTTATACCAAAATCAATAATTCCTTTCCCGGTTAATTCCATGGCGCAAGCAATGGTTCCTCCTGTTGAGATTGTATCCATTCCCAGCATATTACATAAACGATTCATCTCTGATATTAATTCAATATCATCTATGCCACAATTTGCTCCTAATGACCAAGTAGTTTCATACTCAGGGCCAGAACCTTTAAAACTTTTTGTCTTTATCTTCCTGGCACATTGTATTATACCACATCCAAAACATCCAGAAGCTTTCTTTTCAAGAAGTTTTTCTGAAATTGCTTCCCCCGATATTTTAGAAGCTCCTTTAAATTCTCCAAACTGGAAGTTATTTGTAGGAAACATCCCAAAAACATTCATTAAATTTACAAGTACCGCTGTTCCATATTGTGGCAAAGCCTTTGATGTAATAGGATGTGCTTTTAAATTTTTATTTGCTTCATAAAGAAATGAATTTAAACTTTCTTTATCAGAAATATTAATAGGTTTATCTCCTTTAACTAAAATGGCTTTTAAATTTTTAGAACCCATGACAGCACCAGGTCCGCCTCTTCCGAATACTCTTTCTTTATCATTTATAACACAAGAAAATCTTACAAGATTTTCACCAGCAGGTCCTATACAAACTACACTAAAATCTTTGCCTTCTTTGTCTAATAAAATATCTGTTGTCTCAAAAGTATCCTTACCCCATAAAAAAGAAGCATCTTCAATTGTTACTAAATCATTATCTATTTTAATATAAATTGGCTTTTTAGATTTTCCTTTTATTATCAAAACATCAAAACCACACTTTTTTAATTTAACTCCCCAAACTCCTCCTGATTGACAATCTAAAATTGTACCTGTTAACGGTGATTTTGTTGAAAGATTACTTTTTGAGGTTGGCACAGCCGTTCCTGTTAAAGGACCGTTAGAAAATATTAAAAGATTCTCTGGACTTAAAGGGTTAATACCTTTTTTTAAACCATCGTACAAAATTCTTGCTCCAAGTCCTCTTCCACCTAAATACTCTTTCAGTAAACTTTCCTCAATATTAAAATTTTTTATTTCATCTGATGTTAAATCTACTTTAATCCCTTTCCCCATCCAACCATTCATTTAACACCTCAGAAAATAGGGACAGACACCCTATTTTAACTTTCCTTGTACTGTTAAAAATCTTTGATAACCTTCTTCCCATTGAGATTCATCCTGTGGTTCATAGATTACATTATCAAATGAATCTTTAACTATATTTCTTGCATCAATAAGTGTAGAAATTTCGCATTCTGCTACCATTTGCATTAAAATATTTCCTATTGCTGTTGCCTCAATTGGACCAGCAATAACAGGCATAGTAGCAGCATTAGCCGTAAACTGACATAAAAGTTTATTTTGAACACCTCCTCCAACTATATGCAATACTCTTATTTTCCTCTTAGTTAATTTATTTAAATCATCTATAACTTTTTTATATGTAAAAGATAGACTCTCAAAAATACATCTTACGACTAAAGCCATGTCGTAAGGTACCGGTTGGTTAGTATAATTACAGTAATTTTTTATAGCCATTGTCATATTAGGAGGATTAAGGAAAGAATCATGATTCGGATCTATAAAACTTCTTAATCGCTTAGCTTTTTTTGCTAAATTTACTAACTTCTTATAAGAGATTTCTTCACTTTTTTCTTCCTGCCATTCTTTTCTACATCGTTGCAGTAACCAAAGTCCCATTATATTCTTTAAAAATCTATATGTTCCAAATGCTCCTCCTTCATTTGTAAAATTAAGTTCATAAGATTCTTTATTAATTATTGGTTCTTTAATCTCAACACCTAAAAGAGACCATGTTCCCGAACTTAAATAAGCCCAGTTTTCGTTATAAGTTGACGGCACAGATACAACTGCTGAACCTGTATCATGAGATGCAGGAGCACAAACTTTCACATTAGTTAAACTAGTTTCATTAGAAATTGATTTTAGTAAATTTCCTATCTTTATACCAGGGAAAATTACATCTGGCATTATATGAGTTGGAATTTTCATCTTTCTAAGTAAATCTTTAGCCCATGTTTTTTTATCTGGAGAGAACATCTGTGTTGTTGTAGCATCTGTCCATTCACATAATTTTTCACCAGTAAAGAAATAGTTAAATAAATCTGGAATCATTAAAAATTTCTTTGAAACCTTAAGAAGTGGAGAATCAGTAATTACAAGAGAAAGAAGTTGGTATAAAGTATTGATCTGCATAACTTGTATCCCAGTCTTTTTATATATTTCATATTTAGATACTTGTTTAAAAGCTTCTTTTAGTATTCCATTAGTGCGTTTATCTCTGTAATGAACTGGATTAGATAGTAAATTGCCATCTTTCCCAATTAACCCAAAATCAACTCCCCATGTATCCACTCCAATACTTTCCAAATTGTTGCCATATTTTGATTTAAACATTTTTAAGGAATTTTTCATCTCTTTAAAAAGAGACAAAATATCCCAATATAAGGTATCGCCTAACATTTGAGGCTCATTCTTAAAACGGTGTAAGACTTCCAACCTTAGACTTTTGCCGTTAAAAAATCCAATAACTGCTCTACCGCTTTCAGCACCTAAATCAAACGCTAAATATTTTTTTTCTTTCATAAAATATCATAAAATAGGGACAGGTACTATTTTTTTTATTCTGGTGCGTGGGTAAATCATGAAATTTTCGAACTGGTGAAATATATTCTAATCTTTCCTTGATTCAGATTTTTTGTCTTCGATAGAATCGTCTTTCATTGCTTTTTTAAATTCTTTTATGCTCTTACCTATAGCCGAACCAATCTCTGGAAGTTTTCCAGCTCCAAATATTATCAAGGCAATAACAAGTACTATTATTAACTCTGGAACTCCTATGTTACCCATTTTACACCCCCTGTATAAATCACGCAGGCTAACCCTGTACCACTCGTTATACTCGAATACAGGACTACAGAACCTGCGACTACAAACGACTACAAACTTTTTACAAACTTGTTTATTCTTTTTACTGCTTCTTTTATGTTTTCGTTTGAATTTGCAAAACAGAATCTAACAAAACCTTCCCCGCTATTTCCAAAAGAAGAACCAGGTACTGCCGAAACACCTGCTTCTTTAATCATTTTAATTACAAAATCTTCGGATTTCATATTTAATTTTGAAATGTTTGCAAAAGCATAAAATGCACCCTGGGGTTTTATACAGGATATTTTTCCAATGCTATTTAATCCATCAACTAATATATCTCCTCTTAATCTATATGCATCAACCATTTCTTTCACACAATCCTGAGGACCATTTAAGGCGGATAAAGCTGCTTTTTGAACTATTGAAGTAACATGAGTAACGGTATAAAGACTAACTTTCCTTAACTCCTTTGTAATTTCGGAAGATGCAGATACAAAACCTACTCTCCAGCCGGTCATGGCATATGTTTTAGAAAAAGTAAACTGACTAATGACTAAATCTCTCATACCGGGCAAACTCCCTAGACTTATATGTTTTTTATCCCCTAAAATCAACTTCTCGTAAGACTCATCGGAAAATATAAAAATATTATTCTCTCTTGCAATTTTGGCTATACCTTTTAGATTCTCTTCAGACATTACTCCACCGGTAGGATTATTCGGACTATTTATAATTATTGCTTTTGTTTTTTTAGTTATTTTATCCTGTATCTCTTCTGGCATTATGTTAAATCCATTTTTTTCTTTCAAGGTAACAAAAATTGGCTTTGCATTAAGTATTCCTAAAACACCCAAATAAGCTGGCCAAGCAGGGTCAGAAATTATTACCTCATCATCTGGACTTAAAATCGTTTGAAGTGCAGAAAATATTGCCCCTATTCCTCCTACTGTTACCGTAATTTCAGTTTCAAAGTTATACTCCATATTATTTTCTTTTTTTAATTTTTCTGCTATGGCCTTTCTTAATTCTACAATACCTGGGACGGCTGTATAATGAGTAAACCCTTCGTTTAAAGCCTTAACGGCTGCATCTTTAATATGCTTTGGTGTATCAAAGTCTGGCTCACCTAAATCAAGTCGGACAACATCCTTCATTTGCAAAGTTAACTCTGAAATCTTTCTTATACCCGATAATGGAGCATTTATTACATTCGGATTTAATTTAGATTTTATATCCACTTTCTCCTCCAGTATTTATTCAACAACACTACCTAATTCAAACATAGGCATAAACATGGCAATAACTATAGATCCTATGACTACACCCATAAAGGCAATGAGTAGTGGTTCGATCATAGAAGTTAAGCCTGAAATAGCCGTATCAACTTCATCATCATAAAAATCAGCAGATTTTACTAACATATCGTCTATAGTTCCTGTCTCTTCTCCTACAGAAACCATCTGTGTAACCATTGGAGGAAATATCCCGGATGCTTTTAGCGGTTCTGTAATATTTTCCCCTTCTTTAATACTGGAACGTACTTTCATAATTGCTTCTTCTATGACCAAATTACCTGCTGTCTTCGCGGTAATATCCAGGGCTTCTAATATAGGAACACCACTTTTAATTAATGTCCCTAATGTTCGAGCAAATTTAGCAATAGCAACTTTCTTAATTAAAATACCAAACATAGGAAGTTTAAGTTGTATCGAATTCCACATTAATTTTCCTTTTTTAGTATTTAAAAATTTCTTTAACGCAATAATTCCTCCAATTATTACAACTATTTCAATAAATATCTGAGGTGGCAAAAAGACCTCTCTCATAATATCACTTATAGCAAGTAAAATCTTTGTTGGTAAAGGTAATTCTTTTCCAAAACTTTCAAATACTGTTTTAAATGTAGGAATAACAAAAACCATTAAAAATACAGTAACAGCAATTGCTATTGAAGATACAACCATAGGGTACATCATCGCTGATTTAACTTTCCTTTTTAATGAATCCGCTTTTTCTAAATAACCCGATAATCTTTGTAGTATTCCATCTAAAATACCGGCAGCTTCACCTGCTTTTACCATGTTAACAAACAAATTTGAAAATACATTTGGATGTTTTGCGAGAGCATCGGTTAAAGTAGAACCACCTCCTATATCATCTCTTATCTTAGCCACTACCTCTTTTAAGGTTTTATTCTCAACTTGGTCATGGATTATATTTAAACTTTGCAGTACTGGCACTCCAGCACTAATCATAGTAGAAAACTGCCTACAAAATACACTTAAATCCTTTATGGTAACCTTACTACCCTTAAAAAATGGAAGTCTAAACCCTTTCTTCTTTTCTAAACTAGCTGAAAGTAATGTTATCTTCTGTCCCCTTAATTTTGCGGCTAAAACTCTCTCACTTTCCGCATCCATAGTTCCTGTGACAACCGCTCCTGTTAAAGATTTCGCTTTGTAACTAAATAAAGCCATATTCTCCTCCAGTTTTTACTTTTATTCACCCTTTATCATTCTTTGCAAATCTTTAGAGTCTGTCGTACTTGATATAGATTCATTATAAGTAATAAGTTGCTTTTGATAAAGATTAAACAATGCCTGATTCATAGTTTGCATACCGGCCTCAGTTCCAGTCTGCATCACAGAATATATTTGGTGTATCTTATCTTCTCTGATTAAATTTCTGACGGCTGCATTGGGCATTAAAACTTCTATGGCCGCAATTCTTCCCCCAGAATATGCTCTTTGTAACAGCTGTTGAGAAATAATCGCCTGCAAAACAAACGATATCTGGGTTCTTACCTGCTGTTGCTGATATGGAGGGAAAACATCTATAATACGATTAATACTCTGAATAGCATCAGTGGTGTGTAATGTTGCAAAGACCAAATGTCCAGTTTCACTTATGGTCAAGGCAGCTTGAATAGTTTCTAAATCTCTCATCTCTCCTATAACTATTACATCCGGGTCCTGTCTTAATACACGTTTTAATGCACTTGCAAAAGTAGGTGTATCTACCCCTATTTCTCTCTGATTAATTATACAATTTTTATGAGTATATACATATTCAATTGGGTCCTCTATAGTAACAATATGACCTTTCCTATCAGAATTTATAAAATCAATCATTGAAGCAATTGTCGTAGACTTTCCTGAACCCGTTGGTCCTGTTACAAGTACAAGTCCTTTTGGCATTTTAACTATGGTCGTGCTAACTACTTCAGGCAATCCAAGTTCCTCAAAAGTAAGGATTCTACTTGGAATATTTCTAAGCGAAGCGGCCACAGCACCTCTTTGTCTAAAAACATTCATTCTTATTCTTCCCAGACCTTTTACTCCAAAGGCTACATCTAATTCACTTTCTCTCTCAAATTTCTCTTTTTGTTCATCTGTTAAAACACTATAAATAAGATTCTGGCATATTTCCGGAGACAACTTCTCTAATTCTGTTGGTATAATATCTCCATCTATCCTTAATACTGGAGGTGAACCTGCTGTTAGGTGCAAATCTGAAGCATTTTTTTCAAAAAGTAATCTCAATAAATCATTTATGGCCACCATTTTTCCCTCCTGAGTTTTTGTAAATATTCAGTAAAAAAAAAGGTTCTTCAGGTTTGATTGTAGAAAATTTATTTAATATTTCTACCTTTGCCTGAAGCCTCCTTTAATTTGAATTTATCCTAATTTAAGGTTAGGATATTGACCTTTTTACAGTTCAATTCTTCACTGTGTATTTTATCAC
>JBDRBU010000078.1:0-43318 GCA_043822305.1 Candidatus Firestoneibacteriota bacterium
CATAATCCTTGTTAAGCATCTGTCATTTTCCTCCGTATAATATGTTTTTATTTATATTATACAGGATTTAACAGATACTTTCTATTTCAAAGATCCATCCTATCCTATTACATCTCTACAATAGAACCTGAAGAACCCAAACCATTAGCCGTAGCCAGAGAAACAATCAATAATATCAGTAAACCCCGTTAGAGAATTTTTTCTAACGTGATACCTGACGGTGGTATTAAACCACCGTCAAGGATTATTTTTTTACCACCGACTAAAATCGATGGCTTTTTCTCTAAAAAATTCTTTGTGGGCAAACCTTCATTTTCAAATATTTGATAGTCATGGCTAACCTAAATCCAACTAATTACAAGTTTTGGACATCTCTTAATAATTTTAAAGAAAAATACGATATTATATGTTGGATATAACTCCGAAGTTACAATCTGATTTTCAACAATGAATTTTTCCCCCTTTATCCTGGTTGATATATTCAATTCCGCCTTAATATCATAAGACATTAAATTCATTTCATAAATTGCTATATATCCGCCTGATGTAACTTTTGACTCTATCGCTTTCAGATTAATATTCTCCATTCTTATTTTTTCTTCAACATTATTTAAAATACTTTTGTAATAGGTCAGTCACTGATGCTTAATAATTATTTTTAGATGTAGTCGCAATCTTTAGCTTGCGGGAATTATTGTTTAAATTACATTTTTCGCAGGCTGAAGCCTGCAGCTACCAAACCATGCACCTTCCACTGACCCATTACTAAAACACCTTAAATGTTGCATTTTATTTTGAATATCTAACAATTTCGTTTTTGTCTCCTTTTTGTCTTGTTTCTGAAACTATAATATTATAAGTTTTCCATTCTGTCAATATCTAAATTCATTACAACCCCCTAACCCCCTTTATTAAGGGGGAACCAAACATCAGAATTAAAAAAATGCTTGACGAAATTATTATAAATTGCTATATTAAATAAGAGTTAAACCTGTAAGGGGGTAGGGGGTAGATAAAAAAATGAAATCTTATAATGTATCTATAGTTGGAGCAACTGGAGCCGTTGGAATAAAAATGAGAGAAATTCTTGAAGAGAGGAATTTCCCTATAAAAAATTTAATACTTCTGGCATCTTCTCGTTCTGTTGGAAAAAAATTTAGTTTCAAAGGGGTTGAATTTACTGTTCAAGAGTTAACAAAAGATTCTTTTAAAGGAGTAGATATTGCATTATTTTCAGCAGGAGGAGGAATAAGTAAAGAATATTGCCCCATGGCCGCAAAATCCGGAGCAGTAGTTATTGACAATAGCAGTGCCTGGAGGATGGATAAAGAAGTTCCTTTAGTTGTGCCCGAAGTAAATCCGAAGGCAATAAAAACGCATAAAGGAATAATTGCAAATCCAAATTGTTCTACAATACAAATGGTAGTAGTCTTAAATCCATTGCATAAAGCAGCAAAGATAAAAAGAATTGTTGTGGCAACATATCAAGCAGTTTCCGGTAAAGGTTTAAAAGCAATTGATGAATTAGAAAAGCAAATTAAAGCAATAAGTAAGGGTGAAAAACCGATTGTTCAAGTATTTCCGCATCAAATTGCTTATAATGTTTTGCCACATATTGATGACTTTTTACCAAACGGATATACTAAAGAAGAAATGAAAATGGTAAATGAAACCAGAAAAATAATGGGAGATGACAGTATTAGAATTACGGCAACTACGGTTAGAGTCCCAGTATTTAACTGTCATAGTGAAGCCGTAAATATAGAAACTGAAAGGAAATTATCTCCAAATGAAGCAAGAGAGATTTTAAAAAAAGCACCTGGCGTTATTGTTGTTGATGACCCTTCACAAAATAAATATCCATTAGCCATAGATGCAAGTGGAAGAGATGAATCCTATGTGGGAAGAATCCGTGAAGATGAATCAATTTCAAATGGATTAAACTTGTGGATTGTAGGAGATAATATTAGAAAAGGAGCAGCAACTAACGCCGTCCAAATAGCAGAATATATCATAAATGAGAAACATTAAACTTGTTATTGAATATGATGGTACAGATTATTCCGGTTGGCAAAGAATTCCTGGTAAAAAAACAATTCAAGGCACTATAGAAGCTGCGTTATCCAAGATATTAAATGAAGATATAAAGATAACAGGTGCTAGCAGAACTGATGCTGGTGTTCATGCTTTAGGTCAGGTTGCTAATTTTAAAACAGACAATCTCCTCCGTGATTTATTCTCTTTAAGGAAATCTTTAAATAGTGTCCTTCCTCCCGATATAGTTATAAAAAAAATTTCTAAAGTGGATTTGAAATTTCACGCAAGATATTCTGCAAAATTAAAACATTATAGATATGAGATTTTAAACAGTAAAATACCCTCAGTAATTAGCCGAAGATTTTCTTTATTTTTTTCACAGGAGTTAAATCTATCATCAATGAGAAAAACGGTGAAGTTTTTGAAAGGTAAGCATAGTTTTGAAAAATTTTGTGTAAAAGACGATAAAGTTAATTTTAAAATAACATTAAAAGAGGTTAAAATAAGACAATTGAAAGATTTTATTTATATTGATTTTTATTCCAAATCTTTTTTAAGAAAAATGGTCCGGATGTTGATTGGTTTTCTTTTAAATGTAGGTATTGAAAAATATAAACCAAATAATGTGAAATTAATTTTCAAAGGGAAATTTAAGTTTTCCCCTGTGGTTGCACCAGCCCGTGGGCTGTTTTTAATGGAAATAAAATATTAATTATACTATATGAAAACTAAAATAATTTTTTTGTTAATTATATTAACCCCTTTTATTGGTTTTTCAGATAAAAACGATAATGTTTTAGAAAAGGCAGGAGAAATTCCAGATGGCATAGTGAAACAGGAAGAAGATGGTTGTATCATTGAGTGGGCTTACAAAAATGGACATAAAAAAGGAATCAGTAAAAGATATAATAGTAATGGAAAATTGATCATGGAAGGCGAATATGTGGGAGGGAAACTAAATGGACTTACAAAAATATATTATGATGATGGTGAGTTAAAAAAAGAGTTGAATTATAAAGACAATAAACCTGAAGGCGTAAGTAAAGGTTATTTTCGTAATGGAAAACTTGAAGTTCAGGCAGAATACAAATATGGCTACCTTCATGGTCTGGCAATTATATATTTGGAGAATGGAGAAATTAAATCTGAACAGACTTACAAGAGGAATGAATTAAATGGGATGACTAAAGAGTATAAGAATGGAAAATTATGGAAGGAATGTAATTACAAAAGCAACAAACTTAATGGTTTAACTAAAGAGTACAATACAGATGACGGAAGACTTGTTTGTGAGTGGTCATATAAAAACGATAAATTAGATGGGGTAAGTAAAACATATGGCGAGGATGGGAAATTAAAAGAAGATATAAATTATTTTAATAATAAAAAAAATGGTTACACGAAGGAGTATGAAAAAGATGGGAGAGTAAAAGCACATTGGAATTATATGGATGGCGTGCGTGAAGGTAAGAGTATGGAATATTATGATACAGGTGAAGTTGAATATGAATATTGCTATGAGCATGATAAAAAATCAGGCATTAGTCAAGAATATGGAAAAGATGGAGTGTTGTTATCTGAGTGGAATTATCTGGACGATAAATTAAACGGATTAAGCAGGCATTACTACAAAGGTGGCAAGGTAAAACATGAGTATCTTTATGAAAATGGTGTTTTAAAAGAGAAAAGAAAATATAATTTACAAGGGCAGGCTGTAAAAGAAGATTAAAGGGAGGGTAAAAAACAATGAAAGAATTAATGCCAGAAGAAATCTTAAGATATGAAAGGCAGTTGCTTGTCTGGGATAAAAAAATACAGGGAAAACTTAAAAATTCTAATATTTTTATAGCAGGTGCTGGTGGGTTAGGCTCTTCTGCATCGATTTATCTGGCAGGTGCTGGTGTAGGTAAGATAAGCATCTGTGATTTTGATAAAGTAGAAATTACAAATCTAAATAGACAGATTTTACATAATGATTTAAGGATTGGAAAAAATAAAGCAGAATCTGCTAAAAAAACATTAGAAAGAACAAATAAGAATGTTGAAGTTATTGCTTTATCAGAGAAAATAGATGAAAATAATGTTTCTGATTTAATAGGAGAGGTAAATGTTATAGTAGACTGTCTTGATAACTTTGAAACAAGATTTGTTCTTAATAAATATGCTGTAAAAAAGAAAATACCGTTGGTTTTTGGTGCAGTTCAAGGATTTGAAGGGCAAATTAGTTTTATTAAACATCCCGAGACTTTTTGTCTTGCTTGTTTGTTTGAAGAAATTCCGCCAAAGGAAATTTTCCCTGCCGTAGGAGTTACTCCGGGTGTCATAGGCACATTACAAGCCTTAGAGGTTTTGAAATATTTAACAAAAATAGGTGAAAATTTAAATAACGAACTTCTAATATGGGATGGTTTAACTAATGACTTTCGAAAGGTAACTATTAAAAAAGACCCAGCCTGTGAAATTTGTGGAAAGTTGTAAAATATGTTAGATATAGATAAAAAGATATTAGACATAAATAAAAATATAGTTGTGGCTGCTCCTGCTGGTTCTGGTAAGACTGAAAAATTGGCCAGAAGATATATTGCTTTACTTCTATCGGGGGTAAGTCCAGAGAGAATCTTAGCCATAACATTTACCGAGAAAGCTGCGGCTGAGATGAAAGAAAGAATATTGAAAATTTTAAGAGAGGAAAAACAGGATTTATACAGGATAATCAAAGAAAAGATTTTTTTAATGAGGATTTATACGATACATAGTTTCTGCCTTACGCTTTTAAAAAGATTTGCGTTTGAAAAGGGGTTAGACCCTAACTTTGAAATAATTGAACCAGAAGAAATGGGAGTAATTGATGAAATAATTGATTCATTCCTTGTGAAATTAATAGACGAAAAAAATAACAAACTAAAAGATTTTGTGTTAGAACTTAGTACTAAATATGGATGGAACAAACTAAAAGATTTTATTAAAAGACTCTTTGATTTAAGGCCATCTTCATTGAAAGGGAATTTATACAGATTAGATACTTCAAATTTTTTGAGTTTGAAAGAAGAAGCCATTTCTTCAGTAAAACAAATAAATGACCTTTATGAAGTATTTAAAGAATCTTTTCAAGGAAGAGATTTTGATAAAATATTTACATGCCTAAATTCATTAACTGAGTATTTTCTTACTCAGGATGGAAAACCCAGATCGATAATTCCCAGAGAACTAAAGATTGCCTGTGATAAAGCCACTTTTAAGAATTTTACAGATAAAATGAATAAATTTTTTAATGGAGTAAAAAAAATAATTTATAATCTTGAGATTGAAAAATTATATGAAATATTTAAATTTTGCAATGAAGAATACACCTTAAAGAAAAAAGAATTAAACCTTCTTGATTTTAATGATTTAGAGCTTCTAACTTATGAATTGCTTAATGAGAGCAGTGAAGTAGATAATATACTATTTGCTTTTGATGAATATACAGACCATATACTTGTTGATGAATTTCAGGATACTAATTTTTTACAGTGGACTATTATAAAAAAACTTACTGAAGAATGGAGAGCAGGGCTTGGGAGTAAAAGAGAAGAAGGTACTAATCCAACACTATTTATAGTTGGGGACAAGAAACAGTCTATATACGGTTTTAGAAATGCAAATGTTGAAGTATTTGATACAGCCATTAGAGAAATGCAAGGATGGTATGGTAAGATGTTTGCTCAAATAGGTGTTAAGGAGAATTATAGATGCGGGAGGGAAATAGTAAATTATGTTAATGATATTTTCTCAAAAATTATGACAAGGGAAGAAAACGACCCTTACTGGAAGACTGGATATGAAAGATTTAATTCTAGACGAAAGCCAGAAGGTAAAGTTATCCTTCTAATAATAGAAGAGAAAGAAGCGTCTAAAAAAGAAGAGGCAGAAAGAGTGGCTAAAACAATAAAAGAGATAATAAAAAATGAAAAAAAATATGTTAAACATAATGACGAGGAAATAGAAGAGAAAATAAAATACAAAGATATTGCTCTCCTTTTAAGAACAAGAACGCACTTAAATGAATATGAAACAGCCTTAAGAAAAGAAGGGATACCTATTGTTGTTGTTCGTGGATTAGGATTTCATCAGGAGCCAGAAATTACCATATTAAGGGCTCTTATTTTCTTTTTGATAGAATCTTCTGATGATTATAGTTTGTATTTACTTTTGAAAAGTCCACTTTTAAATATCTCTGAAGATGAAATTTTAGAGATGGCTCAAAAGCAGGGGTTAACACTTTATGAAAAAATAAAAGATGATGAAAATTTGAGGATATTAAATGAAACATTAAAAAAAGTAAACAAATCTCCGTTAAACCATTTAATAGAGGAATTTCTCATTAAAACAAAAGGTTGGGAAGTATTTTATGAACTTCAAAGGACGGCTAATATTAAAAAATTCATTCAAATAGTTCAGGAGTTTGAGTCGCAAGGCAAATCGTTACAAAGCATAAAGGCATATTTTGAAGAAAAAATGAATGCATTAGAAGAGCCAAAGGCGAATTTAAATACAGAGGAGATGGATGCTGTAAAAATCATGACAATCCATACAGCTAAGGGGTTAGAGTTTCCTGTTGTCTTTGTTGTCGGGATGGAAAAAAAGATTGAAGAAAATAAAGATGAAATTAGGGTAAAAGTAAATGAGGATAATATAAACATTTTATACTGCCCTGATTACAATATAAGAAGAGAAGAAGAAGATTTTCGAGAGTTAATAAATAAAGAAGAAGAGGAAGAAAAAAGAATATTTTATGTTGCTTTAACTAGAGCCAGGGATATATTAGTTCTTTCAGGTGTAAAATCATCCGAGTCAAAAGGTTTCTGGAAGTATGTTGTCGATGACCGGTGATTTATAAATATTTACTAAAAACCATAGTTCTATTCAATTTTATATCATCTTAACGGCTTTCACTGACAATTTACCATATGTTTTAATCTCCGGAATTAGTTTAAAATAAAATATTTTTTTCACCGATATACTTCTCTTCGATGTTTTACTCTATAGATATAAATCAACTTGTTAAAATCGTCAATTCTATAACAACATCTGTAGTCACTGACTCGAATCCGATATCCACCTTCCTTATCCATCAACTTTATACATCCGTGTGGTCGTGGATTATCTGCTAAACTTTGCATAGATTTTTTTAACCGTAAAAGGATTTCTTTAGTAACAATATTATCCAGATCTCTTTGTGCTGCTAGAATGATCAAAACTTTATATATTTCTTTTTTCAAAGTATTTCTCCAATGGTATTGCTAAACCTTCTTCATATCGTAATTGTGAAATATCTTTAGAATCTTCAAACAGTTCTTCTCTCTCTATTTTCTCAGTAATTGCACTGTCAATAAAAAAACCAATTTTTGTCCCATGTTCTTTACAAAACCCTCTGACTTTTTTAATGGTGGGTTCAGGTATCTTTAGTGCAAAGGATACAATCTTATGCATTTTTACCTCCTTCAAGAAATAAGTTTACTTTATTATATCTTAATTTTTAAACTTTGTCAAGAGAAAAAAGGTCAAATATTTTTATTTATTATTGCTTTCATTTTTATTTGCAGGTATCTTTAAATGCTAATTTTCCAAATGCTTTTAAACGATGATAATCGGGGGTTTTGGTTCCGGATGGTTTCCATAAACTGTATTCATCTTTTTTTATACAATGAACAATATTATAATCAACTCTAAATAATCCTATGTTCCAAATAGTTTCATTTTTAGGATATTTTTTTATCGCAGAAAATGGAATTGCAAATTCTGCTGAGAAAAATTTGCCCTTTTTGATAAAAGTTGCTGTTTTTATCCCTTTTGCAATCCACTTATAATTAAATTTTCTATATACTTTTGCTTTATAATCCAGTAAATCACCTAAAGCATTTAGTTCAAAGCCAAAGTATGATTTATCGTTTAGCGTTGGGGCTAAAAATATCTCTACAACATCATCGAGCCAGACATTTCCTTTTCTTCCTCTTTTAATGGCCTGAATATCTTTATCATAGGCTAAATAACCCAGATATAAATATTTATCATCCCAGGTTAATTTTGCTACAGTTTTTTGTTTTAAATCTACTTTTTTAGCCCAGGGAAATTGGAAAGGTCCTACAGGTTTAAGTTTCCCCCAAATCTTTTCATTTAACTTTCCATCTATTTTTATTTTATCTTTGGTTTTAATGCAGTTATAAGTATATTTCATCGTGCCATATTAGAACTTTGTTATTTCTTTGTTTTCTTGCTGGATTTATTTTTTTTAAATCCTGATATAATTAAAGAAATTAAACTCGCTATAAGTGTTAAAAAAGTATTAAAAGGATTCTTAAATACACTTACAGCATCTTTAATATTAGATACGGCACCTTCAACCATGGTTATAACATTTCCTGCTTTTTCAACATTTATTTTTGCCTGACTAACTAAATCATTTATATTATTACTGAGTTGCTCAATACTCAGTAAGGATTTCTTTAATTGGACTAAAACAGGAACAAGATAAACCATTAAAATTACTGTACTAATTGCAATTACTGCTAATAAAATATCTAATGTCATTTTAACTCACCTCGCTTTTATTTTGGATTTTATGTTTCCCAACTCCCATATTTAATAATTCCACGGTATAATGTTTCAAATGTAACTTTCAGGGTACAAAATATTGGTACAGCAAGTAACATTCCCCAAAATCCTATTAAGGCACCACCTATGGCTACAGAAAGTATTACGGCCAGTGGATGCAAATTTACTGATTTACCAACAACAAGGGGTGAAACAAGGGCATTGTCTATAAGTTGGACAATAATCAAGACAACAACCACCTGAATTGCCATAACTAGGCTCTGATGTTCTATAACGGCTATGAATATTCCGGGTATCATTCCCATTACAGGCCCGAGGTAAGGGACAATATTAGTAATTCCTGATATGGTACCTACAATAATTGCATATTTTAATCCTATTAAATATAATCCAATAACGGAAAGTATTCCAACAATAATGCAATCTGTAAGTTGTCCTCTTATATAATTTCCGATTTGTTTGTTGATTTCGTAAAGTAAACAAAGAAAGGTTTCAAAATACTTATTTGGAATAATTTTAATAATATTTTTTCTAAAGGCTCTGCCATCTTTTAATAAAAAGAAAGTAGTAAATAAAATTATAAGAATACCTGTAATTATTCTAAAAGATTGCATGATTAAAGAAGGAATAGATTTTTCAATTATCTGAGGTACCTCGCTGGATTTTTCATTAATTATTTTTTTTAAACTACCTTTTGGTAAAAATGTTAGATTTTGTTCTAGTGAAGTCGCGCTTTTTTCTAAACTTAATTTTATATTGTTGAAATACGAAGGGACTTTGCCTTTTAAAGTATTAACTTCATCAAATATTGAATCGTAAGAAAAAAGCAATACAACAAAAAATATTAAAAAAATACTAATAAATATGATTGAAACAGCAATACTTCTTTTTATTCCTTTACCTTCTAGTTTGTCAGTTAGAGGATTTAATATATAAACTAAGATAAAGGCTATTAAAAAAGGTGTTAATAAATCTTGGGCCAGGTAAAATATAAACAAAGCTAAAAGAATACCGGCACAGACAATTATTAGTTTAATCCAATTTAAAACTTTAAGATTTTGAATCATCATTAAGTCCTTTTTTCACGCTTGTTTCAGTGGTATGCCTTAATCTTGCTGCTAAAATTTGGGCTAATTTTAATAAGACTTTCGAACCTAATTTTGGTTCTCTTTGAAGCAGTGTTAAAAAATCTGGTCTATAGAATCCTAATACTTCTGTTTTAACTATGGCCGTTGCTGTGGCTGAACGAGGATCTTCATCAAGTAAAGCAAGTTCTCCAAAAAACTCTTTTTCTTTTAAGACGGCTACCTCAACTTCTTTTAAATCTCTTTTTTTAGTTAATCTAATACTTCCATTTTTTATGATATACATCCCTGCTCCGGGTTCTTTTTCATGAAATACAACCTCATTTGACAAATAAGACCTCTCGTGAGTAATGAGTTCAATTTTTTTAAGTTCTAATTCATTTAAACCTCCAAATATGGGTATTTTTTCTAAGATCTTAGCTACTTCACTCTTTTCTCCGAATATTTTATTTTTAATTATTTGAATTATATTCATTTTTGAAACTCCTTTTAATTATATTTATTTAAATTCTTTTTTAAAATGATTAATTGCTTTTTTTAGTTCTTCAATATTTTTTTCATCCAAGTCTTTTTTATTTTTTATATCCTGAACTAATCTTAAATAATTTTCATCCATGAATTTATAAAGTTCAGATTCAAACAATTTTATTTTATCATTTGGGATATCGTCCAAAAATCCTTGAATTCCGGCAAAGAGTATAATGATTTGTTTTTCTACCGCGAGTGGCTGATACTGGTTTTGTTTTAGTATTTCAACCATTTTCTGGCCCCTGAATAACTGTGATTGCGTGGCTTTATCTAATTCCGCACCAAATTGCGTAAAAGTTACTAATTCCCAGTATTGTGATAAATCTAATCTTAATTTGCCAGCAACTTTTTTCATGGCTTTATTTTGGGCAGAACCACCAACACGGGAAACGGAAAGTCCAACATTTATTGCGGGTCTAATGCCAGAATAAAATAAACCACTTTCTAAATATATCTGACCATCAGTAATAGAAATTACATTTGTTGGAATGTAGGCGGAAACATCCCCGGCTTGAGTTTCAATAATTGGAATTGCAGTTAAAGAGCCACCTCCTCTTGCATCATTCAACTTAGAAGCTCGTTCCAATAACCTTGAATGTAAGTAAAATATATCACCGGGATATGCTTCTCTTCCGGGAGGTCGTCTTAAAAGTAACGAGAGCTGTCTATACGCTACGGCATGTTTTGAAAGGTCATCGTATATAACTAATGCATGTTTTCCATTATCTCTAATCTCTTCTCCAAGGCTACAACCAGCATATGGAGCCATGTACTGTAAAGACGCGGGGTCACTGGCCGTATTAGATACAATAATAGTATGGTCAAGAGCATCATACATTTCTAATGTTTTTACAACCTGAGCCACTGTTGATTTTTTCTGACCTATGGCCACATAGATACATATAACACCAGTATCTTTTTGGTTTATTATTGTATCAATAGCTATTGTAGTTTTTCCGGTCTGTCTATCTCCTATAATTAGCTCTCTTTGACCCCTGCCTATAGGTATCATGGCATCAATAGATTTTATTCCAGTTTGTAAAGGTTCTCTTACCGGAAGTCTTTCAACCACCGTAGGCGCTCTAACCTCTATCGGCTTAAATTTTTTAGCCACAATAGGACCTTTGCCATCTAAAGGATTTCCAAGTGAATCAATCACTCGCCCCAGAAGTTCTTTACCCACAGGTACTTGCATGACTTTTCCAGTACATTTAACGACATCTCCTTCTTTTATCTTTTTATCATCTCCTAAGATAACAACACCTACATTATCCCGCTCTAAATTTAATGCTATTCCGGAAACATTATTTGGAAATTCAACAATCTCAAAAGACCTTACTTCGTCTAATCCATATACTCTTGATATACCATCTCCTACTTGAAGCACTATGCCGGTATTTTTTTTATCATATTTACTTTCATAGTTTTTTATTAAATCTTTCAGTATGGAAGTTATTTCTTCCGGATTTGTTTTTATTTCTTTAACCATAGTTCACTCCTAATGTTATAATGTTATTCCTGTTATTCCCCCTTAATAAAGGGGGTGAGGGGGTTGTTTAACTCAGTAAAATGTTTTGAACCTTAATTAACTGATTTCTTAAACTCCCGTCTATAATTTCGTTTCCAATTTTTATAAGTATTCCACCGATTAAATCTTTATTGATTTTAAAATTTAGTATAAATGTTTTTTTATATTTCTTTTCCAATGTGTTTTTAATTTTGATTTTCTGAGAGTCTTCTAGATTCATTGGACTTATTACTTCTCCAGCCACTATACTGTTCTGCTCCAAATGAATATTAACAAAGGCATTATAAATGTCTAAAAAATAAACTATTCTTTTTTTATCAATAAGAATGTTTAGAAAATTTTTCACAGAGTGGCAAACCCTAGAACCAAATAATTTGTTAATAATTAGTTTTTTTTCTTCATGAGAAACATTAGGGTTGGCAATGATTTTCATAATATCAGAAGTTAATATATTCTTAATAAAATTTAAATTGTCCATTACCACTTCAATATTTTTATCTTCCTGAGCCACTTTAAATAAAGCAGTAGCATATTTTTTGCTTATGGTTTTAGGTAGCATAGCCCTCTCAAGTTATTTTGATTCCCCCTTTTAATTCCCCCTTGATAAAGGGGGTGAGGGGGTTGTCCTTCTTATTTTTCCCCGCTAATTTCTTCTAAAATCCCATCAATTAATTTTTCCTGCGTTTTTTTGTCAATACTTTCTCTAATTACTTTTTCTGCAATAGAAACGGCTAAATTCGCTACTTCGGTTCGTAATTCCTTAAACATTTTTTCTTTTTCTATCTCTATTTTCTCGTATGTTTTATCAAGTATGGCTTTAGCTTCTTCTCTGGCTTTAAGGATTATCTCATTTTTAACTTCGATGCCTTCTTTTGTTGCGATTTTTACTCCTTCTTGAATTTTTTTATCTATTTCGGCAAGATTTTTCTCATAATCACCTTTTAATTTCTGTACTTCATTTTTTTGCTGTTCAATATTATTTAATGTTTGTTTAATATTAGTTGCTCTTTCAGATAGTATTTTTAAAAAATATTTTACAAATACTTTCCAGATTAATACCATTCCAATAATAAAAGTAACTATTTGAATTGCTAATATTTTCCAATCTATATCTAACATAAATTTAGTTTTTCTTTGGTTCTTTAATTGGTTCGGTTTTTAATTTTTCTTCTAAATCTTTTTTATCTACTTCTAATTTGATTTTTTCCATTTCTAATTTTAATACTTCAATCTCTGACTTTACTTTTTCAACATTTAAGTAGGGTGTTGTATATGGATTAGCAAAGATGATTATAAGGGATACAATAAGAACGTAAATTGCAAGAGATTCGATGAGGGCTAATCCTAATATTAACGAGCCTTGTATTGAACCAGCTGCTTCTGGCTGTCTGGCTATTCCTTCTAATGCTTTTGAAGTGGCCCAGCCTTGTGCAAATGCTGTAAGTATAGAACCGATAGCTATGGCAGCACCGGCTACTATTATAGATACTATAAAGATTGTCATATTTTTTTCCTCCTTTTTAGATATGAGGCCCAGTAAAATTTCACAGAGCTCTCTAAAATTTTATTTTTAATGTTGTTCGCCAGTTTCTATTGCCCCGGCTATATATACCATTGAAAGTAAAGTAAATACTAAAGCCTGAATAAAACTTACCAAGACACCAAGTAACATTATAAGAGGTCTCAATATTAGAGGAAACACTGACAGAATTATACCAATTTTAGGTATAGAAGAGAAAGCTACAAATAATACAGCAAGTATTCCTAATAATATCTCTTTGGCCATTATGTTTCCAAATAAACGGATTGATAAAGATAAGGGTCTTGCTAATTCACTTATTATATGAATAGGAAAAAGTATAGGAGATAGCCAGTAAGGCGGCCCTAAAAAATGTTTAAAGTATCGCCATAATCCTTTTTCTTTTATTCCAAAGTAGTGAATGGAGAAAAATATAATTAAGGCTAGAGATATTGTAACATTTATATTACTGGTTGGAGACTTAAACCCTGGTATTAATCCTATTAAATTTGAAAAAAGGATAAACAAAAATAAAGTTATAAATAATGGTAAAAATCTTGGGCCATTTTCTCCCAGAAATTCTTTTGATTTTAAGATAATCCATTCTACAATATATTCAACAGCGTTTTGTAATCCAACAGGAGATTTACTTATTTTTCTTTTTGCAAATAAACATAATGTTATAATAATAACCATAACAATCCAGGACATGGTAACCACATCAGGGATTCCGGGTATTTTAATCAAAATTATTTCTTTTAAAACGCCTTCTTCCATAATTACCTTGACTTTCCATAATGTAAATAAATAATACTTATCCTGTCCCTGAGCCTTGCGAATGGTACAGGGTTAGGAATAGTTGTTCGCCAAAGCGAACAGACTATGACTTAAAAAACAATCTAAAAGGTGAAATTAAAGTAACAACAATCAAAGAAACTGCCGTGGCTATAAAAGTTGTTCGACCAAGTAACTTAACGACTAAAATTAAAACACAAGTTAGAATTATAAATCTTATTAAGTAACCTATTATGGCGAATTTTCTGCCCTTATTTTTTTCTAAAATTAAAGATTTCTTTACGGTTAAATATAACAAGTAAGAATTAATAATACCTGTTAAAACTCCGATAACAATCCCTAATATTATACTCATTTTATCTTATTTAATCCACTAAATATGTTTAAAAACCCAGCCATGATTCCTAATATTAAAAAAATTAAAGTAAAAATTGGAGAAGAGCTAAATAAATCATCTAAAAAAATACCAAAACCAAGTCCAACGAATATAGAAACTACTAATGTCATTCCAATACTGCTGGCCCACCCTAATTTAACTAAAGATTTAAAGTCAGTCATTGACTCTCCATAATGTAATAAATAATATCAGAAATAGTTGGTTCCGAAAGTAACCAGACTATGACTTCCCATAATGTAAACAAATAATATCAGGAATAGTTGGTTACGAAGTAACCAGACTATAAATAATAATAACATAAAGAGAGTGGAAATATCAATATAAAATTATAATGTCTTTGCCTTTTTAATATTGTATTCTTTAATGAATTATGTTATAATTTGTAAATCAAAAGGAGGATAACCTTATGTGCGGTTCTTGTGGATGTTCCAAAAAAACTAAAAAGAAAAAATAAGGATATCTTGTATATGCTTTTAAAGAAAAAAAAGTTGATAATAGGTTTTACACTAATAGAACTTATGATTGTTGTAGCCGTATTAGGGCTTATTGCTGCTGTGGCCATCCCTAAATTCGGAGAACTTTTAGAGAGAAGCAGGGAAGGCACAACAAAGGGAAATATTGGCGCAATAAGATCTGCTATAGCAGTCTACTATAGTGATAATGAAGGTAAATATCCTGATGACTTTTTATCTTTTAATAAATATTTAGAACCAATACCGAGTGCAAAGGCAACTCCTTTGGGGAATACAAATGCTATTACTCTACAAGCAGGTATTCCAACTTCAGCCGGTGTTGGCTGGTCATATGATAGTGATACTGGTGAAACTTGGTGCAATAGTACCGCGTTAGATACACGGGGAGTTTCATTTACAAGTTATTAATATAAAAACAAAATATAAAAGGAGGTAAATTTATGCCAGAAAATATGAGTTTATTGCAGGCAATAGGTAGAAATGTTTGGGCATTACTTACTATTGCGGTTTTAATAGTTTGTTCATTTTTATCAGTATATTTTATGATAGAAAGGTTTTTAAGATATAAAAAAGCAAAAATAGATACAACACATTTGCTTGGTAAAATTAGAAGGATATTAATTAAAAATGGGAAGTTTAACAAAACGAACATTCCTCAAGCATTAGATTTATGTAAAGAGACAAGAGGTCCAGTTGCTGTTACTTTAATGGCTGGATTAGTAAAATTCTCATGTCCAAAAGAGGAAATAGAAGACAACATGCAAAAAACTGCATTAGAAGAAGTTTCTAAATTAGAGCAAAATCTTGTAGTAATTGGAAGTATTGGAAGCGTTGCTCCATTTATAGGATTACTTGGAACAGTTATTGGTGTAACGGAATCTTTTATGAGATTATCATCCATGGGAGGTGGAGGGATAAATGTAGTTGGCGCAGGTATAGCTCAGGCATTAGTTGCGACTATTATAGGATTATTTGTAGCCATCCCTGCGGTTGTTGGCTATAACATTCTTATCCGCATGGTAAACAATTTTTCTACCGAGATGACAACAAGTTCAGTAGAACTTATAAGTATTATCACGACAAAAAGTATTGGGAAAGAAGACTTAGAAGAAACAAAGGAGTAATTCATGATAAATCTAAATAAAGAAAGAAAAGTATTCTCAGAGATAAATATTACCCCTTTAACAGATGTGGCCTTAGTCCTTCTCATTATATTTATGATTACGGCCCCACTAATAATGCAGTCCGGTATAAAAGTAAAACTGCCTGGAGCAGTAACATCAGATTTTTCGCCAGAGAAAAATATTATCTTAACTATCCCCGCGGATGGAAAGGTATATCTGGGTAATCAGGAGATTGCTTTAAAAGATTTATTTGAGCCGATGGCTGCTTTACTTGCTATTAGCCAAACTAAAATTGTAGTAATAAATGCCGATAAAGATGTTGCGCATGGTATTGTTGTTTCTGTCCTTGATATAGCCAGGCAGGCTGGTGCAGAAAAATTATTTGAATCTACCGAGCATAAAGAACTGATTAAAAAGTAAGGACAGGTCGCAACCTATCATTACGAAATCCAAAAGGGTTGTTTTATGATAATGGATAAGATTTCTAAAATATCGTTTTTTATAACTTTAATTGGACATACTATTATTGTGGTCGCAGTTGGAATTATTATATCCATGCCAGCAAAAGAATATATACCTTTAGTTGAAATTAGTTTAGTAAATCTTCCAAAAAAACTCACAGAAGGAATTAATTTGCCAGGCGGACCATCTGAGGGAACGAAGGAAAAAATTCAACAACCTAAATCGACAGAAAGTTTACTTCCTCCTTCAGAAGTGGGAGTTACTCAGGATGTTGGATTAATTAACTCTATAGATATAGTTGGAAGTGGTGTTGCCAAAAATTTATTTTTTAGAGAAGGAAAAGTTGCTGGATTTTCATTTACTGGTAGTGGAATTCGCAAGGCAAAACCAGATAATGTTTTTATTAAATTTTCTGTAATATCTGATATCTCAAATACTTTAAGGGCAGCAGAGATAAGCATAGGAAGAAAAATAGATTTTGTAATATACAATGTAGGAAGACGGCTTTCTATAAAAAAAGAAGATTTTAAAGTAACAGCACCTAAACTACAGATGATAGAACAGGTTATAAAGGCACCATCATCAGATGATAAAGGAGGTTCTTCAAAAAAAGAGCATAAGTATACAATTGCAAAGAATATCATCGTAAATAATCTTGGTAATAGGAAATTAGTAGATATATGCGAAATCATTGATATGGCTATTAATTATGGAGCAGTGGCTATATCTCAAACTTCTGCTGATAATCCAAGTTGGGTACAAAGTTCAAAAGCATTAGGAGAAAAAAATTCATCTGTTTCATCATCACGAGGAATGCCAAAAACAAATGTAGATTTTGAGATGCAATCACCTTCAAATGAACTTATAAATTATTATCTTAAGGCGGAAACATTTGAAAGAATGATAAAAGAAGCGAAGGATGAAGCATTACAGGATGCAAAAAAACAGGTTGAGAATGTAAAAAAAGTACTACATTTTGATGAGAAAGAAATGGAAATAAAATTTGATGAAAGTACTTCTACTTTAATAAGCGAAGAGGATGAAATAGTAGTAAAGGTTGATGTTACGGCAGTTCTTTATAGACCTAAAAAATCAGAGAAAGATGTTGAGTTAGAAGAATTCTGGACGGAAAAAAAGACTCAAGAAAACGAAAAGAGAATGAAAGAGATTATGAATAATATAGAGAATATTAAAAAAGATGTTAAAGATATGAATGTGAAAGAGAAGGTAGATTCAGTTGAAGAAGGGGAGTAACTGGAGAAATTCATGCATTTAGAGCAGTTTCCAGTATATAAAGCAATTACAGAAAGGCGAACTATTCGCAGGTTTAAACAGGACAAGATATCAGATGAGATACTAAAAAAATTAGTTAACGCGGGAAGACTTGCTCCATCTGGTGCTAATCTTCAACCAATAGAATATATTATCGTAAATGATGAGGCGTTAGTAGTTGAAGTTTTTAAAAATGTTAAATGGGCTGGCTATATTACTCCAAAAGGCAATCCAAAAGAAGGAGAAAAACCTACGGCTTATATTATAGTTCTTGTCGATAGAGATAATAAGGGAACAACAGCAAATTATGATGTAGGTGCAGCCGTAGAAAATGTTTTGTTGACTTCTGGGGAAGAAGAAATTGGAACTTGTTGGATGGGTTCTATTGATAGGGAAAATTTAAGAAAGATTTTTAATGTGCCTAATGATTTTATAATTGATTCTGTTATAGCCTTAGGATATAAAGGAGAGAATCCTGTAGTTGAGGAATACAAAGGTTCGGTTAAGTACTGGAAAGATGAAGGTGATATTTTACATATCCCCAAGAGAAATCTAAAAGATATCCTACACTGGAATAAGTTTTAATAGGTCTAATTGCTTCGCAATTAACCATGACCAATATTATATTTTACACTAAGGTAAGTCAATGAAGAAAACTGTTATCCTAGGTGCGGGTCTATCTGGCCTTTCAACTGCTTATCATCTGCAAAAATACAATCAAGAATACTCGCTTTATGAAAAAGACGATAAAGTTGGTGGATTATCAAAAAGTATTAGAATTAAAGACTTTTCTTTTGATTGGACAGGTCATTTCTTGCATTTTAAAAATGATCATGTAAAAAGTCTTGTTTTTAAATTATTAAAAGGCAATATGAAAGAAATAAAAAGAAAATCAGCGGTTTATATTTCAAATCAGTATATTAACTATCCCTTTCAAGCAAATTTTACACAACTTAATAATGAAAAAATTATTAAAGAATGCGAGGAAGGTCTTTTAAAAATAAAAAGATTAAAGGGATATAAAAATTTTAAAGAATGGATTTATGGAAATTACGGAGATGGAGTTGCAAAATACTTTATGATACCCTATAATAAAAAATTATGGAGATTTCCCTTAAATAAGATTTTGCCAACCGGAACTACAAGGTATATCCCGGATACAAGTAAAGAAAGCAAGAAAAGTAGAAAAAGTTATGGATATAATATTCTCTTTTATTATCCTGCGAAAGGGGGTATTGGCTGCTTGGCTGATTCTTTGGCTAAGGGCTTAAAAAATACTTGTCTAAATAAAGATATTAGTAATATTAATGCAGAAAAGAAGACAATAAAGACAAAAAACAGAATAATGGATAATTATGATTATTTAGTTTCAACCATTCCCTTGCCTGAATTAATAAATATGATTAAAGATGTTCCATCTAAAGTAAAAAAGGCAGCGGGTTCATTAAGATCTGTTTCATTGTTTGGACTTAATCTGGGAATAAATAGACCAAATATTTCACCTTATCACTGGATTTATTTCCCAGAACATAAGTTTATATTTTACAGAGCAGGGTTTTATTCTAACATTTCTTCTGACCTTAATCCAACTGGCACATCTTCATTATATGTAGAAGTTTCTTTAAAACCGGATGAAAAAATGTCAAAACAAAGATTGATTGGAAAGATAAAAGAAGATTTATTAAAAGCAAACATTCTCAAAAAGTCGGATAAAATCCTTGTTGAAAATTCTATTGAAATAAAATATGCATATGTTGTCTTTGATTTAAATTATAATAAAAATTTAAAGTTAATCATGGATTTTTTAAAAGAAAAAAATATATATTCCATAGGAAGATATGGTCGGTGGACTTATTCTTCAATGGAAGATGCAATTTTAGATGGAAAGGTAGTAGCCGAGGAGATAAAAGGAATCTCTATATTTTGAATAGTACTGCTTCTATTGAAGAAAAGGAGTTTTATGTCAAAACTTGTATAAGTGAGAAATGGAGTTTTAGAGAATTACGAAGACAAATTGATTCTTCCTTATGCGAACGCTTTATGCTTTCAAAGAAAGCAGATAAATTAATACCAAAGTCAAAAGAAAAAAATATTCTCGCTCATTTTAAGGATGAATATATTTTTGATTTCCTTGGGTTAAAAGATAAATTTTCAGAAAGAAATTTAAGAAAATCAATTCTTCCTTGAGTTCGGCAGATATTTTGCACTTGTAGGAGATGAATACAAGATAACTGTTGGTAATGGGGATTATAAGGTAGATTTGTTTTTGTAGATTAAAAGGTATGTCAGGGTCAGGGACGACCCTGACTCCATAATAATATGGGTAGAAAAATAACGACGGCTTTTACTAAATATTTACCATTTATCATATGCGAAAAATCAATGTTTTACATATAATTACTAAATTAGAATTAGGTGGTGCTCAGGAGAATACTCTTTATTCTGTTGCTAATCACGATAGAGAAAAATACAATGTGTTTTTAATTTCAGGGACTGAAGGAGAACTTGTAGAAGATGCTAAAGGGATAAAGGATGCACAGATAATTTTACTGCCAGAATTAAAACACAAAATTTCACCTTTTTATGATATTTACTGTTTATTGAAATTATGGAGATTGTTTAAAAAATATAAAATTGATATAATCCATACACATAGTTCAAAGGCCGGGATACTTGGGAGATTCGCTGGATATTTAGCCAAAATTCCAATAATCATTCAGACTATTCATGGTTTCTCATTTAATGATTATCAGAATTTTTTTGTTAGAAATCTATATATATTTTTTGAAAGGATTGCTGCCAAAATTTCGGATAAACTAATCGCCGTGACTAAAATTGATATAGAAAAAGGATTAAAAGCAAAAGTCGGCGTAGCTGAACAGTATACAGTTATACATAGTGGTATAAACATAGATGAGTTTAGTAGTCAACATAAAGAGGTTGAGGTAAGGAAAGAATTTAATATTCCTTTGGATTATAAAATAGTTGGAATGATTGCCTGTTTTAAGCCACAGAAGAATCCGCTTGATTTTATAAGAGTAGCAAAAATAGTCAAAGAATCGTTTTCTAAAGTAAAATTTATTCTTGTGGGTGATGGAGAATTAAGGCCGGATATTGAAAAATTAATCAGTGAATTAAACTTACATAATGATGTGATTTTAACTGGATGGAGAAGAGATGTTGCTGAGATTTTATCATCTTTTAATGTCTTGGTTTTAACATCATTATGGGAAGGATTGCCCAGGGTCTTTCCTGAAGCCATGGCCGAAAGAAAACCAATTGTAGCCACATCTGTAGATGGAGCAAAAGAAGTAATAATAAATGGAGAGAATGGGTTTTTATTAGAGCCAAAAAATTTAAAAGGTATGGCCGAAAAAATTACTTATCTTTTAAATAATGAAAATATTGCCAAAAAAATGGGAGAGTGTGGATTTAACATAGCAAAATCTTTTGATGCCAAAGAAATGGTAAAAGATATAGAAGAAGTATATGAACTAAAAATTGCGGATGGCGAATTACGGATTAAAGGATAAGGATTATGAACAAAAGAATAAAAGAATTACAGGAAAAACTTGAGAAGAAAAAATTAGATGGTTTTATAATTACAAATCCAATAAATAGAAATTATCTGACGGGGTTTACTGGTTCTACCGGATATTTACTTATAGCCAAAGAAAAAGGATATTTTATTACTGATAGTAGATATATGGAACAAGCAAAGTTAGAAGTACCTGGTTACGAAGTAATTATAACTTCAAATTATTTTAAGAAAATATGTGAAATTATAATAAATAAAAAAATAAAAAGATTAGGATATGAATATAATAGCATACTATTTAGCCAATATGAATTTTTAAAAGAAAGATTAGAAAAAATAAAATGGAGAGGGATAAAAAATTTCATAGAAGATTTAAGAATGATAAAAACTGATGAAGAAATTGATTTGATAAAAAAAGCAGTGAAAATCGCAGAATTATCGTACGAGAAAACACAAGGCAGGATTAAAGAAGGAATTTCTGAAAAAGATATTGCTTGTGAACTTGAATACAACATGAAAAAATTAGGAGCAGATGGAGTTTCATTTTCAACTATTGTTGCTTCTGGCAATCGTGGTGCTCTTCCCCATGGAATATCTTCTGATAAAAAATTGAAAAAAGGAGAATTAATAATAATTGATTTTGGTGTGAGTTACAAAGGTTATTGTTCTGACTTGACAAAAACCATTGGATTAGGTATAATACAAAAATCATATAAAGAAGCATATAGAGTGGTTTACAATGCTCAACAAGAAGCGATTTCCTTCATTAAAAGTGGAGTAAAATTATCTAATTTAGATAAAGCAGCCAGAAATTATTTAAAGAAACATAAATTACATAAATATTTTATTCATAGTTTAGGTCATGGGATAGGCAAAGAGGTTCACGAGGGGCCAAAGGTTTCGCATAAATCAACAGGTTTTGTAAAAGAAGGCATGGTTTTTACAGTTGAACCCGGGATTTATATTTCAGGTAAATTTGGAATTAGAATTGAAAATATAATAGTTGTAAAAAAAGACAGTATTGAAGTTCTTGGAAAAGACCAGAGTAAGTTAGTTGTATTGTAAATACCGCAGGCTAAAGCCTGCGACTACCTGAGTATTTACCTATACAGGAAGTGAGGATTATCATATGGTAGATTCAAGTGATCTAAAAAGGGGAACATTAATAGAAATAGATAATGTGGTTTATGAAGTTGTAGATTACAGTCGGCATAAACCAGGTAAAGGACCTACTTCTATTAAAACAAAGATTAAAAATATAAAATTGGATACAACCATAGATAAGACATTCGATGCAGGAATACAATTAAAAGATCCTGATGTAGAACAAAAAGAGATGCAGTATTTATACAAAGATGGGGAAAATCATGTATTTATGGATACAAGTACTTTTGAGCAGATTTCTTTTAATGAACATCAATTAGGGAATAATATCAAATTTTTAAAAGAAGGCATAGTTGTGGACTCTTTAATTTATAAAGGAGAACCTCTGGGAATAAAACTTCCAATCGCTGTAAATTTAAAAATTATAGAAACTGCTCCTGGTGTTAGAGGTGATACAGTTTCTGGAGGATCAAAGCCAGCTACATTGGAAACGAAATTAGTTGTTAATGTACCACTTTTTATAAATATTGGAGATGTTGTTCGGATAGATACCAGAATAGGAGAGTATTTAGAAAGAGTTAAATAAATATGGAGGGCTGATGAATATAAAAGAAATAAAAGATTTAATAGAATTATTAAAAGGAAACGATATTGCCGAGATAGAAATAGAACGGGAAGGGATGAAGATAAAATTAAAAAAAGGTTCATCAAATACGATCATTACCCCTTCTCAATATATTCCACCCCAGGCCTCAGGATCAACTACTCCTCAGATAGAAACTCCAAAAGTGCAGAACCAAGCATCAGAGGTAAAAGAAGAAAAGACGATAACAATAGAGTCTCCTATGGTTGGTACATTTTACAGGACTTCATCACCTGATGCTCAGCCATTTGTTAAAGAAGGAGATGAGATTAAAGAGGGGCAGACTGTTTGTATTATTGAAGCCATGAAGCTAATGAACGAGATAAGAGCAGAAATAAAAGGGAAAATTATAAAAGTGTTAGTGGAGAATGGCCAGCCGGTGGAATTTGGCCAGCCTTTGTTTCTGGTGGAACCATCTTAATTAGAGGAAAATATGTTTAAAAAAATATTAATTGCAAATAGAGGAGAAATAGCATTAAGAATTATAAGAGCCTGTAAGGAGATGAATATTAAAACTGTGGCCGTGTTTTCAAAAGCAGATGAAGATTCTTTATATGTAAGAATGGCGGATGAGAATGTATGTATAGGGCCAGCTCCAGCGAATAAAAGTTATTTAAGTATCCCAAGTTTAATAAGCGCCGCTGAGGTATCCGATGCAGAAGCAATTCATCCGGGTTATGGGTTTTTAGCCGAGAATGCACATTTTGCTGAGATTTGCAGAGATTGTGAAATTAAATTTATAGGTCCAACTCCAGAGGTTATAAGAAAGATGGGGGATAAAATCTTAGCCAAAGATATTATGAAAAAAGCAAACGTTCCCGTCGTTCCTGGTAGCGAGGGTGTTATTAAAGATGAAAAGGAAGCACTAAAAATAGCAAAGCATCTAGGTTATCCGGTGATAATAAAAGCATGTGCTGGTGGTGGAGGGCGTGGGATGAGAGTTGCCCACAACGATGTAAGTTTAGTTAGTTCGTTTTTAACGGCCAAAGCAGAAGCTGAATCATCTTTTGGAAATTCTGCTTTATATTTAGAAAAATATGTAGAAGAACCCAGACATGTTGAGTTTCAGATATTAGGTGATGAACATGGTAATATAATTCATCTGGGTGAAAGGGATTGTACTATTCAAAGAAGACATCAAAAGTTAATAGAGGAAGCACCATCACCAATCATGACCCCTAAGTTGAGAGAAGAAATGGGGAGAGTTGTTTTAAAAGGGGCAAGAGCAGTTGGGTATACAAATGCAGGAACTATGGAATTTTTAGTTGATAAATATAATAGATTTTATTTTATGGAAGTAAATACAAGGATACAGGTAGAACATGGAGTTACTGAATGTGTTATGTCTGTTGATTTAGTCAAAGAACAAATAAAGATTGCCTGTGGCGAGAAAATTGGACTTCCAAAAAGGGATTTACAATTTAGAGGACATGCTCTAGAGTGTAGAATTAATGCAGAAGATCCTGATAAAAACTTTATTCCATGTCCGGGGAAGATTACTACTTTTGTTCTGCCAGGTGGCCCTGGAATTAGAATAGACACGCAGGTTTATACTGGATATACTATTCCGCCTTACTATGATTCAATGATAGCCAAGTTAATTGCATATGGTAATGATAGGTCAGAAGCAATAGTCAGGATGCGAAGAGCCCTTGATGAATTTGTCGTAGAAGGTATTAAGACAACAATTCCTTTTCATAAAAAGGTGTTTTCTAATTCTCTTTTCATGAGAGGCGAGATAAATACAGGTTTTGCAGAAACAATTTTAGAGTAGTCACTAACCTTCCATAGATTATAAATAGTCAGTGAAAGCCGTGAGAATTATATTTTTATATTTCCATATTCCCCCTTTGTTAAGGGGGAATCAAGGGGGTTGTTGTTATGAATATCTATGACAATACGATATGGAACGGCAACGATTATTAAAAGAACAACCCCCTAACCCCCTTTGTTAAGGGGGAATTAAAAATTAGAGAGGCAATAAACTTGAAAGATTTTACGCAGGGTAGTGTTCCGAAACAACTTTTTTCGTTTGCCGTGCCTCTTTTGCTTGGTAATTTTTTGCAGTCAGCTATTGAATTTATGAATATGTTCTGGGTTGGCCGACTGCTTGGTCATAAGGCCATAGCGGCCGTAGCCACATCACTCCCAATAGTTTTCTTTTTAATCTCTGCTCTTATCGGCTTAAGTGTTGCCACAAATATTATTGTGGCCCAAGCATATGGCTCCAAGAACTTCAAATTCATGGAAAAAGTTTTTTCAAATTCTTTTATGACAAACCTTGCGCTGTGCGTGGTTATTTCCTTTGTCGCATTTTTTTTTAGTTCAGGTTTACTGGGACTTGTCAACTGTCCTTTAGAGATAAAGCCGCAGGCAAATTCATTTTTCAGGATAATAATTATAGGTCTTTCGTTTAATTTCATTTACAACTGGTATTCCGGGATACTGCGCGGTCTGGGAGATTCAAAGACGCCGTTATATATTCTGATACTTAACGCCATAATTAATTTTATATCAGTGCCGATTTTTATCCGCTTCTTTGGGTTAAATGGAGCTCCGATAGCGAATATTGGTGCCGGCATAATTAGCGGTATCGTCGGTTATATTTACACGAGTAAAAAAAATCCGTTCTTTAAGGTTCATTCCTGGGATTTTACTGTTGAATGGGATATAATAAAAAAAATATTCACTCTAGGCATACCTGCTTCCTTGCAGATGGTTATCATGTCTTTTGCCGGTGCTGTAATAATTTCGCTTGTCAATAAATTTGGCCTAGAAGTTACGGCAGCATATGGCATATGTATGCAGGTTGACCAGATGGCTTTTCTGCCATCGCTGACCATAGGTATAGCTATCACTTCAATGGTTGGACAAAACTTAAGTGCGGGGAAATTTGACAGGATAAAGCAGATATTTTATTACGGAACAATTATGGCGGCGATATTATCACTCACTTCATTTATACTTGTTTATTCATTTCCCGAGCAGATAGCCAAGGTCTTTAATAAGGACCCAAAGGCTTCCGCATCTGTTATTAAATATGTTGTAGGCTATATAAGGATTACTTCATTTGGATATATTGGGATTGCTTTGATGTTCTGCATTATGGGCGTAGTAAGAGGGTCTGGAGATATGATGGCCATATTTATCCTTACTTTTATTTCAGCCGTTATGTTTAGAATCCCATTATCCTGGATTCTATCTCAGAAAACAGCTCTGGCCGAAAAAGGAATCTGGATAGCCATTTTGATTAGTATATATGTTACATTGATTTTAGACTATATTTACTATAAATCTGGCCGATGGAAGAAAGTAAAACTAATCCATTTGTATGAAGCGCAGGAAGAACAATCAAAAGCCCTTTACGACCAAAGGAAGTCCCCGTGGGGCGAGGCCGAAACCGAAAAACCGGTGTAAAATAAATAGGGCAGATAATGAAAGAAAAAATACTTGAAGTATTAAATAAATATTGGGGTTATATTACTTTTCGTGAATTTCAGGAAGAGGCCATAATGTCAATATTGGAATCCAATGATACTCTTACCATTCTTCCTACCGGGGGTGGGAAGTCAGTATGTTTTCAGGTCCCGGCCTTAATCTTAGATGGTACCGCGGTCGTCATATCTCCTCTTATATCGCTGATGAAAGACCAGGTTGACTTTCTTAAAGATATTGGTCTTGAAGCAGAATGTTTAAATTCAGCATTGACCGTGGTGAAGATGCGGGAAGTTACGGCAAAAATAAGGACAGGCACGGTAAAACTTCTTTATATTTCCCCTGAAAAACTTATGACAGAATTTATGCTAAATCTTTTGAAATCCATTAAAATCTCGTATTTTGTAATAGATGAAGCTCATTGTATAAGTCATTGGGGGCATGATTTCAGGGCAGAATACAGGCAGTTGCATATGATCAAAAATAAATTCTCCGGAATAAATATCCATGCTTTTACGGCCACGGCTACCGAAGAAGTTAAAAAGGATATATTAGGACAGTTAAGACTTGATAAGCCACATGTTTATGTGGGCCGGGTGGACAGACCTAATCTTACATATAGATTATCGGAAAGAAACGGGGATGGGTATAAGCAAATAATTGACACTTTAAAATTGCATAATAATCAGGCTGGAATAATCTACTGCCTTAAACGAACTGATGTAGACGAAATATCCCAGGCACTAAACTCAGAGGGATTTGCTAACCAGCCTTATCATGCGGGGCTTCCAGATGAGGAAAGGAAAAAAAATCAGGAGATGTTTGCCTCGGAAAAGGTAAATATTATTACGGCCACAATTGCCTTCGGGATGGGGATTGACAGGTCAAATATTCGTTTTATTATACATGCAGCTATGCCAAAATCCGTCGAGCATTATCAACAGGAAACAGGACGGGCGGGAAGAGACGGATTGCCGTCATACTGTTACTTGTTTTATTCCGGGGCAGATTACAGGATATGGGAATATATATTTAAAAAGTCAATGTCCGGCCATAACTCGCATAAGAAACTGGGGGAAATGTATAATTTTTGTTCGGTTCCGATGTGCAGGCATTCATTCTTGTCGGGATATTTCGGACAAAGTTATCTTAAAGCAAACTGTGTCTCGTGTGACTTTTGTCTTAATGAGATAAGCAGTATTGATGAATCACATGAATTTGCAAAAAATATTATTGAGTGTGTCTTTGGTGTTGAAGAGCACTTCGGTGCCGAGCATATTTCTAATGTGCTCATAGGAAATATCACGGATAATATTGCCAGGTGGGGACATGAGGCGATGCCGTCGTTCGGTCTAATGAGTGGCGAAACAAAGAGAGCCGTTCGCTCTATGATTGACCAGCTTATAGCTCAAGGGTATTTAAAAAGAACGGGGGAATATTTAACTCTTTCTGTAACTGATGATGGAATGAAAGTGCTTTCCGGACAGATAAAACCAAAGTTAACAAGGGTGATAGACAGAAAGAAAAAAGCCGAGATAAAAAGGAAACAAAAAGATACTTTAAAGTCAGAATATATCAATGTTGACAAAAATCTTTTTGAGACACTTCGGCTTTTGAGGAGAAGCATAGCGGACAGAAAAAATATGCCGGCGTATATTGTATTTTCTGACAAGACTCTCCGGGAAATGGCAGAAAAGAAGCCCAAAAGTCTGGAAGACATGTCTTTGATCTTCGGTATCGGAGAGTCTAAACTTAAGGAATACGGCAGCATATTCTTAAAGGTGATAAAAGAGTACAACGAAAGATAGGAATAAACAAGTGAAAGATATTTTATGTTGATTTTTCTAGAAAAATTCTTTATACTAAGACAACAAAGGTAGTGCAGGGTCTTTAGACCCTGCTAAAAAAGATGAAATCAATCGCATTATTTTCAATAAAAGAAGCTGGGGAATGGGCTACTAAATATTTAGATAAAACTGTTACAACTTCTAATATTTCTTACCTTATTCAATATGGACGAATTAAAAAAATTGAAAATAATGGAACAACACTGATTTCAAGGCAGGATCTTCTTGATTATTACAAATCCTACAACGGTAACCGCGAATTTTCTTGGAAAAATCAACTTGGGGAGGACTTAAACTGGGCATTATCGTTTGACCAATATAAAGAAGCTGAAACAACAAAGCATGTTCACCGGCTACATCCATACAAAGGGAAATTTATTCCACAGCTTGTAGAATACTTTTTGGATAGTCATACTGATAGTTTCAAGAAACAAGTTTATTTCAAACAAGGCGATATAGTTCTTGACCCATTTTCAGGAAGCGGAACAACAATGGTTCAGGCCAATGAACTTGGTCTGCATTCTATTGGTATTGATATCTCTGCTTTTAATTCTTTAATTGGAAACTGTAAGATTATAAAATATGACCTTTCTGATGTTCAAACTGAAATTAATAGAATAACAAAGGCATTTAAGGGAATCCTTGTAAACTCTCACATCCTTAAATTTGAAGAAAAACTTTTGCAAGCACTTTACAACTTCAATAACAAATACTTTCCTGTTCCAGATTATAAATATAAACTTAACCGAGGGGAGATAAACGAAGACAAATACGGAACAGAAAAGGAAAAAGAGTTTTTGCCTATTTTCAACAAACTTATTAATGAATACAAAATAAAGATAAAACAAGATAGAGCAGACACTTTCCTTGATAAATGGTATTCGCAACATATCAGAGATGAAATTCAATTTGTATTTGAGAAAATTAGAAAGGTTAAGAAAATTGACACCAAAAAAATCATCAGTGTTATTTTGAGTAGAACTATTCGTTCTTGTAGAGCAACAACTCACGCTGACCTGTCAACACTTATTGAACCAATTACAGCAAGTTATTATTGTTCAAAGCATGGGAAAATTTGCAAACCGCTATTTTCAATCCTTAAATGGTGGGAAGCATATACAAAAGACACTATTAATAGGCTTTTTCAATTTGACAGATTACGAACCAAAACTTTTCAATATTGTATAACCGGTGACAGTAGAACCATTGATATATTTGGAGAACTTGAAAAGAGAAATACTTTATTTACAGAGTTAGCCAGGAGACAAAGAATCAAGGGAATATTTTCAAGTCCACCATATGTTGGTTTAATTGATTATCACGAACAACATGCATATGCCTATGATCTTTTCGGTTTTAAACGACAGGATGAATTGGAAATCGGTCCGCTTTTCAAAGGACAAGGAAGAGAAGCAAAACAAAGTTACATACAAGGAATAGCCGAAGTGCTTAATAACTGTAAAAAATATTTAACTGATGATTACGATATTTTTCTTGTAGCAAATGATAAATACAATATGTATCCAATCATTGCCGAAAAAGCAGAAATGCAAATCGTTAATAAATATAATCGCCCAGTGTTGAACCGCACCGAGAAAGATAATGGGGTATATTCAGAAACTATTTTTCACTTAAAGGAGAAATAAAATGGACAACGAAAAAGTAATTTATTCATTATGTATTGAGGATATTCTTGCTGTGATAGAAGAAAATGATATAAAAATTGAATTAACCGAACAGAATATCAATTATATTAAAGATAGAATTGGAGACACGATTGATTGGAGAGGGGCAATTGAATTTGCCTTATCGGATATAAAATAAAAAGGAGAAGAGAGTCCAATGCTAAATAATACCCAAAAAGAAGATATAATTGATGTAATCAAAACTTGCCTAAGAAACAAGTTCCGAAATTACAAACCAGAATCCAATAATATGCCTTTCCATTTTCGTCTATTGGGAAAAGATAGAATGGCTTTATACTCTTTTATTCAATCACTCAATACCACATTTGGAACATCAATCTTTGAGCCGGTTGCAGTAGCATTAGCAAAAAACAGATTCCAGAATGTCCAATCGCAATATGTTTTGGGAACAACCATCAGTCAAGGTTCACAAAGCACCATTCAACAAATAATGAATAATCTTACAACTGGTACCAGTCCTGATAAAGAAACAGAGATCAAAGCAATTAGAAAGGTTTGCCAGCAAGGGAAAATGAATCAGTTAAAAACGGTAAAAGTTGATTTATTCATTGAAAGCAAAGACGGTGAAATATTTCTTTTTGATCTTAAAACAGCAAAACCCAATATCAGTAATTTTAAGGATTTCAAAAGAACATTGCTTGAATGGGTAGCCATTGTTCTTTCAACAAATCCAAAAGCTAAAGCAAACACTTTAGTCGCCATTCCCTATAATCCGTATGAGCCCAAGCCCTACGAACGGTGGACATTAAAAGGAATGCTTGACATAGACAACGAACTCAAAGTAGCAGAAGAATTTTGGGATTTTCTTGGTGGTAAAGGTGCATATAATGAACTACTGGACTGTTTTGAAAAAGCAGGGATTGAATTGCGACCAGAGATTGACCAATATTTTGTACGTTTTAACCAAAAAACTGAGATTCTTCGCTACTCAGATGTCTTTAGATGCTGTTTAATATTATTTAAAGATACAGGGTCTAATGACCCTTGACTACATTACTTCTTGTAATATCCTGTTTTTTGCGATTTCAAAATGTGGTAATTATTAGAAAGGAAAAAAATGCTGCAGATAACAAACCTTACAAAACATTTTGGCGAGCGTGTAATTCTCGAGGATGCTTCCGCATTTTTCAATAAAGGCGAGAGGGTCTCGCTGGTTGGTCCTAACGGTTCCGGTAAAACAACATTTTTCAGGATAATTACCGGCGACGAACATTCGGATTCCGGTGACCTGGTCATACAGAACAAAGCAAGTGTAAGTTTTCTTCCTCAGGAAATAGATTCCATAAAAGGCCGAATTGTTATCGAAGAAGTTACAAATGCAAGTAAGGACCTAAATATAGTCAGGAATAAAATGAGAGAGATTGAACATAAAATGTCCGGAGGGGAAACTGAAACTATTATGAATGAATACAGCGGCTTGATGGCACAGTTTGAGACAATGGGAGGCTATAATATAGAACATCAGGCTAAAAGAATCCTGTCCGGGCTTGGCTTTAAGGAAAGGGATTACGGAAGAAAGACTGATGAGTTTAGCGGGGGATGGCTTATGCGAATCGCGCTCGCCAAACTGCTCGTGCATCCTGCTGATATTATGCTCTTAGACGAGCCGACTAATCACCTTGACTTGAGCACTCTGCTTTGGCTTCAGAATTATATTAAATCGTACGAAGGCATAATTATTTTCACATCACATGACAGAGATTTTATAGACAATGTATCAACCAGAATTATAGAAATAGACGATGGCAAATTAGTAAGTTACAAAGGAAATTATTTATTCTTTACGGAAGAAAAGCGGAAGAAACGTGAACTTTTGGAAAAGCAAGCTGCCCAGCAGGAAAAAGAAAGGGAGCATCTGCAGGAATTCATCAATCGATTTCGCGCCAAGGCATCAAAGGCGAGGTCAGTTCAAAGTAAAATCAAGTATCTGGACAAAATGGAAGAAATTAAGATTCAAAAAGAACGAAAAACCTTAAACTTTAAATTTTCTCAACCGGCCAGAAGCGGCCGGGAAGTTATAAACCTAACAGGCATACATAAATCTTACGAGGAGAACAAGGTATATGATGGCGTTGATTTAATGATTGAAAGAGGTGACAAATTAGCCTTTGTGGGTATAAACGGTTCAGGCAAGTCAACGCTCCTAAAAATAATAGCCGGTGTACTGCCTTTTGATAAAGGGGTTAGAAAACTCGGCGTTAATGTTGATGCTGTTTATTATCCGCAGTACCGTCTTGATGTGCTTAATCCGAAAAATACCTGTTTGCAGGAAGCCGAACAGTCAGGCCCGGAAAAATCGCAGCAGGAGATCCGCAAACTACTCGGTATTTTTATGTTTAGGGGTGATGATGTGTTCAAGCCTGTATCAGTTTTAAGCGGAGGAGAAAAGAGCCGCCTCGTTCTGGTAAAAATTTTAGCCAATCCGCCCAATTTTATTCTGATGGATGAACCGACAAACCATCTTGATATTCCTTCAAGAGATATTTTGCTGAAAGCACTCAAAGATTATACAGGAACAATATGTTTCATTAGCCATGATGTGCATTTCATAAGACATATTGCCACAAAAATATTAGAAGTGAAGAATGGAAAAATTGAAGTTTATCCCGGCGATTACGAATATTACATTCACAAGAAAAAGCTAAATGCCGGCCAAGCGGAAGAAAGAATTTCTAGGCCGAAAGCGAAAGAGAAAAAAGAAACAGTTTCAAACAAGGAGTCGGAGAAACCAAAAAAGAAAAACCCGATAGTTGTGGAACATAAAAGAAGGCACCTGTCTGCCAAACTTACCGAGGTTGAGAAAGAAACCGCAGAATTAACCAAAAAGCATGATGAAATGAGTAAAGCCCTGGCCGACCCTGCTACTTACAGGGAGAGAGATTTTGTTGACAAGGTAAAAGAACATAAGAGCATAGAAGAACGCATAAAAGAGCTGAATGCTGATTGGTGCAAACTCTCGGAGGAAATAGAAGGGCTTTAATCCCATAACGGTTGTTTCAGCCGGTTAGAACATCTCCTCGACTTTTCGAAAAAATTAAATTATTGTATTTTTTTTGCTGATTAAATTTTGCTTTTCCCTTTAAAAAGCCAGTTTAATTGTATATAATATAATAAAATATTTGGGATAGACCCATAATGTTGTTTCAAGTTAACAGGTTTAAGGATAAAATAAATGAGATATGGAATATTTGTAAGTGCAAACCAAAAGGAGTTAAAAGACGAAAGATTTGCGATTAGTGAACTTATAAATAGCAATACTACCCTGCGTAATGTTTTTAATATATTTCTTTTTGAAAATTTGCCAGCCAAAGGAAAATCCCCGGTTTCAACTTATTTTAAACAAGTAGATAACAGCGACATTTATATTTGTATTATTGGGAATGAATACGGTATTAAAGGAAAAGATGGATTGTCTGCAACAGAAAGAGAGTTTAAGAGATTTTTGAAAACGAAGCCAAAAGGTGAAGTGCTATTTTTTGTAAAGGGTGGCAATAAAGAAGACTTAAAAAGAGATTCTGATACACAAAAACTGCTTAAAACAGTTAAAGACAATTATATTTATAAAAGGTTCGGAAATATTGATGAACTTAAGACGCAAGTTTTAAGTAGTCTTGTTTGCTATATTGATGAAACGGGCGCAATTAACAAAAACCCATTTGACCAGATTGCTTGCCGTGAATCAAAATATTCTGATATTGATGAGAATGAAGTTAGGTCATTTTTGGAAGTTAGGGCTGTGAAACTGAAAGTGAAGATTCCTAAAATAGCTATCAAAGATTTTCTATTTAAGACTCTTAAAGTTTTAAAGAAAGACGGTGGCAAGTTTTTTCCCACAAATACTGCTTTGCTTTTCTTTGGAAAGAATCCAGCAGATTTTATTCCTCAAAGTGAAATTAGGATTGCGAGATATGAAGCGATAAGAGAAGCAGTCATCAATGCAATTGCACATAGAGATTACTATCGCCGTGGTGCACCAGTTATGATTTCAATATTTGACGATAAGATTGAGGTTTCAAGCCCAGGAGGTTTATTGCCTGGATTAAACATAAAAAAACTGGAAGGACACCACGAATCAAGGAATAAAAATATCTGCGAGATATTTCACGAAACAAAGGATATGGAAAAATATGGAACAGGTATTAATAAAATGAAAACGCTTATGAAGAATCACGGATTGCGTTCTCCAGAATATAAGGAAGAAGGAGACTTCTTTGTTGTAACGTTTTATGGACCTGGAGAAAAAATATTGGATTTAGTTTCAGATATTCCTGAAGAAAGACAAACCGATTTAAAAAAGTTAGGTTTAAATGATAGACAGATTGAAGTATTACGATTAATGGTAAATGAAACTAAAAATATTACTATTGGAGGGTATGCAGAGAAGTTTGGTGTAAGCGAGAAAACGGCAATACGGGATATTAAGGGTTTAGTAAAATCAAGGATGGTTGTTAAAGTGGGATATAAAAAAGGTGTTTTTTTTAAGGCAAAATAAAATGTCCTTAAAAATGTCCCTAAAATGTCCCAGAAAAAGGATTACAATCCAATCACTATAAAAGTCTAATTTAAAGTTATACTAATTGCTCATAAATACTATGTTATATCAGGAAAAGATCTTATTTTTTTGCTGATTGATATTGCATAAATTGTGTAATTTTGTTATTATTAATCTTAAGAGTATAAAAAAATTTAAATGTAAAATCTGTTGCTACAAAAAAATTAATGTTTGATATTTTAGATTAGGGGATGTAGCTCAGTTGGGAGAGCGTTGCCTTCGCAAGGCAGAGGCCGCCGGTTCAATTCCGGCCATCTCCATAAAAAGATTATAGAGAAGGAAAAATGCAGAAAAAAATTAAAAAAAAGGTAGCTGTCCCCTTTAATGATCATAGAAGTAAGAAAATAATTGTGTTAACGCATTGTATACTTAATCAGAATGCTCGTATTGATGGTGCGGCAAATCTTAAAGGAGTGATTTCACAAGTTCTTAATGTTGTCGTAAAACGAGGCTATGGTGTTTTACAGATGCCGTGTCCTGAGATTGTGGTTTCTGATTTAAGACGATCAAAACGGACAAAAGAAATGCCATATGTAAGACAGATGCTTGAAACTAAAGAAGGGCGGAAGCAATGCTACCAGTTAGCCAAAGATATTGTTAAACAAATAAAAGATTATATTAACAATGGGTTTTTTATCCCTGCAATTATCGGGAAAGATGGTAGCCCTGCATGTGGTGTAGTAACTACGAGTAAACCAGGAAAACCAGATACACCCGGTGATGGTGTTTTTATTGAAGAACTTCATAAAGTGTTAATAAAGAATGAAATTGATATTCCGATTATTGGAATGAAAGATGATAATAAAAAAGATATTAAAAAAACAGTAAAATGGTTAGAAGATAACCTTAAATTGGAGTGAAATGTCGTATCTGGTTTTTGCAAGAAAATATAGACCTCAAACTTTTGATGAAGTAGTTGGACAGGAACATGTAGCGAAAACTTTAAAAAATGCTATTGAGTCAGGTAGAATTGCTCATGCATATTTATTTTCCGGCCCAAGAGGAGTAGGTAAAACCAGTATGGCGAGGATTTTATCTAAGGCCATAAACTGCGAAAAAGGACCAACACCATCTCCATGCAATAAATGTAATTCCTGCATGGAAATAACAGGAGATATATCCCCCGATGTTATGGAAATTGATGCGGCTTCAAATACAGGGGTTGATGATGTAAGAGATTTAAGAGAAAAACTAAGATTCTTGCCGGTTAAAAATAAATACAAGATTTATATAATAGATGAAGTCCATAGATTAAGCGGGAACGCATTTGATGCGCTTCTTAAGGTTTTGGAAGAACCACCAGAACATGTTCATTTTGTGTTTGCGACAACTGAAATATCTAAAGTTCCTCTAACAGTTGCATCCCGCTGTCAGAAGTTTAATTTTAGAAAGTTAACAGTATCCGAGATATCCGCGCATTTATCTTTTATTTTAAAGAAAGAAAACATAGAAATAGATGATAAAATTTTAAATTTAATAGCAAGAAATTCAGATGGTTCATTAAGAGATGCAGAAAGTATTTTAGATCAGGTTATTTCATATGCAAATGGTGAGATTAAAATTGAAGAAGTGGAGAGATTATTAGAATTAGTTGATACTAAATTACTTTCAACATTTGCTAATTGTTTGATTGATAAAAAAACAGAAGAAATTTTAAATTTAATAAACGAGATATTCAAATCAGGGCATGATATTTTATTGTTTTGTAAGTATCTTGTAGAATTTTTTAGAAATCTTTTAATAATAAAAATAGCCAAAAAACCGGAAGAGTTAATAGAAATAGTAGATATTGATGATATAAATAATTTAAAAGAGTTTTCGGACAAATTGTCCGAGAGCTCATTGATTAATATTATAAAGATATTAACAACACTAATGGAAGACTTAAAATATAGTTCATATCCAAGAGTCTTGTTGGAAGTTGCTGCGGTAAAAATCACAAGAATGGCTGATATAATCGATGTAAATTTAATAATTAGCAAACTTGAAAATCTGGAGAAAGAGTTTAAAAAAGAAGTCACATCTAAAGAGATAGATAGTGTGGAACAAGGAGAAACTTCTTCTAATGATAATATAAAAATAAATGATATAGAAGAAATTGATTTATTGAACGATGGTGATGAAAACGAGAATCTTGATAAAATTAAAAAAAACTGGGAGATTTTTATTGAAAGAGTCAGGGAAAGGAAAAAAACTGCATATGGGTGTTTAGCCTCCGCGGTTCCTTCAGGATTTAAAAATAATAAATTGTATATTGATGTTAAAGACGATTATTCTAAAAAATCGATAGAGATTGAATTAAATCAAATGGCCATAAAAGAAGCCTTTAAAGAGATGTTTAAAAAATCAATAGATATTATCATAAACAAAACTGAAAATAATTCGATAGGCGAGAAGCCACCTCAGACAGCAGTAAAATATGTTGAAACCAAAGAAGTGCATATTGAACCAATAGTTAAAGTGGCCAACCAGATATTCGAAGGAAGAATCCTTAAAAAGGGTGAATATGGAAAGTTTTAATACAAGTTCTTTAGAAAGATTAATCAATGAACTTGAAAAAATGCCGGGAGTTGGACCAAGAACGGCTCAAAGGTTAGCGTTTTATATTTTAAAAACAGAAAAAAATGAAATTTTAAACTTAGCCAGAACAATAGAAGAAGTTAAAGACAAAATAAAATACTGTTCAATTTGCTTTAATGTTACTGAAGGTGACCCTTGCTTTATATGTAATTCTACAAAAAGAGATAAAAGTTCTATTTGTATTGTCGAGGAGCCATTAGATATTATGACTATAGAAAAGACTGGAGTATTTAAAGGAATTTACCATGTTTTACTTGGAAGTTTATCTCCTCTTGATGGAATAGGACCAGAAGATTTAAAGATAAGAGAACTTTTATTAAGATTAGAAAAAAATAAAACAAACGAAATAATAATTGCCACAAATCCTGATGTAGAAGGAGAAGTAACGGCAATATATTTAAGTAATCTTATTAAGCCATTAGGAATAAAAGTTACAAGATTAGCCCAAGGTGTCCCTATGGGTTCAAGTTTAGAATATGCAGATGAGGTTACTTTAGCCAAAGCAATCGAAGGCAGAAGGGAAATTTAATGAACATTGATACGATAAAAATAAAACCAACCCCAGATTTTGGTAGAATTGAAAAAGCATTAAAGAGAAATGAAGTTCCAGATAAAGTTCCGTTTTATGAATTATTTAGCAACATTGAAGAAAAAATTATTGGAGATAAAATAAAAAAGAATGATTGCAAGGATGAATTAGATTATCAATTAAAAACACATATTACATATCAGTATAAACTTGGTTATGATTATTTAAATGCAAAAGCAAATTTTTTCTTTACAATACCACAAACACATACTGGCGATACAAAAGAAGGTAAAAGGGATTATGTGAAAGGGACTGATTCTTTAATTTCAAATGAAGAAGAATTTGAAAAATATCCTTGGCCTGATATGAATAACATTGATTTTTCACCAATGGAGCGGATTAAAAAGATGATCCCTGCTGGTATGAAAATTATAGCACTTAGTTCTGGTGGTGTTTTAGAGAATGTAATGTGGATTATGGGCTATGAACCAATGAGTTATGCTTTGATAGAAAATCCAAAATTGGTAAAAGCAGTTTTTGAAGCAGTTGGAAGCAGAATAGAAAAACTTATTAAAACTTATGCAAGTATGGATTTTGTCGGAGCAATTGCAGTTGGTGATGATATGGGTTTTAAAACCCAGACTATGATATCTCCTGCTATGATGAGGGAATATGTTTTTCCTTGGCATAAAAGAATAGTAAACATTTCCCATTCTTATAGAAAACCAATGATTTTACATTCCTGTGGAAATTTAAAAGAGATTTATAATGACATAATTGCATGTGGATGGGATGGGAAACATTCCTTTGAAGATACAATAGAACCAATATGGGAATTTAAAGAAAAATACAGTAATAAAATTTCCTGTCTGGGTGGATTTGATATGAATAAAATATGTAGACTAAGTTCAGAAGAAATAAGAAAACATACAAGATTTTTAATTGATAAATGCTCTCCTTCCGGAGGATTTGCAATTGGCACAGGAAATTCAGTGGCGAATTATGTTCCTCCTGAAAATTTGCTTACAATGTTAGAAGAAGCATTCAATTACGGAAGGTATTAAAAATATTTTTGACAAATATTCTTGTAGAATTGACTTTGTTATTATTTTATAGTATATTATTGTAGCGCTCGGTTTTATGCCGAGCGTAAAAATTATAGTTCCTCGGTAGCTCAATGGTGGAGCGGCTGGCTGTTAACCAGTAGGTTTCAGGTTCGAGTCCTGACCGAGGAGCCATGAACCATTCGCTAACGCTCAGGTTCATGGCTCAGCCATAATAATATGGATGCAAATGGTTCATGCCCTGCACCGGAGCGAAGCGACTGGTACAGGGCTTCTTTTTAAGGTAATGAATTTATGAATAACTTTTTTTACACCTATGTCCTCCTAAGTCTGCAAGATAATAACTTCTATATCGGTTTTACTGATGATTTAGAACGCAGGATAAAAGAACACGAACAAGGCAAGAATATTTCAACTTCCAAAAGACTTCCTGTAAAATTAATCTATTTTGAAGGCCATCTTTCCAAGGAAGATGCTCTAAGAAGAGAATCCTACTTTAAAACCACCAAAGGCAAAACCACCTTAAAGCAGATATTAAAGGAGTATTTAAGCAAAAATTAATTAATAAAAATAGAATTGCAGGTGCGATTTGCGGTTTTTTATTCCTAAATAGAATTATACTGTGTTATAATATTACCAAATAATCATGACTATAAATTTTAAAGAAATATTTAAAAAAGAGGTGTTTTTCGAGGGGTGGAGAATATATTGGAAAACTGCGATATTGACTGTTCTAACTTTTATTGTTGTCGGTCTATTTAATAAGAATTTTCAAATTCAATTTTCTAGTCTTATAAATATACTAGATTCTGCATGTCGGGGTTTAGTCCTAGTATCACCCATTTATTTTATTTATGTTATTCTAATTGTTTTTGTTGATATGTGTATAAAAAAAATAGACGGTAAGAGATTCTTTTTGTCATTTAAAATATCTTTTTGGTTGGTAATTTATGATTTAGTGTTTTTTACTTTATTTATTTTGCCAGTAATTTTTATGTTTAGGGTAAGCCATTACCCGGGGAATGATAGGTTATCTTTTCAGATATTAATCTCAATGTCTATAGAATGGGTATTATTTATTTTATTACAAATAGTATTGATAGGTTTTTTTTACAAAAAAATAATTGTGAAAAAGTATTAAATATTAAAATTTAATTCTATTTGACGGGTTAGAATCCGAAGGGTATAGGGGGAATAAAATAATGTTAAAAATTAGAACAGTCACAAAATTATTGGCTTGTATTTGTCTTGTTGTGAGTATTGTTTGTTTGAGTATGGTTAATGCAGAAGAACCAAAAACCACTGACAAAGAGAAAAGGGCGAATATGTTAGTCGACAGCCTTTCCGGTGGAAATTATTCTGACAGTGTTAAGTATTTTGATAAGACGATGAAAGCGGCTCTATCCGCCGATAAACTGGAAGGCGTTTGGAAAAGTATTATTTTGCAAGCCGGTTCTTTTAAGGAAAAGGCAGCTATAAGAAAGGAAAAAAGCGGTGCGTATACAATCGTTTATGTTACCTGCAAATTTGAACACGCCCTCTTGGATGCAAAAGTTGTTTTTGATAAAGATAATAATATTGCAGGGTTATTTTTTGTTCCAACGAAAGAGGCAACAGAATACCGTATTCCTGTTTATGCCAAGCCAGATAATTTTGTCGAGACTGATGTTATTATAGGTTCAAATGAGTGGAAGTTGCCAGGAACACTTGCTTTGCCAAATGGCCACGGACCTTTTCCAGTCGTTATACTTAGAGCGGAGCGAATGGTTTACGGCAATAATAGAACTGCAGGTTGCCAAAGGAAATAAAAATGCAAAGACACTGAATACCCACTTAAAGTGGGTATGACAGAAGAAATAGGGAAACTCCACGAAATTAGATATTGACAAAGGAGTATGAAAGTTATAAGTTTTTTTTTCAGAATTAATCTATTGATTAAAAATTTTATATTTGGTATAATATTTTTATGAAACTTTCTGTTTTTACTGTTGTTATGCCTGAATTTTCATTCGAGGAAATGGCTAAGTTAATTTCCAATATTGGATACGATGGGATTGAACTAAGAGTAAGGGATTTGCCTGAAGAAGTAAAAAATAAACCGTATTCTTATTGGGGAAATGTTAAATATGATCTAGGTGTAAAGAATTTAAAAGATAAAGCAAAAGAAATTAGAAAGATTTGTGATAAATATAAACTTAAAATATGTGCTATTGCGTCTTATTTGGGATGTCATGAACCGGAATCAGTTGAAGAGATTTGTAAATCCTTATCGGTTCTTGACTGTAAAATGATAAGAGTTGGTACCTCTTATTATGATGGTCAGAAAGATTACAACAGTCTTTATAAAGAAGTAGTAAATAATTTTGAAACCATAGAAAAAGTTATGAAAAAATACAAGGCAAAAGCATTAGTTGAAACACATATGAATACTATTGTCCCATCTGCTTCATTATTATATAGAGTTGTTTCAAATTTTAATCCAAAATACATCGGTATTATTTATGACCCTGGTAATATGGTCTATGAAGGATATGAAAATTATAAAATGGGATTAGAATTATTAGGGGGTTATTTATCGCATGTTCATATAAAAAATATGAAATTAGAATTAAAAGATATTAATTCCAATGGCACGGCTATTTGGCAGGCAGAATCTGCTTCAGTAAATTCCGGATGTGCAAATTTAGAACAATTTATTTCTATTTTGCAATCTTTTAAATACAACAACTGGCTATCAATAGAAGATTTTAGTAATGTGCCCACAAAAGAGAAATTAAAAAAAGATTATAATTATCTAAAAAAGATAATAGGAAAAAAATCATGAAGAATATGTTTTTAAAAACAGGGTTAACGTTTGATGATGTTTTGCTTGTTCCAAAAAAATCAAATGTTTTACCAAACGAAACAGATGTTTCTACTTATCTTACAAGAAACATTAAATTAAATATTCCACTTTTATCTTCCGCCATGGATACGGTAACTGAATCAAGACTGGCTATAGCCTTAGCCCAAGAAGGTGGTCTGGGAATAATACATAAGAATTTATCAGTTAAAGAACAAGCAGGAGAAGTTGATAAGGTTAAAAGATACCAAAGCGGAATGATTGTTCATCCAATTACATTACCCCCTCATGCATTTATAAGAGAAGCATTTGATATAATGACAAAGTATAAAATATCAGGAGTTCCTATCACAGAAGACGGGAAAGAAAATGGCAGATTAGTTGGAATTCTTGCAAACAGAGATTTAAGATTTGTAAAAAAATTAGAAGGGAAAATTTCTGATTATATGACAAAAGAGAATTTAATCACTGCGGGTGAAAATATTACTTTGCAAAAAGCACAGGAGATATTGAATAAATATAAGGTTGAAAAACTTCCCGTAGTTGATAAAGATTTTCATTTAAAAGGGTTAATTACTATAAAAGACATTGAAAAGAGATTATCACACCCAAGTGCATGTAAAGATAAATTAGGCAGACTTCGTGTTGGGGCAGCCGTTGGTGTATCAAAAGATACAGAAGAAAGAGTGTCTGAATTAATAAAAGCAGATGTGGATTGTCTGGTTATAGATACGGCTCATGGACATTCTTTTGGAGTTATGCATCTTTTGAAATTACTTAGAAAGAAATATCCAGATAAAGAGATTATTGTTGGAAATATAGGCACAGAAGAAGCGGCAAAAGATTTAATAAAATTAGGAGCAAATGCAATTAAAGTAGGAATCGGACCTGGTTCAATATGCACCACAAGAATAATTGCTGGAATAGGAATACCACAGCTAACCGCCATATATGAATGTGCTCGTGTTGCCAAAAAATATAAAATTCCTGTTATTGCTGATGGTGGAGTAAAATATTCGGGTGATATTATAAAAGCATTAGCTTCTGGTGCAGACTGTGTTATGGTCGGAAATTTATTTGCTGGAACAGAAGAAGCACCCGGCGAGATGATATTTTTAGAGGGGAGAAGATTTAAAGTCTATAGAGCCATGGGTTCTCTTTCTGCCATGAAGAAAGGAAGCAAAGACAGATACTTTCAGGAAGATGTAGAGACGGCTAAATTAGTGCCAGAAGGTGTAGAAGGCAGAGTCCCTTATAGAGGTTCTTTATCCGGGATTGTTTTGCAGTTAGTAGGCGGGGTAAAATCCGGAATGGGATATTGTGGAGCAAAAACAATAAAAGATTTGCAGGCAAAAGCAGAATTCATTGGGATTACTTCAGCAGGGTTACAAGAAAGTCATCCACATAATGTTACCATTACAAGTGAACCACCGAATTATTGGATATAAGTAGAGACAGCGACTATTTTTGGTAAGTCCTTACTAACATCATCATAGCGAAAGGTGTTTTTTTTGTCATTGCGAGGGTTCTTCAGGTTTGATTGTAGAAAATTTATTTAATATTTCTACCTTTGCCTGAAGCCTCCTTTAATTTGAATTTATCCTAATTTAAGGTTAGGATATTGACCTTTTTACAGTTCAATTCTTCACTGTGTATTTTATCAC